>NZ_JBGCCO010000004.1:0-343152 GCF_041262605.1 Kitasatospora sp. GAS1066B
GGTCCTCGCAGGTGCTGGCGATCGGTAACGACGGCAACGTCTACCACGAGATCCGCTTCGCCAACGGCAGTTGGAGTGGCTTCGCCCCGCTGCCCGGTGTGGGCTCGCCGAACATGTCGGCCAGGGCGGTGGCGATCGCGGGGATGCCGGACGGGTCCTCGCAGGTGCTGGCGATCGGTAACGACGGCAACGTCTATCACGAGATCCGTTTCGCCAACGGCAGTTGGAGTGGCTTCGCCCCGCTGCCCAGCGCCGGCTCGCCGAACATGTCGGCGCGCAAGGCGGGCATCGCGGGGATGCCGGACGGGTCCTCGCAGGTGCTGGCGATCGGTAACGACGGCAACGTCTACCACGAGATCCGCTTCGCCAACGGCAGTTGGAGTGGCTTCGCCCCGCTGCCCAGCGCCGGCTCGCCGAACATGGCCGCGAGCGCGGTGGCGATCGCGGGGATGCCGAACGGCTCCTCGCAGGTGCTGGCGATCGGCAATGACGGCAACGTCTACCACGACATCCGCCTCGCCAACGGCAACTGGAGCGGCTTCGCCGCCGTCCAGGGGCCGTACGGGTCGAGCACCTTCCCCGCTCAGCGGGCGGCCATCGCGGGGATGCCCGACGGCTCCAGCCAGGTCCTGGCGACCCGGAGCTGATCGGCTCTCCGGTCGTGACGGCGGTGGGGGGGCCCCCCCCCCCGGGGGGGGGCCCCCCCCCCCCGCGGGGGGCCCCCCCCCCCGGGCCCCCCCGCCGCCCCGGGGGGGGCCCCGGGGGGGTCGCCCGCCGGCCCCCCCGCGGGGGGGGGCCCCCGGGGGGGGGGGGCCCGGGGGGGGGGGGGGGGGGGGCGCCCCCCCCCCCGGGGGGGCCCCCCCCCCGCCTCCTGCTCTCGGCAGCCGGACCAGTACTCCGGCGACCTACGGGTGTCGCCGCCTGAGAGCAGCTGGCACCGACCAGCGATCCGCCGCCGTCCCACACCCTGGTGGGACAGCGGCGGACAGGAGCGGACCTACGCCCGGATCAGGGTGATCGTGGTCCAGGCGCCGATGTGGATCCGGTCGCCCTCGGTCAGCGGGATGGCGGTGTGCGGGGCGATCGGGTCCGGGCCGCCGTTGACGGTGGTGCCGTTGGTCGAGTCCTGGTCGACCAGGACCCAGCTGCCGTCCGGCTGTTCGGCGAGAAGCGCGTGCTGGTGGGAGGCGCCCGGGTCCTCCGGTGGCACTGAGAGGTCGATCTCCGGGACGGTGCCCTTGTGCTGGCTGCGCCGGCCGATCCGCAGCTGGCCGCGGCCGGTGATCGGGATCCGGCGCTCGGGGCAGTACGGCGGGAAGAACAGCCCGGAGGCCTCCGGGCCGCTGCGCGCCATCATGTCGGTGAAGTACTCGCGGTCCGCGGCGACCACGGCCACCCAGGTGGTGCGCGACTGCTGCTGGTGCGGGGCGGCCGGCGGGGTCAGCGCGAACGAGGTCGGGTACTCCATCGACTGCTGCTGCGGGGGAGCCTGCTGCTCGGGCTGCTGCTGGTAGCCCTGGTCGGGGTAGGCCTGGCCCGGGTAGTTGTTCTCGGGGTAGCCGTTGCCGTTCGACGACGGGTAGGGCTGGGGGGCCGACGGCTCCTGCGGCGGGTAGCCGTAGCCGCCCTGCGGCTGGGGAGGCTGGCCGATCGGCGGGTAGCCGTAGCCGCCCGGCGCCTGCTGCTGAGGCTGAGGCTGCTGCGGGGCGGACGCGGCCAGCTCGTAGTCGTAGCCGCACTCCTCGCAGTACCGGCCGGTCTGCGGGGTCTGGCAGATCGGGCAGCTGACCAGGGCCTCGGTGGCCCCCGCCGGGTAGCCCCCGGCCGTGCCCGGCGGCGGACCGGGCGGCATCTGCGGCATCGGCGGCGCCGAGTAGGGTGCCCCACCGGCCGCCCCGCCCGGCACCGAGCCGGAGGCCGGGTTCATCGGGAAGCCACAGAAATCGCACCAGTCCTCGGCTTGCGACTCATGGCCCCTAGGGCAGATCGGCATCAAGTCCCCCACATCTCAGCAGGTCCGGCAGGTAGCGGCAGCAGGTCATGTCAGCGCACCACGATACCGATGAGTGGTGAAGCGGTGAACGCCGGATCGAAGCCGTTCATGCCCGGTGCGCGCCGGTGCGCGCCCGCCGCGCTCACTCCGGGCGCTTCTTGCCGGCCACCCGGACCGTCTTCGTCGAGCGGGTCTCCAGGGTCATCGAGTCGGCCTCGCTGACGTCCTTGCGGAACTTGACCGTGCCCTCCTTGGCGTCCACCACGTCGACCACCTTCTGGAGCAGCTTGAAGGTGCCCTCGTTGCCGGTCTGGTGGGCGAGGCGGACGGCCGCGCCGAGCTTGGAGGTGGCGCGGTCCAGGTCGCCGGCCCGGTGGGCCTCCAGGCCTTCCTGGATGGCGTCGGCGAGCTCGGCCTGGCCGGTGTAGTGGGCGACCTGCGGGCTGATCTTGGTGGAGGAGGCCAGGTCGTCGGTCCAGACCGCCTTGACCAGGCCCTGGGTGAGCACCTCGGCGGTACCGCCGGCCTGCGGCAGCACCAGCGAGATCCGGGCGGCCAGCATCTCGTTGCCGACCGCGGCCGTCGGGACCTCCACGCAGACGTGGTAGTCGCGGCTCTCGTCTCCCCACGAGCCGGTCGGGTAGTCGCCGGCCCGCGGGCCGGCCTCGGCCCGGCGCTCGGTGAGGTCCTCCAGGTTCGGGGCGACCTGCTTGACGAACTTGACGCTCGCGTTGGCCGGGGTCCAGACCCGCAGCGCCACGTCGGCGACCTGCTTGCCCATCGCGGCCTCCATCATCGAGCGGAAGTCGTCGGCCAGGCCCGAGGGTTCGGCCACGATGTCCACCGTGCCGAGCAGCGCGGAGGAGATCCGGCGCAGTTCGGGGATCTCCCAGTCGGTGCCGACCCCGCGGCAGTCGGCGGTGAAGTGGCCGCTCACCCGGTCCAGGGTCCGCTGCAGGTCCTCGGGCTTCTCGTGCTCGTTGCGGCCGTCGGTGAGCAGGATGCCGTGCCGGATGGCGAAGTCGCGGCGGGTCAGGAAGAGCTTGTCGGCCAGCGTCAGCCAGGTGCCGATCGCGGTGCCGCCGCCGGCGGTGAGCTTGCGCAGCGACTGCTTGGCCGCCTCCCGGGTGGCCGGCGAGGCGATCGCCAGGCCGCCGTCGCCCGGGTAGACCTCCTTGGCCTCGTGGGTGCCGGCCACCACCGCGAACGCGACCCCGTCGCGCACCGTGTCGATGGCCACCGCGGTGGCGTCCCGGGCGTTGCGCATCTTGGTGGGCGGGTAGTCCATCGAGCCGGAGCAGTCCACCATCAGCACCACGGCGGCGCTCTGGCCCGCGTCGCCGCCCGCGTCGCCGGCGCCGAGCGGCCGGCCGCCGGTGGTGCCGCCGCCGGTGGCCGTCACGGTGACGATCGCGTTGACCTCGCGGGCGCCCTCGGCGAGGTACTCGTTCTGGAAGATGTCGGTGGTGAAGCGGGGCAGGTTCGACTTGGCGAGACTGGCCATGGCCGTGAACTCCTGAAGCGTGGAAAGGGGATGGGATGGCCGGGAAGCGTCGTCAGCGGGGCGGCAGGGGCAGCGGCGGGTGCGGGGGCACCGGGGGGACCGGCGGCATCGGCGGCGCGGCGGCGGGGGCGGTGATCACCGGCAGGTCCAGCAGCGTGTCGGTGTAGCCGCCGGCCGGATCGGGCAGCACGGGCAGCACCGCCACGGTGATGTTGTCGTGGCCGCCCGCCCCGACCGCGAAGGAGACCATGGCCCGGGCGGCCCGCAGCGGGTCCCGCTGGGCGTCGACCCGCACCAGGTCGGCCAGGTCGGTGGCGGCCTCGGCGTAGTTCCACAGCCCGTCGCTGCAGATCACCAGCACCCCGGGCACGTGCGGGGTGAAGGCCACGGTGTGCGGCTCGACCTCCTCGGCGTCCGCGCCCAGCCAGCCGGTGATCGCGTGCGCCCGGGCGTCCGCGTAGGCCTCGGCCTCGCTCATCAGGCCGGCCGCGACCATCCCGGCGGCCCAGGAGTCGTCCTCGGTCAGCCGGTAGGGCTCGGCGCCCTCCCGGTCGTCCGGGATCCAGTAGGCCCGGCTGTCGCCGACCCAGCCGATGGTGACCACGCCGCCCGCCGCGACCGCGCCGACGAAGGTGCAGGCGGGGGAGTTGCGCCCGGCCTCCGGACCGCTGGTGCGGCCCAGCTCGGCGACCGCCTCGGCGGCGGTCAGGATCGCCCCGCGCATCGCCGGCTCCGGCTCCACACCGTGCTCCAGCGCGGTCAGCAGCGCCTCGCTGGCCGTGTCGGCGGCGGTCTGTGACGCCTCGTCAGGGCGCGAGGCCGAGGAGACGCCGTCGCAGACCACCGCGACCTGCGCGTTCTCGCCGCCGGGCAGCGAGGTGGCGGCCACCGCGAAGGCGTCCTCGTTGCGGTGGTGGCGCACCCCGCGGTCGCTCACCGCGGCCACCCCGGACAGCTCGCGCTCCTGGTGGTCGCGCGGGCGCGGCTGGGCCGCGCCGCAGGACTCGCAGTAGCCGTCCTGGCTCAGCGACAGCGAACCGCACTGCGCGCAGCCGTTCGGCGCCGGCAGCTCGAAGTCGCCGTCGTCGGCGGCCGGTTGCTGCTCCTCGCCGCGCTCGGCGGCGGACGCCAGGTGGCGCCCGCAGGCCTCGCAGAAGACGTCCTGCGGGTCGAGCGGTTCGGCGCAGAACGGGCAGACCCGCTGAAACTCCATCATCGTCACACCCAGGTTCGCGGGCGGGTGCGGTTGGCCCGCTCGACCAGTTCGATCCGGTCCTCGGCCCGCTCCGCCAGCCGGGCCAGCACCCGGTAGGAGCGTTCCAGGGCGAACCGCAGCTCGCGCTCCCGGGCGGGGTGGCCGAGCACTTGGACGTCGCCGTCGCCGGCCGGCAGCGGTCGGCTCGCGGCGGGCGTGGGCCGACCGGCCAGCACCCAGCCGAGCGCGGCGTCCAGCACCTCCACCGAGAGCTGCTCGCGCCGCCGGTCGTCCAGGCCGAGCGAGCTCAGCTGGGCCGAACCGGCCAGCAGGTCGCCGCCCAGCGGCTCCTGGCCCGGGCGCTCGCGCAGCCGGGCCCGGATGCTCGCGATCCGGGCGGCGGTGTAGTGGCTGGAGGTCTCCGGGACGGACTCCAGGGTGGCCACCGCACCGGCCCGGTCGCCGGCCGCCAGGCAGACCCGGGCCAGGCCGAAGGCGGCGCTGACATAGGCGTGGTCGGTGGTCCAGACCAGACGGTAGAACTCGGCCGCGTCCTCGGCGTGGCCGAGCAGTTCGGCGCAGATGCCGAGCGCCAGCTTGGGCGCGGACTCGCCGGGGAAGGCGTCGTAGATCGCGTCGAAGGCCTCGGCGGCGGCCTCGGCCAGCGCCCGGGCTGCCGCCGGATCGCCGGCGGCACCCGCGGCCGTCAGCTGGGACAGGCCGCGGTACCAGACCACCCGCCAGTCGTCCCCGTCACCGGCCTGCAGCTCGGCGAGCGAGGCGGCGGCGTCGGTGTGCCGGCCCAGCTCGATCAGCGCCCGCAGCTCGCGCAGCCGGCGTTCCACCGAGTTGACCGGCGCGCCTTGCAGGGCGGAGAGCACGTCGGCGGCGCGGGTGGCCATCAGCGCGGCCAGGAAGCCCGCGTTGGGGTCGCTCGGGTCCACCCGGGGGACCGGCAGGGCGAGCGCGGTGGCCGCCGCGTCCAGCGGCCGCAGTCGCGGCAGGCCGGGCGCGGGCGGCTCACCGTCGGTCACCAACTCGGTGTCCACCACCCGCAGTTCGGGACCGAACAGGGTGGAGAGGGCGGGCCGCGGGTTGCGGTCCTTGAGCGCCAGGATCTCCCGCAGCACGCCGGTCAGCTGGTCGGCCATCTCATCGGCGGAGGAGAACCGGCGGCTCGGGTCGGGGTCGGTGGCGCGCACCAGCAGGCGGTAGAAGGACTCGTACTCGGCGAAGACCGGCACCTGCTCGGGGCCGGGCAACTCGTCGACCCAGGTGGTGCTGTAGCCCTGGAAGTCGAAGCTGAGCACGGCCAGGGTGCGGGCCACGGTGTACAGGTCGGAGGCGGGCGACGGGCCGTCGGTGGCGATCTCCGGCGCCTGGTAGCCGACGGTGCCGTAGATCGGGCCGTCGTCGTCGAAGCGGCGCACCGCGCCCATGTCGATGACCTTGAGCGTGTCCTCGCTCTGGATCACGTTGTCGATCTTGAAGTCGCAGTAGATCAGGCCCCGGCTGTGCAGGTAGCCGAGCGCCGGCAGCGCCTCCAGCCCGTAGGCGATGGCCTGCTCGACCGGCAGCGGCTCGCGCTTGCCGTCCGCGCCGCGCCGCTCGTTGGCGATGTCCTTGAGCGACTTGCCGCCGACGTACTCCATCACGATGTAGCCGTCGGTCGAGCCGGTGCGCAGGTCCGGGTGCTCGACGAAGTTGATGATCCGCACGATGTTCGGGTGGTCCACCTCGGCCAGGAAGCGCCGCTCGGCGATCGCCGCCGCCAGCGCGTCCTCGTCGCCGCTGTCCAGCAGGCCCTTGAGCACCACCCAGCGGTCCGAGACCCGGCGGTCCACCGCCAGGTAGATCCAGCCCAGGCCGCCGTGCGCCAGGCAGCCCAGCACCTCGTACTGGCCGCCGACCAGATCGCCGCGGCGCAGCTTGGGGGTGAAGGAGTACGCGGTGCCGCAGTTGCTGCAGAAGCCGTCCGGGCGGCCCGGGCGGCCGTTCTTCTCCCGGCCGACCGGGCGCTCGCACTTGCTGCAGAACCGTTTGCGCTCGGGGACCTCGGGGTTCTCCAGCACGGCCAGCGAGGGGTCGGCGGTCGGCACGGTGGGGACCGTCACCAGGCCGGCGCCCAGCCGGGGGCGCCCGGCGGTGGTGCCGGTGGACTTGCTGCTGCGCACCGAGACCGAGCCGCGGGTGCCGGTGCGGGTGGAGCGGTGCGAGCGCGAACGGCCCGACATGGCACGGGCCGAGCCGGTCCGGCTGGAGGGCATCGAGCGCACCGAGGAGGAGTCCGGCGACTGCCGGGCGGACGGGATCGCCGCGCCGCCCTCGGGGGCCAGGCCGCACTCGTCGCAGAATCCGTCCGCGTCGATGGTGCCGGCGCAGCCGGCCCGCGCGCAGCGGGCGCCGGGGCCCGCCGTCGCGGTGGCCGCCGGCGCACCGGCCCGACCGGTCGTCGCCGACAGCGGGGCCAGCCCGCACTCGGTGCAGTAGCCGTCCTCGTCGATCACACCGCCGGAGCAGTCCGGCCGCACACAGGCTTCGCCCATGGCTCTCAGTCCCCCTGTCCTTCGTACCGCCGCGCGTCCTGCGGCGCCGCCGCCGGACGGAGCGCCTGCTGGAATCTCGCCACCGCCGCCGCTGCCGCGCGCAGATCGCACGGGGCGCTCCACAGCAGCCAGCGGGCCTTCTCGTAACGCTCGATCACCTCGGGGTCCTCGGCCACCCCGAGCCGGGCCGCCATCGCCTTGTAGGCGTCCAGCCGGCCGCGCAGCTCGGCCCGGACGGCCAGCGGCGCGGTCACCTCGGTCAGCGACTGCCGGGCCCGGGTCAACTCCTGGGCGGCCTGCTCCTCCAGGGCGTCGAGCAGCGGCGCCAGCCGGTGCCACTGCCCGCTCTGGCGCAGCTCGGCGGCCTGGTGCACCCCGTCGCGCAGCGCGGCCAGCGGCCCCGGCACGGCCGGCACCTCGGTCGCCGCGATCTTGGCGAGCACCTCGCCGCGCGCCTGCCGGGCCTCGCCCAGCGTGGCGTCCGCGCGCCGCAGCAGGTCGGCGACCTGGTGCAGCCGCTCGTCCGCCTCGTCGCGCAGCCGGAGCAACTGCTCCAGCTCGACCCGCACGTTGTCCAGCGCCCGGCCGGCCTGGTCGAACCGCTCGGTGTCCACCGCGCCGGCCGCGGCCGCCTGGGCGGCCACGCTGCTCGCGGTCTCCCGACCGCGCTGGGCCGGCACCCGGGCCGGGCGCCAGAGCGCCAGCGGGTCGGCCAGCACCTGGGCCCGAAGCTCCGTCAGCTCCTGTTCGAGCCGGCCCAGCTCGTCGGCCAGCGGGTGCGCGCCGGCCCGCACGCCGACCGAGGCGGCAAGCGTTGCCACCCGGCGCAGCTCGGCGAGCAGCAGGTCGATCCTGGCCGGCAGCGCGGACCAGACCGCGTCGGCCGCGCTGACCACCTCCAGCACGGTGGCGTACCAGGAGTTCATCCGGTCCATCAGCTCGCCGAGGCTGATCTGCTCCACCATCCGGGCAGGGCCCGTCAGTTGCATCGCCGCGTTGGGCAGCTGGCCGCCCGAGACGGTGACCGCGCGGCCACGCAACAGCTCGCTCAGCTCGGCCAGTTCGGGCGAGGTCGGGCGCACCCGGCGTGAGCGCACCGCGCGGGCGGCGGCCAGCGCCTCCGAGTAGCGGTCGAAGAAGGCCCAGAGCAGGCCGAGGCCCTGGTTGGCCACCGACCAGCGCTCCTCGGTGCGCCCGGACAGGGCCGCGCCCTCCAGCAGGCGCCGGCCGGGATGGTCCTGGAGCGCGAGCAGCGCCGCCTCGACGGCCTCGCGCTCGGCGCTCAGCCGGGACAGCTCGCGGTCCACCTCCTCCCGGCTCAGCACCGGGCCAGCGGATCCTGTCAACGCCACGCCCTTCTCTCCTCAATCCTCGGTCAGTTCGGTTCTCACGGCAGGTAGTTCGCGGGCGGCGGGCCGTCGGAGGATCCCAGGTAGGGCGCGAGCCACTTGTCGTAGCTGGCCATCCAACCACCACCGCCGCGGTAGTCGGCCAGCACCTGGTTCACCCGGGCCACCAGGTCGGGCGCGGTCCTGGACATCGCCACGCCGTACGGTTCGTCGGTGATGGAGGGGCCGACCACCTGGACCGTCGGGTCCTGGGCGGCCTGGCCGACGGCGATCGCGTTGTCGGTCAGCGTCGCGTCCACCTGCCCGAGCTGCATCCGCACCAGGCAGTCGAGGTCGTTGCCCACCACCGTGATCGCCTTCACCCCGCGCGGATCCTGCTTCAGCTGATCCTGCGCGGTCGAGGCCTGCGACACGCACACCGTCTTCCCCTTCAGTGCGCCGTCGACACTCGTTGCGTGGGCCGCCTTCGGTACCACCACCTGCTGTCCGGCCTGGAAGTAGACCGTGGAGAAGGCCACGTCGTTCAGCCGGTCGCAGGTGATCGTCATGGTACGCGCGATCACGTCCACCTGGCCGTTCTTGATGGCTTCTATACGTTGCGCGGTGGGCACCATCTTGAACACGACCTTGCTCGGGTCACCCAGGATGGCCTGGGCGATCGCGTGCACGATGTCGATGTCGAAGCCCTCCACCTGGCCGCTGGCCGGATCCCGGAAGCCCCAGTGGTAGTTGTTCTGGTCGACGCCGGCGATCAGGTAGCCGCGCTTCTTGATCGCGCTCACCGCCGGGCCGCTGTCGCTGCTGCTCGGCGGCAGGCTCTTGGTGGGATCGCAGGTCGGCGCCGCCGTCTTGACCGTCGCACCGGCCACCGCCGCCCGCCCCGCCACGCCCGAGGCCGAACCGGCCAGCGCGAGCGGCGCCAGCAGGGCGGCTGCGACCAGTGAGGTCCGTACCCGTCGAGTCATCCGTCCCCCCGTCATCGGAACTCCGCCAGCCGGCGGCCGATCCCGCGCAGCACGCCCGCCGCACCCAGCAGGGCGAGCACGGCGGCGGCGTAGACGACGGTGCCGGTGGCGTCCCGTCCGTTCTTCGCCGCGCTCAGGAAGTCGGCCTGTTCGACCTTCACCGCGTTCGCCAGGTCCTGATCCAGCGCCAGGAAGGCCGGCTGCGCGCTGTCCGCGCCACTGCCCACCGTGCCGTCCAGCGCGCCCTGGTAGTCGCCGGCGTTGTTCTTGGCGTCGGCGGCGGTGTGCCGCTGGGTCCAGAGCGAGAACTGGTCGCGGGCGGCCTTGATGTCCGCCGCCGCGCCGCTCGGGGCCAGCTGTTGGGCATTGGCCAGGGCGCCGGAGTCGGCCGCCGAGGTCTTGGTCCACTGGTCGGCGTACTGGGTGGTGGAGCCGCGCGCGACCAGGTTGAGGTTCTCCGCGGTGCGTGCCTGCAGCGAGTCCACCCGGGCCAGGTTGAGCGCCTGCAGCGGCGTCGAGCCGTGCTCGAGGCTGTCCGAGAGCGCCGAGTCGGCGGCCAGCACCCCGACGGTCAGCCAGAGCAGGGTGGCCAGCAGCGCGCCGGTGGCGCCCAGCAACCCGAGGTTGAGCACCCGGTTGGTGCGCCGGAACAGCCGGACCTGCACCCAGAGCAGGCCGGCCAGGAGCAGCGCGCCGAGCACGTAGGCCGCCCAGGGGGTGGCCTGGGCGTCGGCGTAGTCCTGGTTCAGCCGGGCGAGTTCGGCGTCGGACAGGTGCTGGGCGGCCGGCAGCAGCTGGCTCTGCATCTGGTTGGAGGCGTAGCTCAGGTAGGCCGCGCCCAACGGCAGGCCCTGCCGGTCGTTGGTCCGCGCGGTCTCCACCAGGCCCGAGTAGACCGGCAGTTGCTGGTTGAGCTGGTCGATCCAGGTCTGCGCCCGGCCTGCGCCTGCGCTCTGCGCGGCGGCCTGGGTGAGCAGTTGGGCGGCGTTCGCCAGGTCGTCCTGGTAGCGCTGGCGGACCTCGCGCGGTTCGCCGCCGGCCAGCAGGAAACCGGAGGCCGCCGTGGTGTCGGCGTCCGCCAGCGAGCGGTAGATCTCGGTCGCGTTCTGGCTCAGCGGCTGGCTGTGGGTGACCACCTGGTCGGCCGCGCTGCTGCGGTCGGCCACCTGCCACCCCGTCAGGGCGCCGAAGGCGAGCACCAGGACCACCAGGGCGGTCCCGGTCAGCCGCAGCTGCCCGGGCGCGGTGCGGGCCGCGGCCCGCCAGCGGTCGCGCCGTCGCGCCCGCGGCGGCGTCGGTGGGCGTCGTGGATACGGTGGTGGCGCGCCGCCACCCTGTCCCGGCGGTCGTGCCGCCGTCTGCGCTGGTGTTGCCACCCGCCCCACCTTCCCCCAAGGCCACCCCGACGGTCAGGACCGGCCCGTTGCCAGCAGTATGGCCACCGCGTCCGACAGCCACACGTGACTTGCGCCAAGACGCGACTGAACCTTAGTGCGGTTGCGGCGCCGGGCCACCGGCGGGTGGCGCGCTGGACGGCGTGGCGTCGGTGCCCCGCTGCCGGTGATCGACTCGCGGTCGGCCATGATGGCGTGGGAACCCGCCGCACCCGGGCGGAGCATGGAGCGCGAACGATGCAGAGCACAGCAGTCCTGGCCGAAGCCGCCGGATACCACGGCCCGCCGCCGTGGCAGTGGGCCGACCTGGCCACCTCGTGGACCGCCGAGCCGGTGGTGCTGGCGCTCTGCGCGCTGCTCGGCGGCGGCTACCTGCTCGGTCTGCGCACGCTGGCCCGGGCCGGGCAGCGCTGGCAGCCGACCCGCACGCTGAACTTCTTCGGCGGGCTGCTGCTCTGGATCTGGGTCACCTGCTCGGGCATCGGCGTCTACGACCGGATCCTGTTCACCGACCGGGCCGTCCAGGTGGTCCTGCTGCTGATGCTGGTCCCGCTGCTGATCGCGATGGGTGCGCCGGTCTCGCTGCTGGCCGAGGCCTCGCCGCCGGACCGCCGGGAGCGGATCCTGCGGGCGCTGCGCAGCGGGCCGTCCAAGGTGCTGATGTTCCCGGCGGTCTCCACCGTGCTGCTGCTGGCGCCGCCGTGGCTGCTCTACTTCACCCCCTGGTACGAGAAGAGTCTGAGCAGCGGCGCCTGGAACATCGGGCTGCACGTCTCGCTGGTGCTGCTCGGGCTGGCCTACTTCTGGCCCCGGCTGCAACTGGACCCGGTCGGCCACGAGTACCCGCACCTGATCGGGCTCGTGATCACCTTCGTCGAGGTGATCTTCGACGCGGCGCTCGGCATCGTGCTGATCTACGGCGGTCACATCGTCGCCGAGCACTACTACGTCACGCTGGACCGCCCCTGGGGCCCGAGCATCGCGCAGGACCAGACCTGGGGCGGCAACGCGCTCTGGGTGCTGGGCGATCTGGTCGGCCTGCCGTTCCTCTGCGCGCTGATCCGCCGGATGATCGTGCAGGGCCGCGAGGAGACGGCGGCGGTGGACGCGGTGCTGGACGCGCAGTACGCGGCGGCAGCGGAGGCGGCCCAGGCGGCCGGGGCGGAGGGCGGCGAGGGCGGCGAGGCCGAGCCGGCCGAGGTCGGGCTGCGCCCGTGGTGGCTGGACGACCCCAACCTGAAGCACCGGTTCGGCGCCGACGGCTGAGTACGCGGGCCTGTCTCAGTACGATCGGGCGCATGCAGCTGATCGGAACCGTCGCCCCTGACCGCCCGCTCCTGGTCCTCGCCGTCGCCGAGGAGGCCGCCCACCTGGGCGAGGACCTGCCGGTCCTGCTCACCGGCATGGGCAAGGTGAACGCCGCCACCGCGCTGGCCACCGTCCTGGCGAGCGGCCCGCACCCGGCCGAGGTGATCAACCTCGGGACGGCCGGCGCGCTGCGGCCCGGGCTGGACGGTCGGATCCACCTGATCGGCACGGTGCTCCAACACGACCTGGACACCAGGGTGCTGCGGCAGCTCACCGGCCAGAGCTTCGGCGGCCCGCTCACCCTGGCCGCCGACGGCGCCGTGCTCGCCACCGGCGACCTCTTCGTCTCCGACCACGCCGCCCGCGACCGGCTGGCCGCCGCGGCCGAGTTGGTCGACATGGAGGGCTATGCCGTCGCTGCCGCCGCCCAGCGCGCGGGAGTTCCGGTCCGGCTGGTCAAGTACGTCAGCGACGAGGCCGGCGAGGGCGCGGCGAAGGCCTGGCGGGACTCGGTGGACGACTGCGCCGTGCGGCTGGCGGCTTGGGTGCGCGAGCAACTCGCCGGGCGCTGAACCACTGAGGGGGGCGCCGACCGGCGCCCCCCTCGCAGTCGCTCGACGCGCTCAGGCGCGGTTCACGCCCCGCCGGCCGTCACGATCGCGTCGGTGGCGAAGCCCAGCAGCACGCCCGCCAGGATCAGCCAGGTGGTCAACTCCTTGAGCGCCGCCCGCCGGGCCACCGCGAGCAGCTCGATGACGACGTAGAGGATCGAGCCGGCCGCCAGGCCCAGGAACGCGATGCTCAGCTTGTCGTTGACCAGGTGCTGGCCGACCAGGGTGCCGGCGAAGGTCGGGCCGCCGCCGATCAGGCCGAGCAGGCCGAGGCTGCCCCAGGACGGGCGGGTGCCCTCGGCGGCCAGCGGGGCCACGATGCCGAAGCCCTCGGTCGCGTTGTGCAGGCCGAAGCCGATGATCAGCAGCACGGCCAGCGATATCTCGCCGCGCGCGGCCGAGTTGCCGATCGCCAGGCCCTCGGCGAAGTTGTGCAGGCCGATGCCGACCGCGATCATCATCGCCAGCTCGGCCGCGCCGGCCTTCGCGCCCTCGACACCGGCCGCCTTGGCCCGCCGCCGGGCGTTCCAGCGGTCGTAGTAGACCAGCCCGACCAGCCCGATCCCCAGGCCGGTGGCCAGCACCAGCGCGCCGCTGATCGCGGTGCCCCAGTGCTTCTCGGTCAGTGCCTGGTCGGTGGGGTCCCAGGCGTGCGTGAGCACGTCCCAGATCAGGAAGATCAGGATCCCGATGGCCAGCGCGTTCAGGCCGGCCCGCAGCCGGGGCGCCGGGTTGCGCAGCCGTCCGATCGGCAGGCCGAGGTAGATGGTGAAGCCTGCGATGGCCCCGAGGAGGGCGATCTGACCGCTGGACAAGGCTTGCTCCGGTGGGGTCGGAATGAGGGTGTCGCCGCAGACAGTAAGCCAGGCAAGGCTCACCTAACAAGCCGTTGGGTCGGAGGTCTCGGCCAGGCAACGGTCGGATCACGAGGGGATTCCCGGTCGGCCATGAACAGCCCAAGAGTGGCCCAAGGAAGAGTCCCGAGTGCCTCGTAATCCCGGTGACGGTGGCCACCCGCCCGGTGCAGACTGACCCGATGCAGCACGAGAGCAGCGAAGCCGCCCCACTGCCGGTCCGGCAGATCCGCGCCGCCTACACCGAGCAGACGGTGACGGTCTACCAGGCCTACCCGCCCGCGATCGGCGAGCACGCGGCCCGGCACGGGGAGTTCCCGGCCGACTGGAGCCGCAGCCGGATGACCTGGATCAAGCCGAGCTTCCGCTGGATGATGTACCGCAGCGGCTACGGCACCAAGCCGGGCCAGGAGGTGGTGCTGGCCCTGGAGATCACCCGGGCCGGCTTCGAGTCCGCGCTCGGCCGGGCCGTCCTCTCGCACTACGACTCCGAGGTGCACGCCGACCGCGCCGCCTGGTCGAAGCGGCTGAAGGAGAGCACGGTGCGGGTGCAGTGGGACCCGGAGCGCGACCTGGACCTCAACCCGCTGGGCCACCGCTCGCTCCAACTGGGCCTGGCGGGCCGCGCCACCCGCGACTACGCCGACCACTGGCTGCGCGCGGTGCGCGACGTCACGCCGCTCGCCCACCGGGTGCGGGATCTGGTGCGGGCCGGTGACCGGTCGGCGGCCGCCGCGCTGCTGCCCGCCGAACTGCCGTACCCGCCGGTCGCGGTGGAGGTGGTCCGGGAGCTGCGGATGTCGCCGCAGGAGATCTGACGGGGCGTCGGCAAGCGGGGGGTAGACAAGCGGGGGGTAGACAAGCGGGGCGGACTCTCCGGATACTGAAGCGGGGCCACCGTTCCGATTCCACCGGTCCCGTTCTGCCGACTCCGGAGGAGCACTCCCATGTCCGAAACCGTCCTGACCCCGCGCCAGGTGCTGGAGAAGCTGTTCCACACCGTCGTGCACGGCACCCGCGACGAACTCGCCGACCTCTACGCGCCCGACGTGGTGATCGAGATGCCGTTCGCCCCGGCCGGCGCGCCCAAGGTCTCGCACGGCCGCGAGGAGTTCCGGACCCGGCTGAAGGAGCGGGCCGGCCGGTGGGTGTACACCGGTGTCGACGTCCTGCACCTGCACGACACGGACGACCCCGAGGTGGTGGTGGCCGAGTACCAGGTGCGCGGCACGGTGAGCTCGACCGGACGGCCGTTCGCCTTCACCTACATCATGGTGGTCCGGGTCCGCGACGGGCTGATCGCCGTCTCGCGCGACTACTTCAACGTGCTGGAGAGCATGGCCGCCCTGGACGCCACCCCGGAGGCGATCGCGGGCCTGATCCACGGTGACGCCTGACGGTCTTCGCGGGCCCGCCCGTCAGTGGCCGGTCGTGCTCCGGGCGGCGAGCAGGCCGAGCGCGCCCGTGACGGCCTCGTCGAACGGCTGCCGCGACTGGGCCGCCCTGGCCAGCACGTAGCCGCCCTGGACCACCGCGACGACGGCGCCGGCGGTGGCCGCCGGGTCGAGTTCCGCGCTGAACTCGCCGTTCGCGAGGCCCTCGGCGAGCAGTTCGGCCAGCCGGCCGTGCAGCCAGCCGAAGGTCTCCTCGACCGGCTGGCGCAGCATCGGGTCCGCGATCACCTCCGGGTCCTGGGTGAGCCGCCCGACGGGGCAGCCCTTGAGGACGTCCCGCTCCCGGCGCAGGTAGGCGGTGATCCGCTCCAGCGCGGTGCCGGGGCCGGCGAAGTCCGCCTCGGCGCCGGCCCGGACCTCCTGTGCGGTGCGGGTGATCGCGGCCAGCGCCAGGTCGGGCTTGCCGTCGAAGTGGTGGTACATGCTGCCCTGGCCCACTCCCGACCGCTGCTGGATCGCCTTGGGGCTGGTGCCGACGTACCCGCGCTCCCAGAGCAGCTCGCGGGTGCTCTCGATCAGGCGCTCGGCAGCGTTCGGCCCGGCGGCGTTCGGCCCGGCGGCGTTCGATCCGGAGGTGTCCATGCGAGGCATCGTACCTACCAGTAGGTACAGCGGGCAAAGGGCGGCGCTACGCCACCACCGCCGCCGTCGTGCTGCCGTACGCCTCGCGCAGCCGCCGCTGGGCCGCCTCGCCGCCGCCCAGGCCCCCGTCGGCCAGCCGGTCCAGGCCGAGCAGCGCCGCGCCGAGCACCGGGGGAGCGGTGACGATCCGAGGCAGCGCCTGCGGGGCCAGGGCGTGCAGCCGGGCGGTCAGGTTGTCCAGCAGCAGCGGGTGCTCGGCGGCCAGCACCCCGCCGCCCAGCACCAGCGGGGTCGGGGTGTCCAGCAGTTCGAGCCGGGTGAGCGCGACCCGCACCAGCCTGGTGATCTCGTCGGCCTGACGGTCGATCAGCTCCAGCGCCGCCTGATCGCCCCGCTCCGCGCAGCCGAAGATCAGCGGCACCACCTCGTGGAGCCGCTCCTGGCCCAGCTTGCGCAGGTGCAGCGCCTCGGCGACGGCGGTGGCGTCGGGCAGCCCGAAGTGCGCGGCGATCGCGGGGGCCAGCGCGGTCGCCGTACCGCGCCCGTCCTCGGCCCGGGTGGCGTGCCACATCGCCTCGGCGGCCAGCCCGCCGCCGCCGCCCCAGTCGCCGGTCAGCTGGCCGAGCGCGGGGAACCGCACGGTGCGGCCGTCGGGCAGCAGGCCGACGCAGTTGATCCCGGCCCCGCAGACCACCGCCACCCCGTACGGGGTGGCGCTGCCGGCCCGCAGCAGTCCGAAGGTGTCGTTGCTGACGGCGACCGTGCGGCCCCAGCCGTACGCGGCCAGCGCGCGCTCCAGCTGCTGCTCCTCGACCGGCAGATCGGCATTGGCCAGGCAGGCCTGGAGGTGCTGCCCGAGCGGCCCGGCGGTGGCGCCGAGCCCCGCCGCCCGGGCTGCCGCCGCGATCAGCGGCGCGAGCGTGGCGACGGCCGTCTCGGGACCGTCCAGGTGCGGCGTGAAGCCGCCGCCGCGCGCGGTGCCGAGCAGCTGCCCGTCGGCGCCGACCAGGGCGACATCGGTCTTGCTGTTGCCCGCGTCGATGGCGATCACGCCGACGGGCTCGGTGGCGTGATCGTGCGGTTCCAGCTGGTGGTGGTCCATCGTTTCCCCGGGGCTCGTCCATGAGGCCCCGGCCGGTCCGGCCGGGGCGCGGTGCATGACTGGTCGTCAGAGCCAGCTCAGGTACCGGCTGTTGTGTGCGAGCAGCCGGTCCGTCAGCTGGTCGGCGAGCTCGATCTGGCCGACCAGCGGGTGGGCGAGCAGCGCGTCGAAGACCCGGTCGCGGCCGCCCTTCAGGGCTGCCTCCAGGGCCAGTTGCTCGTAGGCCGTGACGTTCGCGATCAGGCCCCGGTAGAGCGGCTCGACCGGGCGCTGCGGCAGCACGGACACCCCGTGCGGGCCGACCCGGGCCGGGACCTCGATCACCGCGTCGTCCGGCAGGAACGGCAGGAGCCCGTCGTTGCGGGTGTTGACCACCTGCACGTCGTACCGCTCGCCGCCGGTCCCGAGCAGCGCCGCGAGCAGTTGCACGGCCGCCTCCGAGTAGAAGGCGCCGCCGCGCTTGCCCAGCAACTCGGGCTTGCTGTCCAGGGTCGGGTCCGCGTACAGGTCCAGCAGTTCGCGCTCGATCGCGGCGACCTCGGCGGCCCGCGAACCCTTCTCGCGCAGCTCCTCCACCACCTCGTCGTGCTGGTAGAAGTAGCGCAGGTAGTAGGAGGGCACCACGCCGAGCCGGCGGATCAACGGCAGCGGCAGCTCCAGGTCCGTGGCGATCTCGGGCCCGAAGCCGTCGAGCAGTTCCGGCAGCACCTCGCGCCCGGTGGTCGCCTCGGGCGTCTCCAGCAGCGTGACCCCGCGCTCCCAGGTCAGGTGGTTCAGTCCGACGTGGTCGAGCCTGATCAACTCCGGTGCCACGCCCAGGTGCGCGGCGAACTTGCGCTGGAACCCGATCGCCACGTTGCACAGGCCGACCGCCTTGTGCCCGGCCTCCAGCAGGGCCCGGGTGACGATGCCCACCGGATTGGTGAAGTCGATGATCCAGGCGTCCGGGTTGGCCCGGCGGACCTGCTCGGCGATCTCCAGCACCACCGGGACGGTGCGCAGCGCCTTGGCCAACCCGCCCGCGCCGGTGGTCTCCTGGCCGACGCAGCCGCACTCCAGCGGCCAGGCCTCGTCCTCGCCCCGCGCCGTCTGACCGCCGACCCGCAACTGCAGCAGCACGGCGTCCGCGTCCGCGACGCCCGCGGCCAGGTCGCCGGTGGTCCGCACGACGGCCGGGTGCCCCTGCTTGGCGAAGATCCGCCGGGCCAGGCCGCCGATCAACTCCAGCCGCTCGGCGGCCGGGTCGACCAGCACCAGCTCGGCGATCGGCAGCCGGTCGCGCAACCGGGCGAAGCCGTCGATCAGTTCGGGCGTGTAGGTGGAGCCGCCGCCGACGATCGCGAGTTTCAGAGACATCAGCCCTTGACTCCTGTCAGGGTCACACCTTCGATGAAGGCCTTCTGTGCGAAGAAGAAGAGAACGATCACCGGTGCCATCACCAGCAGGGTGGCCGCCATGGTGAGGTTCCAGTTGGTGTGGTGCGCGCTCTTGAACGACTGCAGGCCGTAACTGAGCGTCCAGGCGCCCTGGTTCTCGCTGGAGTAGATCTGCGGTCCGAAGTAGTCGTTCCAGCAGTAGAAGAACTGGAACAGTGCCACCGCGGAGACGGCGGGCCTGGCCATCGGCAGGATCACCCGCAGCAGGGTGCGCAGTTCCCCGCAGCCGTCCACCCGGGCCGCCTCGGTGTACTCCTTGGGGATGGTGAGCAGGAACTGGCGCAGCAGGAAGATCGAGAAGGCGTCGCCGAAGGCCATCGGGATGATCAGCGGCCAGAGCGTCCCGGTCAAGTGCAACTGCTTGGCCCAGAACAGGTACATCGGGATCACCGTCACCTGCGGCGGCAGCATCATCATCGAGATGACCGCCATCAGCGCCAGGTTGCGCCCCCGGAACCGGAACCGGGCCAGCGCGTAGGCGACCGGCAGGCTGGAGACGATGGTCAGCGCGGTGCCCGCCCCGGCGTAGACCAAGGTGTTGCGCCACCAGGTCAGGAAGCCCGGGGTCTGCCACACCTTGACGTAGTTGCCCCACTGCCAGTTCTGCGGCCAGAAGTCGGTGGTCAGCGCCTGGCGGTCGGTCATCACCGAGGTGAGGAAGACGAAGACGAACGGCATCAGGAAGAAGAGCGCCGCCGCCACCGCGGTGGAGTGCACGGCCACCCAGTGCAGGGCGGCCCGGCGCCGGGCGGCGCGCACCGCGTCGCCGTGCCTGCCGGCGCCGACCGGCTTGGCGAGCGTGGGGGTCGAAGTCAGCGTCATGCTCAGTCCTCGCTCGTCACGAAGCCGGCCCGGCGGCGCAGCAGCAGGCTGGTGAAGGCCATCGACAGGGCGAACAGGACCAGCGCCACCACGCAGGCCGAGCCGGTGTCGAAGCGCTGGAAGCCCAGGTTGTAGACCATCTGCGGCAGCGTCCAGGTGGAGCCCTGCGGAAAGCCGGGCTCGAACTGCTCGCCGGAGCCGCCGATGATGCCGCTGGCCACCTGCCCGGCCACGATGGCCTGGGTGTAGTACTGCATGGTCTGGATCACGCCGGTGACCACCGCGAACATCACGATCGGCGAGATGTTCGGGTAGGTGACGTAGCGGAACCGCTGCCAGGGTCCGGCGCCGTCCAGCTCGGCCGCCTCGTACTGCTCCGTCGGCACGTCGAGCAGCGCGGCCATGAAGATCACCATCAGGTCGCCGATGCCCCACAGGGCCAGCATGGTGAGGGCCGGTTTGGACCAGGTCGGATCGTTGAACCAGCCCGGCTGCGGCAGGTGGAGCTTGCCGAGCAGGTGGTTCACCGGCCCGGTGCCGGGGTTGAGCAGGAACGCGAAGGCGATCGTGGCGGCCACCGGCGGGGCCAGGTAGGGCAGGTAGAAGGCGGTGCGGAAGAGGCCCGCGCCGCTCTTCACCTTGGTGATCAGCATCCCGATCCCGAGCCCGAAGAGCACCCGCAGCGTCACCATCACCACGACCAGCCAGAGCGTGTTGCGCAGGCCCTGCCAGAAGAAGGGGTAGTGGTTGAAGACGTAGTCCCAGTTCTTCAGGCCGGTGAAGACGGGCGGGGCGAAGCCGTCGTACTTCATGAAGGAGAAGTAGACGGTGGAGATCAGCGGGTAGGCGAAGAAAAAGCCGAAGCCGATCAGCCAGGGGGAGAGGAACGCCAGCGTGCGGGCGGTCTCCCGGCGGCGCTTGCGGCGCAGGGCCTGCGGTACGCGCGCCGCCGGGCGGGTGGCTCGGGTCAGTGCCATCGGGGTGTCACTTCGCCTGGGCCACGGCCGCGTCGATTTCCTTGTCGGTGGCCTTCAGCCCACCGGCCAGGTCGGTCTGCTTGCCGCTCTCCACGTCGTAGGCGAAGTTCTGCAGGCTCACCTGGTACGCGCCGCCGTTGATGCTGGCGGGCGTGGTCGAGGAGTTCGGGTTCTTGGCGATGTCCAGGAACGTCTTGAAGTTCGGATCCTGGGTCAGGTTCGGCGAGTTGAGCGCGGCGACGGTGCTCGGCACGTTGTGGATCGCGTTGGCGAAGCTGACCACGGCGTCCGTGTTGGTGGTCAGGTACTTCACCAACTGCCAGGCGGCGGCCTGCTTGGTGCTGGTCCGGGCGATGCCGACGATGGTGCCGGTCTGGTAGCCGCGGCCGTAGGTGCTGGCCAGCGCGTCCGGCACCGGGAACGGCGCGGTGCCGTAGTCGACCGTGGAGTTGTCGTCGGAGATCGACTGCGTCCGCCACTCGCCGTCGATCGCCATCGCCACCTGGCCGGTCTCGAACGGGTTCTTGGCGCTGAACTCGTCACCGAAGCCGGTGCGGAACTTCTCCAGCTTGTCGTAGCCGCCGAGCTGGTTCACCAGGTCCTTCTGCCAGCTGAGCATCTGGGTGACCGTCGGGTCGTTCGCCAGGTTCGACTTGCCGCTGGCGTCGAAGTAGCCGGTGCCCCACTGGCCGAGGTAGTGCGCGGGGGAGGACTCGTAGCCGTGGTAGTCCGGCATGAAACCGAGCTGCTGGTAGCCGTCGCCGCTCGGGACGGTCAGCTTCACCGCGTCGGCGTCGAACTCGCTGAGCGTCTTGGGCGGCGCGGTGATCCCGGCGGCCGCGAAGGCCTTCTTGTTGTAGTAGAGGCCGTAGGCGTCGCCGAGCAGCGGCAGCGAGCACTGGTCGCCCTGGAAGCCGCTGTACTGCAGCATCGGCGCCGGGAAGGTGGCCTTCGGGTCGATGCCGTCCTGCTTGAGGAAGGGCGTCAGGTCGGCCCAGATCTTGTCGGTGCAGAACTTGCCCACGTTGTCGGTGGTGAACGAGGAGACCACGTCCGGCGCGTCGGGGCCGCCGGCCCGCAGCGCCTGCTCGCTCTTGTCGTCCGAGATGTTGGCGACCACCTTGACATGGACGTGCGGGTTGAGCTTCTCGAAGTTGGCGATGTTCGCGTTGATCGCGCCGGTCTCGTTGGGCTGGCTCCAGCCGTGCCAGAACGTGATCGTGACGTCCTTGCCGTTGGTCGAGGTGTCGCTTCCGGCGGAGCTCTGTCCGGTGCAGCCGGCCAGGAGCACGACGCTCGCGCCGAGTGCTATCGAGGCGAGGGAGCGGCGGGTACGGGTCTGGGACACGCGTCCTCCAGGGGGGTGCGGGGGCGGGCGGCATGGCCCGTCCACCCGGCGGGGGGAAGGTGGGGAGGGGTGGTGCGTCGGGCGGTGCTGTGTCGGGCGGTGCTGTGTCGGGCGGTGGTGCGCGTCAGGCGGTGGTGAAGGCCCTTTCCCGCGCGGCGGTCAGGGCGTGGTGCAGGGCGCCGTGCAGCACGGGGGAGCCGGGGACGGTGCTGCTGAGCAACTGGGGGCGGGGCACCGCGAGGCCGGTGAGTTCCTCGCGGACCAGCTCGCGCAGCCGATCGCCGCCGGCGGTGGGGATCCCGCCGGAGAGCACCACGATCTCGGGGTCCATCACCGCGACGACCGCGGCCAACCCGGTGGCCAGCCGGTCGGCCAGCTCTCCGAGGAACTCCTCGCCCGCGCCCGGGGTCACCAGTGCGCGTTCGATCGCGGCCTCGGCCGTCCTGCCGGACAGCCCGTGCCGCTTGGCCAGCGCGAGTACGGCGTCGGCGCCGGCCAGCTGCTGGAAGCCGCCGGAGTTCTCCCGGCGGACGTTGCGGACCACCGGCGCGCCGGGCACCGGCATGTAGCCGACCTCGCCGGCACCGCCGGTGAAGCCACGGTACAAGCGGCCGCCGATCACGATCGCGGCGCCGATCCCCTCGGCTGCCCAGAGCAGCACGAAGTCGTCGCAGCCGCGCGCCGAGCCGAGGGCTCGCTCGGCGACAGCGGCCAGGTTGACGTCGTTCTCGATCGAGACCGGCGCGCCCAGCGCCGCTCGCAGCTCGGTCAGCAGCTGCGGGTCGTGCCAGCCGGGCAGGTGCGGGGCGTAGCGCAGCTTGCCGGTGGTCGGGTCGAGCGCGCCCGGGGTGCCGATGGCGACCTCGCTCAGGCAGCCCGGCGCGAGGCCGGCCAGCCGCAGCGTCTCGGCCACCCCGTCGGCGACCCGAGCCACCGTGCCGGCGGCCTGCCGGCCCGGGGTGGGCACCTCGTGCTCGGCCAGCGTGCGGCCGGTGATGTCGGCCACCGCGAAGCTGATCTGACTGGGCGTCACATCCAGGCCCGCGACGTACCCGGCGGCCGGGTTCACCTGGTAGAGCTGCGCGTTCGGCCCCGGGCCGCCCGCCGTGGTGCCCACCGGGACCACCAGCCCGGCTGCCTCCAGGCGGGCCAGCAACTGGGAGGCGGTGGGCTTGGACAGGCCGGTCAGGGCGCCGATCCGGGTGCGGGAGAGCGGGCCGTGCTCGAGCAGCAGGTCGAGTGCCGCCCGGTCGTTGATCGCCCGTAGCCGGCTGGGGGTGCCGGGGCGGCGAGTGCTGGTGGAATCTGTCACGGGCTCGATCCTCCCTCATCGGCGCTGGCGTCGGGGTGGTGGTGACCCCTTGCGATGATTGGAAACTTTACTAACAGTCGAGGGCAGGCTGTCAATGGTTTCGACTGACCTTCGACTGACCTTCGACTGACCTTCGACGTGCAGTCCGACATCACGGTGCGGACACGACGGAGCCCCGCGACCCGGAGATCGGGGTCGCGGGGCTCCGTGACGTGCGACTTCGCGCGGAGCGCGGCGCTACGGCAGCTTGCCGAACGCCTGCTGCTCCTCCGGCGTGGGCGCCGGGATCGGCCGGACGGCCAGCGAACGGGCCGAGGCCGGATCGGAGAGCGCGGACGGCGGCAGCGCGTCCGCCGGAGCCACGGCGGCCACGGCGGCCGCGATCCCGTCCTCCTCCTTGAGCTTGATCCCGGCCTCGTCGAAGGCGAGCTTGAGGCGCTGCCGCAGCCCCCGGGTGATCAGGGTCGCCTTGCCCGGCATGGTCCTGGCCTGCACCCGCAGCACCACGGCGTCGGCGGCCACCGACTCCACGCCCAGCACCTCCACCGGCTCCCAGAGCAACTCGTCCCAGGGCGCCTCCTGGGCGAAGTCCTCGGCCGTGCGCAGGATCAGCTCGGTGACCTGGTCCAGCTTCTCCCGGTAGCCGACCTGGACGTCCACCGTCGCGGTCGACCAGCCCTGGCTCATGTTGGCGATCCGCTTCACCTCGCCGTTGCGGATGTACCAGATCTCGCCGTTCGCACCGCGCAGCTTGGTCACCCGCAGGCCGACCTCCAGCACGGTGCCGCTGGCCACCCCGGTGTCGATCTCGTCCCCGACGCCGTACTGGTCCTCCATGATCATGAAGACCCCGGAGAGGAAGTCCGTCACCAGGTTGCGCGCGCCGAAACCGATCGCCACCCCGGCCACGCCGGCGCTGGCCAGCAGCGGCGCCAGGTCCATGCCGAGAGCCGACAGCACCATCAGCGCGGCGGTGCCCAGGATGCTGAACGAGGCGACGCTGCTGAGCACCGAGCCGATCGCCGCCGAGCGCTGCTGGCGGCGCTCGGTGTTCACCAGCAGCCCGCCCAGCCGGCCGATCGAGTCGGCGTCGGCCTCCGGCTCGCGGGTCATCCGCTGTATGAACTGCGCGATCAGCTTGCGCACCACCGCCCGCAGCAGGACCGCGAGCACCACGATGATCAGGATCCGCAGCGCGCCCTCGACCCAGCTCGCCCAGTTGGCGTCCAGCCAGGACGCGGTCTGCTTGGCGCTTGAGGTCACGTCGTCCGCACTGGTCGGCAGGTGCAGCGACGGGGCCTGGGGCGGAGCGGCCGACGGGCCGGCGGCGGCCAGGGGGAGGAGGGCCGGGGGACCGGACCAGCTCACGGTGGAACCTTCCTGCAGAGGGACACGCCACCGGTCCGTGCGGGACACACCGCCCACGCGGACCGGGCACCTCAGCCTAACGCCCGTCCACCGCCCTGTTTCCCCGCCGTTTGCCCGCCGGGGGACCACGAGGTCCCGTCGGAGTGATCTTCCTGGGCCGCTCAGCGGCGTCGTGACGGCCGTTCGAGTGCGACACGGTGCGCCGCTGGGCATAGAGATCAGTACGACCGGTCGCGACCGAAGCCTCTTCGGGCCGTTACCCGGTAGTGGTGGCGCCGTACAAAGTCGTAAGGCGACACTGGGGGTGATCGCGCAGCGATGCGCGATCATCCGCTCGTCCCGGCGCGAGCCACGCGCCGCAGGCGTCCAAGGAGGCATCCGTGCCGCATGTCCTGGTCCTCAACGCGTCCTACGAGCCACTCGGCGTCGTATCGATGCGCCGCGCCCTCATCCTCGTCCTCAACCACAAGGCGGTCAGCCTGGAGGACTCGGGTGTCACTCTGCACAGCGCCACCAGCGCCGTTACGGCGCCCTCCGTGGTCCGGCTCACCCGGTTCGTCCGGGTGCCGTTCTGCGGGCCAGTACCGCTCACCCGCCGCGCACTGTTCGCCCGTGACCACGGGCGTTGCGTCTACTGCGGGGCCGCCGCGACCAGCGTCGACCACGTGATCCCGCGCAGTCGCGGCGGGCAGCACCGCTGGGACAACGTGGTGGCGGCCTGCCGCCGCTGCAACCACATGAAGGCCGACCGCCACCTGACCGAGCTCGGGTGGCGGATGAAGCGACCTCCGGCTCCGCCCAGCGGGCTCGCCTGGCGCATCATCGGAACCGGGATCAGGGACCCGCGCTGGCGGCCCTACCTGGAGCCGTACGGCGGCACGGACCAGTTCCGTGACTTCGAACACCACGACCATACCGACCACGCGGGAGCACCGGTTCCGCTGGGCCGGTCCCGTCCCGTCCACCGCGATGAGCAGCCGGAGGCTCTCACCGCCTGACCAGCGAGGGCCGAACGGTGCCTCATGGGCCGGTGGCGCGCTCGAGCGAGCGCACCACCGGCCCGCCGTCATGGTCGGCCGGTATGACGACGGCGACATCCGCGCGCTGACGGCCGGGCAGCTCGCCCGGCGCCGACCGTCATCGGGTCACGGCCTCAGTGCGTCGAGCCCGGTGAGGAGCTCGGGTCCGGCGAGGCGCCCGGGGTCGGGGCGCCGCTCGGGGGTGGGCTCGGTGTGCTGGCGGGGGGTGGGGTGGCCCCGGTGCCCGGAGTGGGCAGGGGCGTGGGGACCGGCACCGGCACCGTGGGGGTCGGCGTGCTGCTCGGCACCGGTCCCGGCACGCCGCCCGGGGTCGGCGTCGGTGCCGGCACGCCCACCGGCGGCTGGGCCGGGGGCGCCACGGTGCCGCCCTGCTCGGTGACCCCGTAGAGCTCGAGCCCGGACAGCGAGTAGCCGTCCTTGGTGGCCCGGCTGACCCCCTGCATCCGCAGGTAGAGGGCTCCGGGCGCGTCGAACCGGACCGTCTCGGTGCCGCCGTGCCCGTTGGCGACCGTGGCGACCGTGGTCCAGGTCTTCCCGTCCGCCGAGGTCTCCAGCCGGTAGGCACTGGCGTAGGCGTCCTGCCAGTGCAGCACCGCCTCGCCCAGGTGGGTGGCCTGCGGCAGCTTCAGCTGCACCCAGGCGTTGTCCGTGGCCGGCGAGGCCCAGCGGGTGTTCGGGTCGCCGTCGTTCACCGCCGAGGACGGGAGCTTGGACGTCAGGTCGCCCGACGAGCTCGCCGTCGCGCCGCGCGCCAGGTCGGGCCCGCCGGTCGGCGGCACCACGTGCACCTGGAGGGTCTGCTGGATGGCCACCGAGCCGGCGGTGAAGCTCACCGGCACCTGGTAGGTGCCGGACGGGGTGCCCGCCGCCGCGCTGACCTGCACCGGAGTGCTGGCCCGCCCGCCGCGCGGCAGGCTGACCGGGGTGCCCGGCTGGCCCGGGGCGGGGGCGGGCGCCACGGTGATGCCCTGGACCCCGCTCGGGGCCGCCGCCTGGAGCAGGCCGGTCGTGCCGTCGGGGCGCAGCGCGTCCACCACGGCCTGGGTCTGGGCGGGCGCGGGGGCGCCGGCGATCACGTCCAGCACCGGGTCGACCAGGGTCAGCCGGGCCACCGGGGTGTCCGCGTACCAGGGCACGATCTGGTTGACCACCGGTGCGTCGCCGCCCGGCTGCCAGGTCAGTCGCACCGCGTCGGTGGGTCGGCCGCCGGCCGGCAGCTCGTTGTAGCCGGGGCGCAGGGTGCCGATGTCGCGCCAGCTGCCGTCCGGATCGTGCACCGACACGGTGGCGGTGGCCCGCACGGTCGGGTCGGTCAGCACGGTGAGCCGGTCCAGCGGCCGGGGCGCGCCCAGCTCGATGCTGAGCGGGGCGTCGGTGACGGTCGGCGCGGCGGCCGCCCGGTAGGCGGTGTCGGGGTCGCCGTCCAGCACCGTGGCGGCCGAGGAGCCGGGCAGGGCGGCCGGGCCGCCGGAGACGGTGACGTTCACGCTGTCCGGCGCGGTCACGCTGAACTCGCGCACCGCGACCGCCGTCTGCTGGGTCTTGGTGGCGCGCAGCCGGACCGCCTTGACCAGCACACCGGCCGGCAGCTGGGCGGTGACCGTCTTCTGCTGGTGCACCGTCGTCAACTGGTGCCAGACGGCGTCGTCGCCGACGTACTCCAGCACCCCGTCGTGCAGGTAGTCGTTCGCCGCGGCCGCTGTATCGTCCCCGATCGGGGCGGCACTGCCGGGCCCGCCCGCACCGTCCGTCGAGCCCATCCGCACCGTCACCGAGGCCACCGGGCGCCCGTCACCCAGCGCGACACCGATCGCGTCGCCGGGCTGCGGCGGGGCCGAGGTCCAGTAGAAGGTGTCGGGCGAGGCGTCGGCCATCAGCGCCGGGGGGTGGCCGTTCGCGCTGCCCATGGTGGTGGTCGCGCTGAGCTGGCCGGAGCTCACCCCCGACCAGCTGTCGGCGGCCTGGGTGGCCCGGTCCAGGAAGGGGTCCAGCACCCCGGCGCCGACCGTCACCGGACCCTGGGCGGCCAGCTGGGTGCGCAGCGCGCGCAGCTGCACCCGGGCCTGCCAGGCGGTGGCGCCGTCACCTCCGTGCTGGGCCAGCAGCATGTCCAGGGCCGCCTGCCCGGCCTTGCCGTACAGGCTCAGTCGGTCCAGCCAGGGGCCGGCCTCCGCGGCCAGCGGGCCGGCCCCGGCCGGTGAGCCGCCGCGCAGCGCGTCCGGGGCGCCGGCCATGGTGCCGAAGGCGGCCCGCAGCGGGTCGGCGGCCTGCTGCAGCCGGCCGAGGTCGACGGCGCCGCCGGCGGGCTGCAGCGCGGACCAGAAGGCGTCGAGCAGCGGGGTCAGGTAGCCCGACTCCTGGGAGGAGAGCGGTGACGAGGAGCTGTTGCCGGCCAGCGCGCCGATCGCGGCCAGCGCGGGGCCGGCGTCGGTGGCGGCGGCCGGAGTGGCGCCCTGGACCGGCCCGAACTCGGCCGCCAGGGCGCGCAGCGCGTACCGCCAGGAGGCGTCGGACTGGTAACCGGTCGGGTTCCAGGCGTAGTCGGCGGCGGTCGACAGCGGGATCTGCGAGGCGGTGGGCTGCTGCATCGCCGCCGTAAGCAGCATCGCCGAGCGGCTCGCCACCTCCGGGTCGCGCCCGGTGTAGGGGCCGAGGAAGAGCCGACCCGGGGTGGAGTCGTTGACCGGGTAGTTGTCCATGGTGACCAGCGGGTGGTCGAAGAGGCGCCCGGTGTCCGCGGTCTGACCGGCGGTGATCTTCCCGGGGATCACCCCGACCCCGCTCCAGGCGATCTGCACCACCTTCGGCAGCGCGGCGGCCAGCGCGGTGCGGTACGGGCTGGCGCCCTGCTGGTGGAACTCGGTGGGCACCACCGAGAGCGAGGCGAGCGCCGGATCCGGGTCGATCAGCCGCCGCTGGACGGCGGCCGCCAGCTTCGCCTGCGCCTTGGCGGCGGCGGCCGGCCCGGTGCCGAAGGCGTCCTGGTCGGCGGAGCAGTGCCAGTCGTCGTAGCTGACGTCGTCGAACTGCAGCTGGAAGGCGCCGAATCCGAGGTCGCGCATCGCCGAGAGCTTGCCGATCAGCGCGTCCAGGTCCTTGCCGGAGCTGAAGCAGAAGTTCTGGCTGGGGGAGACGGCGTAGCCGAGCGTGACGTGGTCGGCTGCGGCCCGCTGGGCCAGCGCCTTCAAGTCCTGTGCCTGCGCCTGCGGGTAGGGCTGGCGCCACTGGTCCTGGCGGTACGGGTCGTCACCGGGGGCGTAGAGGAAGAAGTTCTGCTTGGTCCGGCCCAGGAAGTCGATCAGGTCGAGCCGCTGGGCGGTGGTCCACGGGGTGCCGTAGAAGGACTCGGCGGTGCCGCGCAGCGCTGCGCCGGTGGGCCAGTCGCGGATCGTCAGACCGGGGAAGCCGTAGCCGCCGCCGTTCTGCCCCTGCCCGGCCGGCACGGCGGTGAGCAACTGGCGCAGGCTCTGCGCGGCGTAGAAGGTGCCGGTGGCGTCCACTCCCGCGAGCACCACCGCACCGTAGGAGCCGCCGGCGATGGGCAGTTGACCGGCCGCCAGCACGTAGCCGCCGGCCGGCAGCCCGGCCGGGCCGCTCGCGCCCAGCGCTTGCAGCGCCTGGGCGGCGCTCGGGTCGGGCTGCTCGGCGGGGCCGCCGAAGTAGACCACCAGCGAGCCGGCCGTGGGCGGCGGGATCGGCGTGCCGGGGACCAGCGAGGAGGGGACCACCACGCTGGTGGCGCCCGCCTCACCGAGCACCTCGCGGACCGCCGCCAGCGCGCCCGGGTCGGCCTGGCCGCCGGTCACCAGGGTCACCTGGGCGGGCACCGTCACCGGCTTGCCGCCCGGCGTCAACTGCTGTGGCTGTGGGAAGACCTGGGGGCTGGTCAGACTCCCGAGCGGAGTGCGCACCGGGGCGCTGACCGCGTACCCGGCGCCGGTGCCGGCCGCCGCCGTGGCCGGGGCGGCGGCGACCAGGCCGCCGATCACCGCGGCGGCCGAGAGGGTGGCGGCGATCCGCAGCGCGGCCCGGCGGTGCGTCAGGGCCTGTGCGACGCCCGTGCCGGTGACGGTCCGTCCACTGATGGTCCGTCCGCTGGGGTGGCGCTCGGCGCGCACCGCGGCGAGCAGCGGTTCGGTGCCCTTGAGGTCGGCGATCAGCCGGTCCGCCGCCCGCGGGGCGACCAGGCGCGCGGTGCGGGCGGCGGACCGCCGGGTGACATGGACGGCGGGATGCTGCAGGACCTCACGCAGAGCCGGGCTTGCTTCGAACTGTTGCCGCAGCCGCTGACCTGCGGCGACGGACACACGGGTCTGCACGGGGGCCTCCTCGCGGCCGGGGGCGGGCGGCCGAACGGGGTGATCGACGGGCTCGCGACGACTGCTTTCCCGGCCCCCCTGCCGAACCCGCCGACCTCGCGGCCCCAGCCCACCAGTTGGCTGCTCCCACTGTCAACGTGAGCCGGTCCGATGGCCGTTCCATCCCCTTTTGTCCGGTGCTGAACCGGCTTTCGTCCGGCGCCCGGACCCGATCACTTCCCCACCTCCGGCGCGCCGCCGCGGATGCCGACCGGACCGGCCGGGTAGGAGTGGAGCTGACGAACACTCTGCCGCCGCAGGAGTCACACCACACCCGCGAAATTGTCCCCGAGTCCTCCAGGAGACCGTGTTGGCCGCCTATCTCCACCGCTCCGACGAACAGCCCGACGAGTCGTCAGGTCCGGCCGCCGATACCGCCGCCGACCTGCCCACTCCCGCGCTGGCCGCCCTCGCCCACGCGCACGGCGTGGACAGCAGCTACGACCCGGGCGACGGCGTGCCGGTCCGGGTCGGCGCCGGCACGCTGGTCGACGTGCTGGCCGCGCTCGGCGTGGACGCGAGCACCCCGCAGGCCGTCGAGCTGGCGCTGGCCGAGCACCGGGCCGCCGTCGCCGCCCGGCTGCTGCCGCCCTGCCTGGTGGTCCGCGCCGGGCGACGCACCGCGCTCGACGTGCCCGCCGCCGCGCGGCTGAGCATCACCCTGGAGGACGGCGGCAGCTGGCAGCTGGCACCGGCCCGCTCGCACTGGCTGCCCGCCGACCTGCCGCTGGGCCGCCACACCCTGCACCTGACGCTGGCCGACCGGGCCGCGACCACCACCCTGATCGTGGCCCCCGACTCGCTCGCCCCGCTGCAAGGGCGCGGCTGGGGCTTTCTGACCCAGCTCTACTCGGTGCTCTCCGAGCGCTCCTGGGGCATGGGCGACCTCGGCGACCTGGCCGAGCTCGCCCAGTGGTCGGCCGGCGCGCTCGGCGCCGACTTCCTGCAGCTCAACCCGCTGCACGCGGCGTTGCCCGGCACCCCCTCCGACCCCTCGCCCTACCGGCCCTCCTCGCGCCGCTTCGCCGACCCGGTCCACCTGCGGATCGAGGCGGTCCCCGAGTACGCCTACACCGACGCCGCCGACCGGGCCGAGCTGGCCGAGCTGGCCCAGCAGGGCGGCCGGCTGCGCGCCGAGGTGCTGGAGCACGACGGCCTGATCGACCGGGACGCCGTCTGGGCGGTCAAGCGCGAGGCGCTGCGGCTGCTGCACGCCGTCCCGCGCGGGCCGGGCCGGGAGGCCGCCTACCAGAGCTTCGTCCGGAGCGAGGGCGACTGGCTGGAGCAGTACGCGACCTGGAACGCACTGGCCGAGCTGCACGGCAGCGACTGGCGGCACTGGCCCAAGGGGCTGCGCCACCCCGGCACCCCGCAGCTGGCCGCCGCCCGCGCCGAGCTGGCCGAGGCCGTGGAGTTCCACCGCTGGCTGGCCTGGTTGCTGGACGAGCAGCTCGGCGGGGCCCAGCAGGCCGCCGAGCGGGCCGGGATGGCCGTCGGCCTGATCCACGACCTGGCCGTCGGCTGCCACCCGAACGGCGCGGACGCCTGGGCGCTGCAGGACTACCTGGCCGCCGGCATCTCGGTCGGCGCCCCGCCGGACGCGTTCAACGCGCACGGCCAGGACTGGGGCCTGCCGCCCTGGCGCCCGGACACGCTGGCCGCCGCCGGCTACGCCCCGTACGCCGAGCTGCTGCGCGCCGCTGCCCGGCACGCGGGCGCGATCCGGATCGACCACGTGATGGGCCTGTTCCGGCTCTGGTGGGTCCCGGCGGGCCGCCCGCCCACCGAGGGCGCCTACGTCCGTTACGACGCCGAGGCGATGCTGGGCGTGCTCGCCCTTCAGGCGCACCGGGCCGGCACCGCCGTGATCGGCGAGGACCTGGGCACGGTCGAGCCAGGGGTGCGCGAGGAGCTGGCCGCGCGCGGGGCGCTCGGCACCTCGGTGCTCTGGTTCGAGCGGGACTGGACCGGCAAGGAGGGTGCCAAGGGCGCGCCGCTGGCCCCCGAGCGCTGGCGGCCCGGCTGCCTGGCCACCCTGACCACCCACGACCTGCCCAGCACCGCCGCCCGGCTGTCCGGCGAGCACGTCCAGCTGCGCCATCAGCTGGGCCTGCTGGCCCGCCCGCTGGCTGCCGAGCAGCAGGCAGCCGTCAGCGAACTGGCGGACTGGCGGGAGGAGTTGACCAAGATCGGATTGCTCGCCAACGGGGCCGAGCTGGACCAGGCCGCGCTCTACCGGTTCCTGCTGGCCACCCCGGCCGAGCTGGTCGGCGTCTGGCTGCCCGACACGGTCGGCGACCCGCGCCCGCAGAACCTGCCCGGCACCTGGGACCAGTACCCGAACTGGCGGCTGCCGATCGCCGACGCCGGCGGCCGCCCGGTCACCCTGGAACGGCTGGCCCGGGCAGCGGGCGCCGCCGAGCTGGGCGCCCTGCTCGCCGCCGGGCTGCCGGCCCGACCCGGAAGGCCGACCCCGCCGAGCGATGCCCAATAAAGGGCGGGTACGTTGAAAAACGTGGACAAGAGGAATGCTTTGCGCGCCGGTGCGGTCTCCGCGGCGGCCACGCTGATGATGCTGCTGTCGTCGCCCGCCTTCGCCGCGACCAAGGTCGCCACGACGGAGCAGGCCAGCCTGGGCGTCGGGGCCGCGATCGGACTGTACGTCGGGATCCCGGTCGTGCTCTTCGCGGTCATCGCCGGCCTGGTGATGCTGGGTACCGCCAACAGCGCCAAGGGCACCAAGAAGTAGTCGGTCCGACCGCCCCGCCACCTCACCACCCGGTGCAGTGGCGGGGCGGTCGCGTGCTCACGCCCCGGCCCTGCCCAGCAGCACGCCCGCCAGGTAGGTGACCGCCATAGCGAGGCCGCCGCCCAGCACGTTGCGCGCCACCGAGGGCCGCACCGGCGCCTCGCCCAGCCGAGCGCCCGCCCAGCCGGTGAGCAGCAGCGCGCAGAGCACCGCCGCCACCGTGACGGGCACCCGCAGCCCGGCCGGCGGCAGCACGATCGCCAGCAGCGGCAGCAGCGCGCCGATCGTGAACGAGACGAAGCTGGCCCAGGCCGCGTGCCAGGGGTTGACGATCTGCTCGGGGTCGATGCCCAGCTCGACCCGGGCGTGCGCCGTCAGCGCGTCCCGGGCGGTGTACTGCTCGGCGACCTCCCTGGCCAGCTCGGGGGTCAGCCCGCGCTCCTCGAAGAGCCCGGTCAGCTCCACCAGTTCGGCGTCCGGCTGCTCGGCCAGCTCGCGCTCCTCGACCGCGAGCGCCGCCCGCTCGGAGTCCCGCTGGGCGCTCACCGAGACGTACTCGCCGGAGGCCATCGAGAGCGAGCCCGCCAGCAGCCCGGCCAGCCCCGCGGTCAGCAGCGTGTTGGCCGACGAGGTCGCGCCGGCCACCCCGACCACCAGGCCGGCGGTCGACACGATCCCGTCATTGGCCCCGAGCACGCCGGCCCGCAGCCAGTTCAGCCTGCTGCTCAGGCTGCCGGCGTGGTTCTCCGCGTGCCCGATCTCGTCCATCGCCTCAGTCTTGCCACAGCCGCCGCCCCGAAACCCTGATCCGGCGCGGTCGCGGCGTGTCGTGCTGCCGGACGGTCGCCGGCTCAGCTCACCAGATGGCGCGCCACGCCGGGGGTGCCGAGGCGGCGGCCGTCCGGCAGCACCGCCAGGGCCTCGTACCCGTCCTTGGCCGTCACCCAGTCCAGCGCCCGCAGCGGGCCCATCGCGAAGGCGGCGGTGGCGTAGGCGTCGGTGCGGGCCAGCCGGGGGCCGATCAAGCTGAGCGAGAGCAGGCCGCGCGCGGGGCGGTCGGCCTTCGGGTCGATGATGTGCTCGCCGCGCTCGGCCGTCCCGGAGGTGGCCACCGCGAAGCCGTCGGCCCGCGCGTCCTCGCTCAGCACCGCGGCCAGCTGCCCGGCCCGGGTCGGGTCGGCGACGCCCACCCGCCACGGCCGTCCGGGCGCCGCCTGGCCCCTGGTCTGCACATCGCCGCCGCCGGTCACGCTGTGGTGCCGGTAGCCGGCCGCCAGCAGCAGCTCCGAGGCCCGCTCGATCGCCCAGCCCTTCACCCAGCCGGACGGGTCCAGCCGCCCGCCCGGGCGCGCGGTGAACCAGCCGCCGGTCTCGGTGGCGACGGCCGCGCAGTGCTCCAGGGCCTCGCCGACCAGCGGGTCGCACTGGCGCAGCGTCAGCTCGCCGCGGCCCAGCCGGCTGATCTCGCTGCCGGGCAGGTAGGTGGAGAAGAGGGCGTCCAGCCGGTGCAGTTCGGCGAGCGCGGGCCCCAGGATGCCCGGTTGCCCCGGCTCGGCGTCGCGCACCGCGAAGGAGAAGACGGTGCCCATCGCCGCCTCCGCGTGCGTCAGCATCAGTGCACGCCGGCCTGGTCGAGGGCGCTCTGCAGGGAGCGGGTGTAGCCGTCGCTGGTGTAGGTGGCGCCGGAGACCGAGTCGATCCGGGCGTTCCCGGCGGCGATCGCCTCCTGGTTCAGCTGGGGGAGCGCGTAGCTGTTGATCTCCTCGTCGCGGTTGGACTCGCTGGGGTACTGGAGCACGTCGACCTTGCTGAGCTTGCCGCCGGTGAGGGTGATCCGGACCTGGACCGGGCCGTACCGGGTGTCGACGGGGCTGCCGGTGACGGTCCTGGTCCCGCCGCCGCTCGCGGCACTGCCGGCGGCGCTCGGGCTCGGGCTCCCACCGGTGCTCGGGGCCGTGCCCGAGCCGGTGCCGCCGCTCGACGGCTGATCGGCCGGCGTCGCGGCCCCGGTGTCCGAGGAGATCACCGGCAGGCTCTGCGCGGAGGCGCTGCCGTGCGGCTTGAGGGCGAGCAGCAGCACCACGCCGGCCGCCGTGGCCGCGGTGGTGACGATGGTTCGGCGCATCGGCTCAGGCTCCTTCAGAAGACGAACGACTCATGGTGGATCCGCCGGCGCGGCACCCCCGCCGCGCACAGCGCCGTGATCACGGCGGTGGTGAACTCCTCGGGACCGCAGACGAAGACCTCGTGCCCGGTCAGCTGCGGTACCAGTCGCTTCAACCGCGGCGCCGTGAACGGATCGCCCACCTGCGAGCGCCGCCCCAGCAGGAAGTTCAGCTTCGCCCGTCGCCGTGCCGCCACCGCCTCCAGTTCCTCGCGGAACAGCACGTCCTGCTCGCTGCGGGCCCGGTAGAGCAGGGTCAGCTCGCCGGGCCGGGCGGGCAGCGTCTCGAAGAGCGCGCGGATCGGCGTGATCCCGACGCCGGCCGCGATCAGCAGCACCTTGCGGGCACCGCGCCGGCGCGCGGTGAACGCCCCGTACGGGCCCTCCGCCCGCACCCGCACGCCGGGGCGCAGCGCCGCCACCGCCCCGCTGTGCCCGCCCAGGTCCTTCACGGTGAAGCGCAGGAAGCGCGGGTGCGGCGGCGCCGAGAGCGAGTACGGGTTGGCCGCCCAGCGCAGTCCCGGCACCAGGAACTGCAGGCGGAAGAACTGCCCGGGCTCGCAGCGCAGTTCGTCCAGCCGCTCGCCGGTCAGGTAGACCGACACCACCCCGGGCGCCTCGGGGCGCACCTCGGCGATCCGCAGCCGGTGCCGGCGGTCGCTCAGGAACGGCACCACCAGCCGGAACCAGCCCAGCAGCGCGAAGGATCCCAGGTAGAGCGCCCACCAGCCGAGCATCCCGACGCCCTGGTTCAGGTCGGCGCCGTTGGTCAGCTGGTGGGCGAAGGCCAGCGCGATCGCCAGGTAGGTCGCCAGGTGCAGGTAGTACCAGGCCTCGTAGCTCAGCCGGCGGCGGGCGGCCCGGGCCGAGACCGCGCCGGTGCCGAGCAGCAGCAGGGTGCCGAAGGTCGCCTTGAGCATGTCCGGGTAGTGGAAGACCAGTTGCACGCTCTCGGGGACCACCCCGGTGTGCGCGGTCAGCGCGTACCCCCAGATCACCGTCAGCACGTGCACGGTGACCAGGCCGACCAGGTAGCGCCCGCCGAGCGCGTGCCAGCGGGCCAGCCGGTCGGCGCCCACCTCGCGCTCCAGCACCGGGATCCGGGCCATCAGCAGGAGCAGCACCGGCGCCGCGTAGCCGGCCAGCAGCCCGGTGATCCGGGCCGCGCCGGTCAGCCACTCGGCGGACCCGGTGACCGCGAAGGTGTCCCGCCACCAGAGCGCCAGCACGGCCGCGGCGCCCGCGGCGATCAGCACCGGCACCAGCGTGGCCAGGTCGACGGTGACCGAGTCGTGGGTCGCCGCGGGCGTGGGTGCGGCACGGCGTGCGCGGCGGTGGGTGGCGGTGCTCACCAGCGGTTCTCCTCCGATCGGGACATCGCCACCCTGCCACCGGAAGCTATCAATTCGCTCTGAACCCGAACGGCCTTCGGCCGGGAGATCCGGCGTCTGCGCAGGTCAGAGCGGTATGGCCGGGCCGGGGATCTCACGGCATTCTCATCGGGCACCCGCAGACTGCCCAGGGTCCGGGAGAATGTCCGGACCTGCCGCCCTCTCACCTTCTTCCTTGAACGGACCCCATGACCACCCCACGCCGCATCCTGGTCGTCGACGACGAGCCCGATCTGGTCGAGGTGCTCTGCGGCGCGCTGCGCTACGAGGGCTGGCAGGCCCGCGGCGCCGCCACCGGGCGCGCGGCCGTGGCCGCCGCGCTCGACTGGGCGCCGGACGCCGTGGTGCTCGACATGATGCTCCCCGACCTGGACGGTCTGGCGGTGCTCGCCCGGATCCACGCCGAGCGCCCCGAGGTCCGGGTGCTCTTCCTGACCGCCCGGGACGCCGTGGAGGACCGGATCGCGGGGATCACCGCCGGCGGCGACGACTACGTGACCAAGCCGTTCAGCCTGGCCGAGGTGGTCGCCCGGCTGCGCGGCCTGCTGCGCCGGGTCGAGCCGGCGCCCGGGCCGCCGCCGGGGGAGGCCCTGGTGCTGGGGGACCTGGTACTGGTCGAGTCCGCCCGCGAGGTCACCCGGGGTGGGGTGCCGATCGAGCTGAGCCCCACCGAGTTCGCGCTGCTGCAGCACCTGATGAGCCACCCGCGCCAGGTGCTGAGCAAGGCCCAGCTGCTGGACGCCGTCTGGTCCTACGACTTCGGCGGCCGGGCCCACGTGGTGGAGCTCTACATCAGCTACCTGCGCAAGAAGATCGACGCCGGGCGGCCGCCGATGATCCACACCGTCCGGGGCGCCGGCTACCTGATCAAGCCCGCGCCGTGACGCGGCCGTCCCCACGCGCGCTGTGCGCCCGGCTCCTGCCCCGCACGCTCCGCGCCCGGGTCTTCCCCCGCACGCTCCGGACCCGTCTGATCGCCGGCCTGGCCGCACTGCTGCTGGTGATCTTCGCCGGGGTGGGCCTGGCCGTCACCACCGCCCTGCAGCACTACCTGCTCGCCCGGCTCGACCAGCAACTCGCCGACACCGGTGGCCGTTACGCCGCCAGCCTGGAGCACAACGCCAAGGCCGACACGGCCAGCCACGACACCCGGGCCCAGTCGCCCGGCACCTTCGGCGCCCGGCTGCTGGACGGCATCGTCACCGAGGCCGGCGTGGTCGACGGGGACGCGGACGACGCGGCGGTGGCCGCCGGGATCGCCCCCGCCGACACCGACGACCAGGTCGAGCTGAGCCCCGCCGAACAGCGCACCCTGGCCGCCCTGCCGGTGGCCGGCCCGGCCCGCACCGCCGACCTGGCCGGCCTCGGCGACTACCGGGTCCGCGCGGTGGCCGGCGGGGACGGCGACGTGCTGGTCACCGGCCTGCCGCTGCGCCAACTCAAGGACACCGTGCACCAGGTGATCATCCTCGAGGTCACCGTCTACGGCGCCGCCCTGGCCCTGGCCGGGCTGGCCGGCGCGCTCTGGGTACGGCTCGCGCTGCGCCCGTTGGACCGGATCGCCGACACCGCCGAGCGGGTCAGCGCTCTGCCGCTGGCCCGCGGCGAGGTGGTGCTGACCGAGCGGGTGCCGCCGGCCGCCGCCGACCCGGACACCGAGGCCGGTCGGGTGGGCCTGGCCCTCAACCGGATGCTCGGCCACGTCGAGGACGCCCTCGCCCAGCGGCATGCCCTCGAGGACCGGTTGCGCTCCTTCGCCGCCGACGCGGGGCACGAACTGCGCACCCCCGTGGCCACCGTGCGCGGCCACGCCGAACTGGCGCTGCGCCACCCCGAGCCGATCGCCGCGCCGGTCCGGCACGCCCTGAACCGGATCGAGGCCGAGGCCGCCCGGATGGGCACCATCGTCGACGACCTGCTGCTGCTCGCCCGGCTGGACGCCGGCCGCCCGTTGGCCGCCACCGACGTCGACCTCACCCGAATCGTCCTGGACTGCACCGACGATGCCCGCGCCGCCGCCCCCACCCACCACTGGCGCCTGGACCTGCCCCCCGACCCCGTCGTGCTCACCGGCGACGAGGACCGCCTGCGCCAACTCCTCGCCAACCTGCTGGCCAACGCCCACCGGCACACCCCGCCCGGCAGCACCGTCACCCTCGCGCTGACCCGCCACCGCCTGACCGTCACCGACGACGGCCCCGGCGTGCCCGCCGACCTGGCGCCGCACATCTTCGACCGCTTCGTCCGCGGCGATCAGACCCGCTCCCGCAGCACGGGCACCACGGGGCTCGGGCTGGCCATCGCGCGCGCGATCGCGGTGGCGCACGGCGGGAACCTGACGCTGAGTCAGCTCGACGGCGGCGGTGCGCGGTTCGTGCTGACGCTGCCCTGACACGGGCCGCACGCCAGTCGGCCCCCGGACGCGATCGCGTCCGGGGGCCGACTGCACTGCGGGATCGTCAGGCGTGCGCGCCGGCCTCACGGTCCGCCGCCCGCGCGGTCAGCGACCGCTCCACGCCCGCGCGCGACTCCACCACCAGCCGCGCCAGCGCCGGGGCCGGCTCGGCGTCGGCCAGCCACGCGTCGGTGGCCGCCAGGGTCTCGCGCGACACCTGGTAGCTCGGGTAGAGCCCGATGACGAGCTGCTGCGCGATCTCGTGGCTGCGGGTCTCCCAGACGTCCTTCAGCGCCGCGAAGTACCGGTCCACGTAAGGGGCCAGCAGCTCGCGCTGGTCGGCGACGTTGAAGCCGCTGATCACCGCGTCCTGGACGTAGTTGGTCAGCGCGTCCGAGTCGATGACCGAGGCCCAGGCCTCGGCCTTGGCCTCGGCCGTCGGGCGGGCGGCGCGGCAGGTCGCGGCCTTCTCCTGGCCGGCGGCGGTGTTGTCGCGGGCCAGCTCGGCGTCGATCGCCGCGTCGTCCGCCTGGCCGACGGCGACCAGGCGGGTGAGCAGGTCCCAGCGCAGGTCGGTGTCGACGGCCAGGCCCGGCACCTCGATGGTGCCCTCGAGCAGGCCGGCCAGCAGGGCGAGCTGCTCGGCGGAGCGGGCCACGGTGGCCAGCGCCTTCGCCCAGGCCAGCTGGTGGTCGCTGCCGGCCTCGGCGGCGCGCAGCCGCTCCTCGGCGGCGGCGGCCCAGCGGACCAGGCCCTGCTCGCGCCAGGCGGGGTCGGCGTAGAGCTCCAGGGCGAGCTTGACCTGGCGGTGCACCGACTGGACCACGCCGATGTCGGACTCCTTCGGCAGCCCGGACAGCGCGAGCGCGAGGTAGTCGCGGGTGGCCATCTCGCCGTCGCGGGTCATGTCCCAGGCGGCGGCCCAGACCAGCGCACGCGGCAGCGGGTCGGCGAAGTCGCCCAGGTGCGCGGTGACCGCGGCGAGCGAGTCGGCGTCGAGCCGCAGCTTGGCGTAGGAGAGGTCGTCGTCGTTGAGCAGCACGACGGTCGGGCGCCGGCGGCCCACCAGCTCCGGGACGGCGGTGAGTTCGCCGTCCACGTCCAGCTCGATCCGGTCGGTGCGCACCAACTTGCCCTCGACCAGCGAGTAGCAGCCGATGGCGATCCGGTGCGGGCGCAGCGCGGCGACGCCCTTGGCGCCCTCGGGCAGCGCCGGCGCCTCCTGGCGGACGGCGAAGGCGGTGATCACGCCGTCGGCGTCCAGCTCCAGTTCGGGGCGCAGGACGTTGATCCCGGCGGTCTGCAGCCAGGCCGTGGACCAGGCCTTCAGGTCGCGGCCGCTGGCCTCCTCGAGCGCGCCGAGCAGGTCGGCGAGGGTGGTGTTGCCCCACGCGTGCCGCTTGAAGTAGGCCTGCACGCCCTGGAAGAAGGCGTCCTGGCCGACGTAGGCCACCAGCTGCTTGAGCACCGAGGCGCCCTTGGCGTAGGTGATGCCGTCGAAGTTGACCTGGACGTCCTCCAGGTCGTTGATCTCGGCCATGATCGGGTGGGTCGAGGGCAGTTGGTCCTGCCGGTAGGCCCAGGTCTTCATCTGGTTGGCGAAGCTGGTCCAGCCGTTGGGCCACTTGGTGCCGGCCGGCTCGACCAGGGAGACCATCTCCGCGTAGGTGGCGAACGACTCGTTGAGCCAGAGGTCGTTCCACCACTCCATGGTGACCAGGTTGCCGAACCACATGTGGGCCAGCTCGTGCAGCACGGTGGTGGCGCGCTGCTCGTAGGCGGCGTCGGTCACCTTCGAGCGGAAGACGTACTGGTCGCGGAAGGTGACCGCGCCGGCGTTCTCCATCGCGCCGGCGTTGAACTCCGGGACGAAGAGCTGGTCGTACTTGTCGAACGGGTAGGCGAAGTCGAACTTCTCCTGGAAGTACGTGAAGCCCTGCTTGGTGACGGCGAAGATCTCCTCGGCGTCCAGGAACTCCTTCAGCGACGGGCGGCAGTAGATGCCCAGCGGCACCCGCTGCGCGCCGTCGGTGAACTCGTCGAAGACACCGACGTACGGGCCGGCGATGATCGCGGTGATGTAGCTGGAGATCCGCTTCGTGGGGGCGAACGTCCAGGTCTGCGTCTCGCCGTCGCCGACCGGCTCGGGGGTGGGGGAGTTGGAGACGACCACCCAGCCGCGCGGCGCCGTGACGGTGAAGGCGAAGGCCGCCTTCAGGTCGGGCTGCTCGAAGGAGGCGAACACCCGGCGGGCGTCCGGCACCTCGAACTGGCTGTACAGGTAGGTCTCGCCGTCCACCGGGTCGACGAAGCGGTGCAGGCCCTCGCCGCTGTTGGTGTACGCGCAGTCGGCGACCACCCGCAGCTCGTTCTCGGCGGCCAGGCCGGTCAGCGCGATCCGGCTGTCCGCGAAGGCGGCCGGATCCAGCTGCTCGCCGTTGAGCACGATCTCGTGCACGGTCGGAGCGACCAGGTCGATGAAGGTGGCTGCGCCCGGCTGCCTGGCGGTGAACCGGACCACGGTGGTGGACCGGAAGGTGCCGCCTTCGCGGGCCGAGCTCAGGTCGAGCTCGATGTCGTACGCATCCACGTGGAGGAGCGCGGCCCGGGTGCGGGCCTCCTCACGGGTCAAGTTGGTGCCAGGCACTCGCAGGACTCCTTCGTCAGGCTTGTTGGCCCGATCCTCCCACGGCACCCGGCCGCGGCCCGAGCGGATTGTGCCGGAGCCCGCCGCGGCTTTCGCGACGGGCTCCGGTGACAGCCCCTAGGTGAGACCAGGTCAGCTCTTCGTGTAAAGGGTGGCGGTGGCGTTCATCGGCAGGGTCGGGACGGTCAGCACCTGGCCGTTGTCGGAGAGCAGCACCTGCGCGTCCTGGAAGGAGAGGAAGGCGTCGTCGCCGTTCTTGGCGCTGAAGGCCTCCACCTGCGTGACGCTGCCGTCGGTCGGGCTCAGCGTGACCACCCGGGCGCCCTTGCCGAAGCCGTCCATGGCGATCGCGGTCGGCTTGCCGCTGGAGGTCTTGTCGACCAGCCGCAGGCCGTTCTCGGCGCCGCCGTCGACGGTCCACAGGGTCTTGCCGCTGACCAGGTCGATCGCCTCGATGGAGGTCTTGCCGCCGCTGTTCACCTCGACGTAGAGGGTGTTGCCGATCACCAGGCTCTTGTTCATCGGGTCGGAGTAGGCGGAGAGCTGCAGCCGGTCCGCGCCGGTGGACTTCAGCGGGACCTTGGCCTCGGCGTTGCCCGAGGAGTCGACGCCGACGAAGTAGTCGTTGTCGTAACCGTTGGAGATCTGCACCACCAGCGGCTTGGCCGAGACGATGTTGGTCAGCCGCTCGTTCTCGCCGAGGGTGAACGACTCGGTGGTCTTGCCGGTGTTGGCGTCCAGCACCATCAGCGCCTGCTTCTGGTCCGCGTCCGAGCAGTAGTCGCTGACCACGATGACGGTGTCGGCGGCGTCCGCGTTGTCCGAGCAGTACTGGCCGCGGTCCTTGTAGGCCCAGACCGAGGTGCCGTCGGTCAGGTTGTAGCCGGCCAGCAGCGAGCCGCTGGCGGCGGCCAGCGTGGTGTCGGTGACGGTGACCTGGGTGCTGAAGCTCTTGCTGCTCAGCGGCGAGCCGACCTTGTAGATCAGCTTCCCGGTGGTCGCGTCGATCGCGCCGACCGCGGCGCAGTCGTTGTCGCCCAGGTTGAAGCTGACGCCGCCGATGTTGTTCTTGTTGACGGTCTTGGACATGCTGCAGATGGCCTTGGTGCCGTCCGGCGCCTTCAGCGTCCAGACCGCCTTGCCGGTGCCCAGGTCGTAGCCGGTCAGCCCGGTGCTGTCGCCGCGCACCAGCAGCTTGTCGGTGACCCACTCGCCCAGGGTGTGCAGGTCGGTGGTGTTGCCGTCGACCTTGGGCACGGTCCAGGTGACGGTCAGCTTGCCGGGGTCGCCCCCCGTGCCGCCACCGCCGGTGCCGCCACCGCTGGCGGCGGGGTTCGGCCTGGAGTGGCCGCTGAACAGCACCACCAGGCCGACCACGATGGCGACCGCCAGCACGCTGCCGATGACCGCGCCGAAGACCAGGACCGGGTTGCGCTGCTTGGTCGGTTGCCCGGTGGGCTGGACCGGCCCTGGGTAGCCGTAGCCGGGGGCGGGCTGCTGGCCGAACTGCGGCGGCGGGTAGCCGCCCTGCGCCGGACCGGGCGGCGGGTAGCCGCCCTGCTGGGCACCGAAGGCGGCGGGCGGAGCGGCCTGCGGGTAGCCGTAGGAGAGCTGCGGCTGCGGCTGCGGGTCGTACGGGCCGACCGGCGCGCCGGGCGCCGGCGGGGCGCCCTGCGCGGGGAAGGCCAGGGCGGTCGGCTGGTAGCTCAGGTCGGCCGCGCTCGGCCCACCGGGCGCACCGGCCGCTCCGGGCGCCCCCGGGGCGGCGGGTGCGCCGGGCGGTGCGAACGGCGGCTGGGCCGGAGCCGGGATCGCCGCCGAGCCGAGCTGCGTCAGCTGGTCCGCGACCGCCGCCGGGTCGACTCCCGGCCGCGGCGGTACGCCGCCCTGGCCGCCCGCCGGGTCCTGCGGCCCGTAGCCCGCACTGGGCTGATCCCCTGCCATGTGATGCCCCGTCATTGTCCGTCCGAGCGCCGCCCGCCCCGGCCCGGTGGGACGCGGGAGACTGGATGGGCGGCTGAGAATTAATGGACATCGTAGAGGCGCACCGTTTTCGGGTGGCCCCAGGTCCGGTTCGGGCGCGCCCGGGCGGACTCGAAGCTGACTCGCAGCGGACTCGCAGCGGACTCGACGTGGACTCGAAGCGGCTCCGGAGAACAGCGGGTGAACGGCGTTCGATGACGTGGCTGAGCGGTGGTTGAGGTTTCGGAGCGATCCCGTTTGCCGTCTTGACGAGGTACCCGGTGGTGCGCTCGGCATAGAGTTCAGAAGTTGAAGGTGAATTTTCCCGCAACGGCGCGGTTGGGCGGGGGACCGTCGGGTGCCCGCGTCCGAAGGAGGTCATTCATGTCCATGGACACGCCGGGGTCGCAGTCCTCGCTGCACCGCGCCAACCTCGAACGGGTGCTGCGCGCCGTGCGGATGGCGGGCTCGCTCACCCAGGCCGAGATCGCCCGGGCCACCGGGCTCTCGGCGGCGACGGTGTCCAACATCGTCCGCGAGCTCAAGGAGGGCGGCACGGTGGTGGTGGCCGACACCTCCTCCGGCGGCCGCCGGGCCCGCAGCGTCTCGCTCAGCGGGGACGCCGGGATCGTGGTCGGCGTCGACTTCGGCCACTCGCATCTGCGGGTGGCGGTGGGCAACCTGGCGCACCGGGTGCTCGCCGAGGAGAGCGAGCCGATGAACGTGGACGTCTCCGCCGAGCAGGGCTTCGCCCGGGCCGAGGCGCTGGTCGAGCGGCTGCTGGTGCAGGCCGGGTTCCGGGCCGACAAGGTGATCGGGGTGGGCCTGGGTGTGCCGGGCCCGATCGACGTGGAGACCGGGGCGCTCGGTTCCACCGCGATCCTGCCCGGCTGGACCGGCATCGCGCCCGGCCGCGAACTGGCCCAGCGCCTGGGCATGGAGGTCTACGTCGACAACGACGCCAACCTGGGCGCGCTCGGCGAGCTGGTCTGGGGCGCCGGCCGCGGCCTCGGCGATCTGGCGTACATCAAGGTGGCCAGCGGGGTGGGCGCCGGGCTGGTGATCAACGGTCAGATCTACCGGGGCCCGGGCGGCACGGCCGGGGAGATCGGCCACATCACGCTGGACGAGGCGGGGCCGGTCTGCCGCTGCGGAAACCGGGGCTGCCTGGAGACCTTCGTCGGCTCCCGCTACCTGCTCAACCTCTTGAACGCGAGCCACGAGCGCGAGCTGACCCTGTCCGAGGTGGTGCGGCTGGCCCAGCAGGGCGACCTCGGCTGCCGCCGGGTGATCGCGGACGCGGGACGGCAGATCGGCACCGGCGTGGCGACCCTGTGCAATCTGCTCAACCCGCGCCGGGTGATCCTCGGTGGCGACCTCGCAGAGGCCGGTGAGCTGGTGCTTTCCCCGATCCGGGACTCGGTGGCGCGGTACGCGATCCCCTCGGCGGCCCGTCAGCTGTCGATCGTTCCCGGCACCCTGGGCGGACGTGCCGAAGTGTTGGGCGCCTTGGCCCTGGTGATGAGTGAGATGGGTGAAACCGGCGTAATCGGGCATGGTACGGCTGCGGTGGGCGCGCGCGGCTGACGGTCTGTCACCTGGGTACAAGGGGGGCGAAACGGACATGGTCGGACAGTTTGGTCTCAGCTCAGCCTTCAGGAAGATAACGAAAGGGTTTGAATTTTCCGAGGCTTGGGTTTACTTGTTGACGACAATGCGAGGTGGCAGGTTGACTCCCTTCCACCTCGCCGCAACGTTGCGGCTCTGTCAGGGAGGCACCCCCACATGAACGCAATGATGCGTCGCGTCGTCGTCGGTACCGCTGCGGTCTCGATGGCCCTCACCTTGGCCGCCTGTGGCAAGGCCGGTAGCAGCAGCTCCAACTCCGCGAGCTCGGGCGACAACAAGACCATCGGCCTGCTCCTCCCCGAGAACTCCTCCTCGGTGCGTTACGAGTCCTTCGACAAGCCGCTGATCCAGGCCAAGGTCAAGGACCTGTGCCCTGACTGCACCGTCAAGTACAACAACGCCAACGGGGACGCGGCCACCCAGAAGCAGCAGTTCGACACCCTGGTCTCGCAGGGTGTGAAGGTGATCATGCTGGACGCCGTGGACGCCACCGGCACCGCTTCCTGGGTGACCGACGCGCAGAAGAAGGGTGTCAAGGTCATCGCGTACGACCGGCTGGCCACCGGCCCGGTCTCCGCGTACATCTCCTTCGACAACGAGAAGGTCGGCGAGCTGCAGGGTCAGGCCCTGATCGACGCCATCAACGCGAGCGGCGGCAACGCCAAGACCGCGAACGTCGTGATGATCAACGGTGACGACGCCGACCCGAACGCCGGTCAGTTCAAGGCCGGTGCGCACAAGGTCCTGGACAGCGGCGTGGGCAAGATCGTCTACGAGCAGTCCGGTGAGTGGAAGCCCACCGTGGCCAGCCAGAAGATCGGTGCCGCGATCACCTCGCTCGGCAAGAACGGCTTCCAGGCCGTCTACTCCGCCAACGACGGCATGGCCGCCGCGATCGTCACCGCCCTGAAGACCGCCGGCATCACCAACATGCCGGTCGGTGGCCAGGACGCGGCCTCCGACGCCATCCAGCGGATCCTGACCGGCGACCAGGCCTACACCATCTACAAGGCCTACAAGCCGGAGGCCGAGGGCGCCGCCACCATCGCGGTCGACCTGCTGCACGGCGTGGACGTCAGCGGCACCGCCACCTCGGTGACCCCCAGCGGTGGCCAGAACGTCCCCTCGCTGCTGCTCACCCCGGTCGTGGTGACCAAGAAGAACATCGCGTCCACCGTGATCGCCGACGGCCTCTACAAGGTCTCGGACATCTGCACCGCCCAGTACGCCGACGCCTGCAAGGCCGCGAACATCCAGTAACGGACGCGACCTTCAGCAAGCGACGCAGTCGACCGGGCCTGAGCAGCAGGTCCGGTCGGCCTGCCGTCGGCACTTCGGCGTGCTGGCCTGAGCCATGTGCGCCCTTTGACCCCCGAAGGAGCCACCGATGGTTCAGTCAGACATACCCGTTCTCGCCCTGCGCGGCGTCTCCAAGCGGTTCGGTGCCGTCCAGGTGCTCACCGGCGTCGACCTGGAGGTGCACGCGGGCCAGGTGGTCGCGCTGGTCGGTGACAACGGCGCCGGCAAGTCCACCCTGGTCAAGACGATCGCCGGGGTGCACCCGATCGACGAGGGCAGCATCGAGTGGTCCGGCCGGCCGGTCCACGTGACCCGTCCCCAGGACGCCCAGGCGCTGGGCGTCGCGACGGTCTACCAGGACCTCGCACTCTGCGACAACCTCGACGTGGTCGCCAACCTCTTCCTCGGCCGCGAGCTGGTCCGCGGCGGCCGCCTCGACGAGGTGGCGATGGAGAAGCGCGCCAAGGAGCTGCTCGACACCCTGTCGATCCGGATCCCCAGCGTGCGGATCCCGGTGGCCGCGCTCTCCGGCGGTCAGCGCCAGGTGGTCGCGATCGCCCGTGCGCTGATCGGCGACCCGAAGGTCGTGATCCTGGACGAGCCGACCGCGGCCCTCGGCGTCGAGCAGACCGCTCAGGTGCTCGACCTGGTCGAGCGGCTGCGTGACCGGGGCCTGGGCGTGATCCTGATCAGCCACAACATGGCGGACGTGCGCGCGGTGGCCGACCAGGTCGCGGTGCTGCGGCTGGGCCGCAACAACGGCGTCTTCCCGGTCGCCACCACCAGCCACGAGACGATCATCTCGGCCATCACCGGCGCCACCGACAACGCGGTGACCCGCCGTCAGGCACGAGTCGCGGAGACGACCAAGTGAGCAAGCACGCCACCCCCGAGAAGGCTTCCACCGTGACCGAGACGACCGACAGCGCGGCGCCCGCCGCCGTGGACCCCCGACTGCTGGTGCGCGAGCAGGGCCTCGCCGGCTACCTCGAGGAGTTCAAGCGCAAGTTGCGCTCGGGTGACCTCGGCTCGATACCGGTGGTGATCGGACTGATCCTGATCGCCACCATCTTCCAGGCGATCACCGGCAACTTCCTCACCGCCGGCAACCTCTCCAACATCACCCTCTACATCGCGGGCCCCGGCCTGATCTCGGTCGGCATCGTCTTCGTGCTGCTGCTCGGCGAGATCGACCTCTCGCTCGGCTCGGTGGCCGGCGTCTCGGCCGCGGTCTCCGCCGTGCTCTCCATCCAGCACGGCGTCAACGAGTACCTGGCGGCGATCCTCGCCGTGCTGGCCGCGCTGGCCATCGGCGCGCTGCACGGCTTCTTCTTCGCCAAGATCGGCGTGCCCGCCTTCGTCGTGACGCTGGCCGGCCTGCTCGCCTGGAGCGGCCTGCAGGGCTATGTGATGGGCAACACCGGGACGCTCAACAACATCCCGAACGGCTTCATCGCCAACCTCGACAACTACTTCTTCGCCGACGTCGCCGCCGCGTACGGCCTGGCCGCGATCAGCGTCGTCGGCTACCTGGTCGCCGCGCTGCTGGGGGCCAGGAGCCGCCGCGAGGCCGGCCTGCCCGCCAAGCCGGTCAGCGAGATCGCGCTGCGTGCCGTGGCGCTCGCGGTGCTGGCCTTCGGCGCCGCCTACACCCTCAACCAGGACCGCGGCTTGCCGCTGGCCCTGGTGGTCTTCCTCGGTGTGGTCGTCGTCACCGACTTCGTGCTGCGCCGCACCGCCTACGGCCGCAAGGTCTTCGCGGTCGGCGGCGGCGTCGAGGCGGCCCGCCGGGCCGGCATCAACGTGGCCCGGGTGCGGATCTCGGTCTTCATGATCTCGGCGGGTCTGGCCGCGGTCGGCGGTCTGTTCATCGCCTCGCAGGCCGGCTTCGCGGACAAGCAGCTGGGTAGCGGCAACGTCCTGATGAACTCGATCGCGGCGGCCGTGATCGGCGGCACCAGCCTGTTCGGCGGCCGGGGCAAGACCTGGTCGGCGCTGCTGGGCATGCTGGTGATCCAGTCCATCGTCACCGGCCTTGACCTGCAGGGCATCAGCCAGTCCATCCAGTACATGATCACCGGTGCGGTGCTGCTGGCCGCGGTGGTGCTGGACTCGGTCTCGCGCCGGACCCAGAAGTCCTCCGGCCGCGGCTGACGGTCGGGATCGCCCGCCCGGGACACGCCCGCACCAAGGGGGCGCGTCCCGGGCGTTCGCGCGCCTGGTCAAAGCCCGCCAAGACGCCCCGCGCCGCAAAGCGTCCGACGAGCGGACATTAGACTCGACCAGCTGGGTAGTCCGACAGCCTGCCCGCGACACGTACCGATAGAGACCGATAGAGGAGGAACGGGTGCCCCTGCTGACCCGCATTCGGGGACCGCGCGATCTCGACCGGCTCACCCCGGGGCAGCTGGCTGCCCTCGCCGAGGAGATCCGGGGCTTCCTGATCGAGGAGGTCGCCAAGACCGGCGGACACCTGGGACCGAACCTCGGTGTGGTGGAGCTGACCATCGCGCTGCACCGGGTCTTCGACTCCCCGCGCGAGCGGATCCTCTTCGACACCGGGCACCAGTCGTACGTGCACAAGCTGCTGACCGGCCGTCAGGACTTCAGCCGGCTGAAGATGAAGGGCGGCCTGTCCGGCTACCCGTCGCGGGCCGAGTCCGAGCACGACGTGATCGAGAACTCGCACGCCTCCACCGTGCTCGGCTACGCCGACGGCATCGCCAAGGCCAACCAGCTGCTCGGCCACCAGGACTGCCCGGTGGTCGCGGTCACCGGCGACGGCGCGCTGACCGGCGGGATGGCCTGGGAGGCGCTGAACAACATCGCCGACGGCAGGGACCGCCCGGTGGTGATCGTGGTCAACGACAACGAGCGCTCCTACTCGCCGACCATCGGCGGCCTGGCCAACCACCTCTCCACGCTGCGCACCACCCAGGGCTACGAGCGCTTCCTCACCTGGGGCCGCGACACCCTGCAGCGCACCCCCGTGCTCGGCGGGCCGCTGGCCGACGCGCTGCACGGTGCCAAGAAGGGCCTGAAGGACTTCATCGCGCCGCAGGGCATGTTCGAGGACCTGGGCCTGAAGTACCTCGGGCCGATCGACGGCCACGACATCACCGCCGTGGAGTCCGCGCTGCGCAAGGCGCGCGGCTTCGGCGGCCCGGTGATCGTGCACGTGATCACCGAGAAGGGCCGCGGCTACCACGCCGCGCTGAACAACGAGGAGGACCGCTTCCACGCGGTCGGCGTGATCCACCCGGACACCGGTCTGCCGGTGAAGACCTCCGGCAAGGACTGGACCTCGGTCTTCGGCGAGGAGATGGTCGAACTCGGCCGCGAGCGCGAGGACATCGTGGCGATCACCGCCGCGATGCTGCACCCGGTGGGCCTGGCCGACTTCGCCAAGGCCTTCCCGAAGCGCACCTTCGACGTCGGCATCGCCGAGCAGCACGCGGCCGTCTCCGCCGCCGGGCTCGCCACCGCGGGGCTGCACCCGGTGGTCGCGGTCTACGCGACCTTCCTGAACCGGGCGTTCGACCAGGTGCTGATGGACGTCGCGCTGCACAAGCTCGGCGTCACCTTCGTGCTGGACCGGGCCGGCGTCACCGGGACCGACGGCGCCTCGCACAACGGCATGTGGGACATGTCGATCCTCCAGGTGGTCCCCGGGCTGCGGCTGGCCGCGCCGCGCGACGCCGACCAGCTGCGCGCCCAGCTGCGCGAGGCGGTCCAGGTCAAGGACGCGCCGACGGTGGTGCGCTACTCCAAGGGCTCGGTCGGCCCCGCGGTCGCCTCGCTCGGCCGGATCGGCGGGATGGACGTGCTGCACGGCAGTGCTTCGCCGCTGCCCGAGGGGGAGCGGCGGGCGGACGTGCTGATCGTCTCGGTCGGCGCGCTGGCCCCGCTCTGCCTGGAGGCGGCCGCGCTGCTGGACGCCCAGGGAATCAGCGCCACCGTGGTCGACCCGCGCTGGGTCAAGCCGGTGGACGCCGCGCTGCCGGGGCTGGCCGCCGAGCACCGCGTGGTGGTCACGGTCGAGGACAACGGGCGGGCCGGCGGCGTCGGCTCGGCGATCGCCCAGGCGCTGCGGGACGCGGAGCTGGATCTGCCGCTGCGCGACTTCGGCATCCCGCAGGCGTTCCTGGACCACGCCAAGCGCGAGGAGATCCTGGCCGAGATCGGGCTCACCGGGCCCGACATCGCCCGCCAGGTCACCGCGCTGGTCTCCCGGCTGGACCAGTCCGCGGTGGTCGAGGCCTGACCGGATCGGGGCCTGAGCTGCGTCGATCGGCCTCGAGCGTTCCTCAGGCGATCTTCCATGGCCTTCGTGACAATATGACATTCATATCTGAGTTCGGGACCGGCGGCGTCTGCGCCGGTCCCGCCCGGTAGGTTGTCCCTCGTGCCTGCTGAGACCTCGACCCTCACGCGCCCCGCCGCGCTTGCCGCGCGGGTCTCCGAGCACGTCCGCACGGGGTACTGGACCCGGGTGGTCCCGGTGCTGGCCGTGCTGGCGACCCTGACCCACATCCCGTCCTTCCTGCGGCCGGTCTGGAGCCCCGACGAGGGCTACCTGGCCACCCAGGCCCGGATGCTCGCCGACGGCGGCGTGCTCTACGACACCGTGGTGGACCGCAAGCCGCCGCTGCTGCCCTGGCTCTACGAGGCCTGCTTCTCGGTCTTCGGCTCGCTCTCGCTCTGGCCGCTGCGCACCCTGGCGATCGTGGCGCACCTGGTCACCGCCGTGCTGCTGGCCTCGCTCGCGCGCGGCCGCTGGGGCAATCGCGCCGGCGCCGCGGCCGGGGTGCTCTACCTGATGCTCTCCATCGGGCTCTCGCCCGAGGACACCCAGGCGGCGACCTTCGAGGTCTTCATGCTGCCCGCGATGGTGGCCGCCTTCCGCTACGCCGAGCGGCGGCGCTGGCTGGCCGCCGGGATCGCGGTGGCGGTCTGCTCGCTGACCAAGCAGACCGGCGGCGCGGTGCTGCTGCCGGTGCTCTGGATGCTCTTCCAGGACGCCCGGCTGCGCGCCGTGCCGTGGCGGAGCGCGCTGGCCAAGGTCGGGTTCGGCTTCGCGCTGCCGATAGCGATCGTCGCGGTGATCCTCACCAAGCCCAAGGGCTTCCTCTTCTGGGTGGTCACCGGCAGCGGCGACTACGCCTCGCTGAACGGCGACTGGTTGCAGATGCTCGGCCGGGCGCTGGGCAACTCGGCGATCCTGCTGGCGGCCGGCCTCGGCTTCCTCTTCCCGCTCGGCCACCGGGTCTGGCTGCGCTACCGCACCGGGCGGCCGCTGCCGACCCGTGGCGAGTCCCACGGCGCGGCCAGCGACCTGTGGGTCTGGCTCTTCTCCTCGGTGGTCGCGGTGGCCACCGGCTTCCACTTCTTCGGCCACTACTACCTGCAGCTGATGCCGCCGCTGGTGCTGCTCGGGGTCGGCGCGGTCTCGGTCTCGGCGATCCGCTGGAAGCCGGTGCTGGTCTACAGCTCGGTGGCCTGCACGACCTTCTGGGCGCTCGCGGTGGCCTGGCCGGGCGAGCAGATGAGCCAGAACAACCAGGTGGCCACGGCGGTCGCCGAGCGCAGCACGCCCAAGGACACCGTGCTGGTCTGGGGCATGCACCCCGAGCTCTACTGGCTCTCCGACCGCAAGCCGGCCACCCGCTACCTGACCGCCGGGTTCCTGACCAACTTCAGCGGTGGCAAGGGCAGCGTGGACGTCGGCGAGCAGTACAGCGTGCCGGACGCCTGGCAGACCTTCGACAAGGAGTTGTCCAACGGGCTGCCCGCGGTCGTGGTGGACGACTCCGGCAGCGCGCCCTACCAGCCCTCCCAGGTGCCGGCGATCGAGAACCTGCTGGACACCCACTACCAGGTGGTCGGCGCCTACGGCGACGCGATGGTCTACCGCCTGAAGAAGTAGGCCGCAGCAGTGAGCCGCCGACCCACGGGGGGTCGACGGCTCACTGCTGGGTCACTGCCGGTCAGCGTCGGCGGCTACCGAGCACCATGCCGGCGGCGGTGAAGGCGAGCAGGCAGGTCAGACCGCCGACCACCACCTGGTTCCAGATCATTCCCCTGGTCGCCGTGTGCCCCACGGTCACCACCCAGGGGGAGATGATCAGGAACACGCCGGTCGCGGCCATCGCCCAGGTCAGCCCGAACATCCGGGCCGGGGCGAGGGTGAGGCCGAGTCCGAGCGCGGCGATGCCGATCCCGAGGATCAGGTTGCAGATCGTCAGTTCGTGGCTGGCGGCGCTGAAGTGCACCACGTAGGGCGAGATGGCCAGGTAGAGGCCGGCGAGCACGACGAGCCCGTCGACGGCGACTCCCTGCGGTCCGTCCATCATGCGTGCGTACCGGGTCCGCATCTCCGCAATGTCGGGATGGGTGGAGAGGTCACCGGTTCGATGTGAGACGTCGGCCATACGACTCGCCTCCTTCGGTGTGCAAGTCCGATCTCGCTTGGCCTAAAAGTATTATGCGCTTTGTCCTCATTTGATGTATACCGATGGGGTTCAGGCATGCGAAAGGGCGGCCCGCTCGGATCGAGCGGGCCGCCCTTCAGGCGTTCAGGCGCTGTCGCGGGCGCGGTCTCAGACCGGCACGCTGGCCAGGCCGGGGGCCAGGAACTTCTTGCCGTTCACCCGCTCGGCGACACCCTCGCGGTCCAGGTACGGGGTGATCCCGCCCAGGTGGAAGGGCCAGCCGGCGCCGGTGATCATGCACAGGTCGATGTCCTGCGCCTCGCCGACGACGCCCTCGTCCAGCATCAGGCCGATCTCCTGCGCGACGGCGGAGAGCGCCCGGTCCCGGACCTGATCCTCGGTCAGCGCACTGTCGCCGAAGGAGAGCAGCTCCAGCACCTCGGGGTCGAGGACCTGCTTGCCGTCCTGCCAGATGTAGAAGCCGCGCTTGCCGGCCTTGACCACCTCGGCGAGGTTCTCGGAGACGGTGAACCGCTCCGGGAAGGCGCCGTGCAGGGTCTCCGAGACGTGCAGCGCGATGGCCGGGCCGACCAGCTCGAGCAGCGCGATCGGGGACATCGGCAGGCCGAGCGGCTGGACGGCCGCCTCGACGGTCTCGAACGAGGTGCCCTCGTCGATGATGTTCTGGATCTCGCCCATGAAGCGGGTCAGGATCCGGTTCACCACGAACGCCGGGGCGTCCTTGGTGAGCACGGCCGTCTTCTTCAGCTTCTTCGCGACCGCGAAGGCGGTGGCGAGCGAGGCGTCGTCGGTCTTCTCGGCCCGGACGATCTCCAGCAGCGGGAGGATCGCGACCGGGTTGAAGAAGTGGAAGCCGACCACGCGCTCCGGGTGCTGCAGCTTGGAGGCCATCTCGGTGACCGAGAGCGAGGAGGTGTTGGTCGCCAGGATGGTGGTCGGCGAGACCACCGCCTCCAGCTCGGCGAAGACGTTCTGCTTGACGCCCATCTCCTCGAACACGGCCTCGATCACGAAGTCCGCGTCGCCGAACGCCGTCGCCTTGTCCAGGTGACCGCTGACCAGGCCCTTGAGCTTGTTGGCCTTGTCGCCGCCGATCCGGCCCTTGGCCAGCAGCTTGTCGACCTCGGCGTGCACGTAGCCCACGCCCTTGTCGATCCGCGCCTGGTCGATGTCGGTGAGCACCACCGGCACCTCCAGGCGGCGCGCGAAGAGCAGCGCCAGCTGAGAGGCCATCAGACCGGCGCCGACCACGCCGACCTTGGTGACCGGGCGGGCCAGCGACTTGTCCGGGGCGCCGAACGGGCGCTTGGCCCGGCGCTGCACCAGGTTGAAGGCGTAGATGCCGGCCCGCAGCTCGCCGCCCATGATCAGGTCGGCCAGCGCGGCGTCCTCGGCGTCGAAGCCCTGCTGCAGGTCGCCGTTCTTGGCGGCGGCCATGATGTCCAGCGCGCGGTAGGCGGCCGGCGCGGCGCCGTGCACCTTGGCGTCGGCGACGGCGCGGCCCCAGGCGATGCACTGGTCCCAGTTCTCGCCGCGGTCGATCTCCGGGCGCTCGACGACCGTCTCGCCCTTGAGGACCTTGGCGGCCCAGAGGATCGACTGCTCCAGGAAGTCGGCCGGCTCGAAGATCGCGTCCGCGATGCCGAGCTCGAACACCTCCTTGCCCTTGAGCTGCTTGTTCTGGCTCATCGAGTTCTCGATGATGACCTTGACCGCGTTGGCCGGGCCGACCAGGTTCGGCAGGATGGTGCAGCCGCCCCAGCCGGGGACCAGGCCGAGGAAGACCTCGGGCAGCGAGAAGGCCGGCAGGCCCGAGCTGACGGTGCGGTAGGTGCAGTGCAGACCGATCTCCACACCGCCGCCCATCGCGGCGCCGTTGTAGAAGGTGAAGCTCGGCACCGGCAGCGCGGCGATCCGCTTGAAGACCTCGTGGCCGCCCTTGCCGATGGCCAGCGCGTCGCCGTGCTCCTTGAGCAGCTCGACGCCCTTGAGGTCGGCGCCGACCGCGAAGATGAACGGCTTGCCGGTGATCGCCACGGCGACGATCTTGCCGTCGGCGGCCTCCGCCTCGACCTGGTCCAGCGCCTCGGAGAGCTTCAGCAGCGAGCCCGGGCCGAAGGTGGTCGGCTTGGTGTGGTCGAAGCCGTTGTCCAGGGTGATCAGCGCCAGCTTGCCGGCCTGCAGCGGCAGGTCCAGGTGGCGCACGTGCGCGGTGGTGACGACCTCGCCGGGGAACAGCTCGGCGCCGCGCTTGAGCAGCTCAGTCGTGGTCACTTGGTGCTCCCAGAGAAGTGCGGGTTCTCCCAGATGACGGTCGCGCCCATGCCGAACCCGATGCACATGGTGGTCAGGCCGTAGCGGACGTCCGGGCGCTGCTCGAAGCGGCGGGCCAGCTGGTTCATCAGGCGCACGCCCGAGGAGGCCAGCGGGTGGCCGAACGCGATCGCGCCGCCGAACGGGTTGACCCGCTCGTCGTCGTCGGCGATGCCGTAGTGGTCCAGGAAGGCCAGCACCTGCACGGCGAACGCCTCGTTGACCTCGAACGCGCCGATGTCCTCGATCGTCAGGCCGGCCTTGGCCAGCGCCTTCTCGGTCGCCGGCACCGGACCGATGCCCATGACCTCGGGCTCCACGCCCGCGAAGGCGAAGTCGACCAGGCGCATCTTGATCGGCAGGCCGAGCTCCTCGGCCACGTCCTCGGCGGCCAGCAGCGAGGCGGTGGCACCGTCGTTGAGACCGGCCGAGTTGCCCGCGGTGATGTTGCCGTGCGGGCGGAACGGGGTCTTGAGGTTCGCCAGCGACTCCATCGTGGTGCCCGGGCGCATCGGCTCGTCGGTGGTCGACAGGCCCCAACCGGTCTCGCCGACCTCGGGGTTGGTGTTGCGGATCGCGATCGGCACCAGGTCGGGCTGGATGTCGCCGTTGGCGTAGGCCTTGGCGGCCTTCTCCTGGGAGCGCACCGCGTAGGCGTCGCAGCGCTCCTTGGTGATGTGCGGGAACCGGTCGTGCAGGTTCTCCGCGGTCATGCCCATGAAGAGGGCGGACTCGTCGACCAGCTTCTCGGAGACGAAGCGGGGGTTCGGGTCGACGCCCTCGCCCATCGGGTGACGGCCCATGTGCTCGACGCCACCGGCGACGACGATGTCGTACGCGCCGAAGGCGATGCCGCTCGCGGTGGTGGTGACGGCGGTCAGCGCGCCGGCGCACATCCGGTCGATGGCGTAGCCGGGGACCGACTTCGGCAGGCCGGCGAGCAGGGCGGCGGTGCGGCCGATGGTCAGACCCTGGTCGCCGATCTGCGTGGTGGCCGCGACGGCGACCTCGTCGATCCGCTCGACGGGCAGGTTCGGGTTGCGGCGCACGAGCTCCCGGATGCACTTGACGACCATGTCGTCGGCGCGGGTCTCGTGGTAGATGCCCTTCGGGCCGGCCTTGCCGAACGGGGTGCGGACGCCGTCAACGAAGACGACGTCCCTCGCGGTACGAGGCACGGGGGCTCTCCTCCCAGGGGACATGGCATGGTGCGCAGAGACGCGCTCGCACGGAGTCGCACGGAGCAGCGCTGCTTCACGGTCATGCTACTGGTCGGTAACCAACTTGCCCAGGGCCGGGCCCCGCCGGCCCGGTGTGTCCCCCGCCACGTGCGGCCTTGCCCCCGGGCGCGTCCCCGAGCCCCCGCCGCTACGCCGGCGGCTGTGCCGCCGCCAGGAAGGCCTCGGCCACCACCGGGGCCACCAGTTCGACCTGCCAGCGCCGGGCGCCCAGCGCCCGCAGCGCGCCGGCCACGGCGGGTGCGGTGGCCTCGGTGGGCGGCTCCCAGGAGACCCGGCGGATCAGGTCCGGGGTGATCAGGTTCTCGGCCGGCAGGTGGTGCTGCTCGGCCAGCTCGGTCACCGCGGCGCGGGCCCCGGCGAGCCGGGCGGCGGCCACCGGGTCCTTCTCGGCCCAGGCCCGCGGCGGCGGCGGACCCTCGTGCGGGGCGGCGGCCGGCGGGAGCTGCGCCTCCGGGACCGCCCGGGCCCGGTCGAGCGCGGCCAGCCAGTGCTCCAGCTGCCGCCGGTGCACCCGGGGGCCGAAGCCCTGGAGGTTCTGCAGCGTCTGCACGGTGGTCGGCATGGCCAGCGCGGCCGACACGATCGCCGCGTCCGAGAGCACCCGCCCCGGCGAGACGTCCCGCTCCTGCGCCTGCTTGTCCCGGGCCTGCCACAACTCGCGGACGGCCGCCAACTGCCGGCGCCGGCGCACCTTGTGCAGGCCGGAGGTGCGCCGCCAGGGGTCCACCCGGGGCGCCGGGCGCGGGGCGGCGGCGATCGAGGCGAACTCCTCCAGCGCCCAGTCGAGCTTGCCCTGGGCGTCCAGCTCCCGCTCGAGTGCGTCGCGCAGCTCGACCAGCACCTCGACGTCCAGAGCCGCGTAGCGCAGCCAGGGCTCGGGCAGCGGGCGGGTGGACCAGTCCACCGCCGAGTGCTCCTTGGCCAGCGTGTAGCCGAGCACGCTCTCGGTCATCGGCCCCAGGCCCACCCGGGCGAACCCGGCGATCCGGCCCGCGAGTTCGGTGTCGAAGAGCCGCTGCGGCCGCATCCCGACCTCGGCCAGGCAGGGCAGGTCCTGGGTCGCCGCGTGCACCACCCACTCGGCGTCCGCCAGCGCCGTCCCGAGGCCGCTCAGGTCGGGGCAGGCGATCGGGTCGATCAGCGCGGTGCCGGCGCCGGCCCGGCGCAGCTGGATCAGGTAGGCGCGCTGGCCGTAGCGGTAGCCGGAGGCCCGTTCGGCGTCGACGGCGACCGGTCCGGTCCCGCTCGCGAAAGCCTCGACCACGGCCGCCAGCGCGGCTTCGTCCGCCACCACGGGTGGCAGGCCTTCCCGCGGTTCGAGCAGCGGCACCGGGGCGGTCTCTAGGGCGATGGCTTCAGCGGCGTCGGTCACCCCCCAAGGGTACGACGACCCCCGTCAGGGGGACCCTGCTCGGCGGTCGCGGAGCTGCCCGAACGCGCACGGCGGTTCGGAGGAAACGTTCCTCCGGACCGCCGCGCGGCCACTCAGTGGATGATGCCGGTCCGCAGCGCGACGGCTACCATGCCGGCCCGGTCGCCGGTGCCCAGCTTGCGGGCGATCCGGGCCAGGTGGCTCTTCACGGTCAGCGCGGACAGGCCCATGGCCACGCCGATCGCCTTGTTCGACTGCCCTTCGGCGACCAGCCGCAGCACCTCGACCTCACGGCCGGACAGCTCGCGGTAGGCGGCCGGCGCGGCTCCCGGCGCACCGGGCGCACCGCCGGCGCCGGGGGCGCCCAGGTGACCGGGGCCGCCGGGCATCCCCGGGCGGCGCATCCGACCGGCCAGCCCGGCCGCGCCCAGCGGCATCCCCGGGCGGCCCGGCATCGCCATGTTGGTCCGGGTGCCGGTGACCACGTAGCCCTTGACGCCGCCGGCCAGCGCGCTGCGCACCGCGCCGATGTCGTCGGCGGCGGACAGCGCCAGGCCGTTGGGCCAGCCCGCCGCGCGGGTCTCGGCCAGGATGGTCAGGCCCGACCCGTCCGGCAGGTGGACATCGGCCACGCAGATGTCGCGCGGGGTGGAGACCCGGGGGCGGGCCTCCGCGATCGAGGAGACCTCGATGACGTCGCGCACGCCGAGTGCCCACAGATGGCGGGTGACGGTGTTGCGGACCCGGGGGTCGGCGATCACCACCATCGCCGTGGGCTTGGTCGGGCGGTAGGCGACCACGTTTGCGGGGTGCTCTAGCAGGACCGACACCGTGCCTCCTGAGGGGAGTGGCGGACGGAACCCCGATGGGCGAAGGAGTCGGAGTGTTCCGTGTGTGGAAAGGGTCACAGACTGCTTCGGCATCATTCGTGCCCGGCTTTAGCGAATGATCACGATCTGGTGAGCCACAATACGGACAAATCGAGCGGAAGAATGGTTCGACATGCCCACGGATCGTCAGAAATCGATCAGAAACGGGATGAAACGATCAGTCGGCGCTGGGTAGTTGACGCCTGATCACGGGTTTCGTCGCCCGGGGATGCCCGGTGAGCAGCCCGGCGACCCGCCCGGGGGCGGGTGCGGGGCTCGCGGTGGGTCGTCAGCCTTCAGTGTGAGCGCGGCCGGCGTCGGGCCGGCATCGGGACCACTCCGCCGAGTGACGGCGCGTCCGGCGTGGTCAGGGGCGCGGGAGCGCTCGGGGGCAGCCCCGCACAGACGCAGAGCAGCTCGGCCCAGGCCGTCAGATGCCGCTCGAACCGGCCGTCCGAGGGGGTCCAGGAGGCCCGCAGCTCGATCTCGGTGGATGCCGGCCGCTCGGCCAGCGCGCCGAAGTACTGCGAGGCGCACCTGGTCACCGTGCCGCCGGGCGCGGCGAAGCCGGCGCCCTGGGACTGCAGCGCGTCCATCAGCCAGGCCCAGCCCACTTCGGTGAGCATCGGGTCGCCGGCCATCTCCGGCTCCAGCTCGGCCCGGGTCATGGTGACCACCCGGAACTCGCCCTGCCAGGCGTCCGGGCCGGCCGGGTCGTGCAGCAGGACGAACCGCCCGTCGGCCAACTCCTCGCCGTCCAGCTCCACCTCGGCGGTCACCGCCCAGCTGAACGGGGCCAGCCGGCGCGGCGCCGGCGCGCTGGACAGCCGCACCTCGGGGCGCGGCCGTACCGCCGTCAGCGCCTCGACCGCGCTGCGGAAGGCACTTGGGTGCGGCTCCGCCGCGGGGATCGACGCCGAGTCCTTGCTCGTTCCGCCCTGTTGTGCGGGGTTCCCGCCGACCGCTGCCATGAGCTGAAGACTAGGCCCTGTCCCCGGATTCCCGGCGGAGCGGCACGCCTGCCGGACTCCGACGCCGGTGGAGCGACCGGCACCGGTGGTCGGCGTCCCGCCAGGTGCCGGTCGGTCCTGGACGATCCCACGAGTGGGCCGCGGCCTGCATGGAGAAGGAGCGTGGGAGGATGGCGGCGTGAGTGAGACGACCGCAGCCCAGCCCGCCGTGCCGAACCCCGCAGTCCAGCCCGCCGCGCGCGGTCGAGCGTACGACTCGGCCTTCCTGCGGGCCTGCCGGCACGAGCCGGTGCCGCACACCCCGGTCTGGTTCATGCGTCAGGCGGGCCGCTCGCTGCCCGAGTACCTCAAGGTGCGCGAGGGCATCCCGATGCTCGAGTCCTGCATGCGGCCCGAGCTGGTCAAGGAGATCACCCTGCAGCCGGTGCGCCGGCACAAGGTGGACGCGGCGATCTTCTTCAGCGACATCGTGGTGCCGCTCAAGGCGGTCGGCATCGACGTCGACATCAAGCCCGGCGTCGGCCCGGTGATCGCCGACCCGATCCGTACCAAGGCCGACCTGCAGCGGCTGCGCCCGCTGGAGCCGGACGACGTGCCCTACATCACCGAGGCGGTCGGCCTGCTGGTCGACGAGTTGGGCCAGACCCCGCTGATCGGCTTCGCCGGCGCCCCGTACACGCTGGCCAGTTACCTGGTCGAGGGCGGTCCGTCGAAGAACCACGAGCGCACCAAGGCCATGATGTACGGCGAGCCGGAGCTGTGGGCCGAGCTGGTCGACCGGCTGGCCCAGATCACCTCCGCCTTCCTCAAGGTGCAGATCGCGGCGGGCGTCTCGGCCGTCCAGCTCTTCGACTCCTGGGTGGGCTCGCTGGCGCCGGACGACTACCGACGCTCCGTCATGCCGGCCAGCACCAAGGTCTTCGACTCGGTCGCCGACCTCGGGGTGCCCCGGATCCACTTCGGTGTCGGCACCGGTGAGCTGCTCGGCCTGATGGGCCGGGCCGGCGCCGACGTGGTCGGCGTCGACTGGCGGGTGCCGCTGGGCGAGGCGGCCCGCCGGGTCGGGCTCGGCAAGGCGCTGCAGGGCAACCTCGACCCGGCGGTGCTCTTCGCGCCGACCCACGTGGTGGAGACCAAGGCCCGCGAGGTGCTGCACGCGGCCTCCGCGCTGGGCGGCACCGGCCACATCTTCAACCTGGGCCACGGCGTGCTGCCGAGCATGGACCCGGACGCGCTCAGCCGCCTGGTCGCCTTCGTGCACGAGGCCAGCGCGCGCTGATCACTCGGCCGGTTCGGGCTGCTCCACGCGAGCAGCCGCCCGGCGCCGGCGCAGGACGAACCAGAGCACCGGCGCCGCGACGGCCAGGAACGGCGCCGCGGCCGCCAGCACGACCAGCAGCGTGCGCAGCACGGCGACCAGGACCAGGCAGCCGCCCGCCAGCGCGTGCCCGACCGAGCCCCAGAAGCCGCGCCCGGGCTTCGGCCGGGGCCCGACCACCGCGGCCGGCTGCTGCCGCACCTGTAGGTCCACCGTGATGGTGGAGAGCGAGGTCTGGGTGGCCAGTTGCTGCTGCTGGGCCTGCAGCGACTCCAGCGCGGCCTCGCGGCTGCTCAGCTCCCCCTCCAGGGTGACGATGTCGTTCAGCGAGGCGGCCTGCGACATCAACTGGCGGACCCGGTCCACGCTGGCCTGCTGGCTCTTCACCCGGCTGTCGACGTCCGCCACCTGCTGGGTGAGGTCGTCGGCCTGGGTGGAGCGACTCAGCACCGTGCCGAAGCCGGCCAGCTGGTCGAAGCTCTGCTGGAAGGCCGCCGACGGGATCCGCAACACCACCTCCGCGCTGCCCGAGTCCCCGGAGTTCTCGTGTTCGACGAAGCCGGACTGCCGGGTGGCCAGGTCCTCCGCCCGCTGGACCGTGCCGTCGATGCTGTCCACCCGCAGGCCGAGCTGCCCGGTGTAGGCGATCGCCCGCGGATCCGCAGCGGGCGCCGCGCTCGCGCCCGGGGCCGACCCGGCGGCCCCGGCCTTGGCGGGCTGGCCGGCGGCCTGCCCGGGCGCGGCCTGGGCCGGCTGGGGTGCCTGTGCCGCCTGGGGCCCCGCCACCGCGCTGTTCCCGCCGCCGTCCGCGCTGCACCCGGCGAGCGCCAGGACGGCGGCGGCCGCCAGCGCGGCGCCGGCTCTGCTGATCCCGCTCATGCTCATGCTCTGGATTCCCCTCCCGCTGACACGTGTCCGGTTGGACGGCCCGGCAGTTGACGGGGTTTCAGGTCTCGGGTTGCGACTGCGTCTCAGCCCGATCACCATTCGGACCAGGGCCGTCTGGGAGACTGCGGGGCATGGCAGAAGCACTTCCCAAGGTCGCCGTGATCGGCGGCGGCATCGCCGGGCTGGCCGCGGCCGCCCACCTGGCCGGCGTGGCCGGCGGGCCGGCTCGCGCACGGGTCACCCTGCTGGAGGCCGGCGCGTACCTGGGCGGCAAGCTGCGCACCGGCGAGGTGGGCGGGATCCAGGTGGACCTCGGCGCCGAGTCGATGCTGGCCCGCCGCCCCGAGGCCGTCGAACTCGCCCGGCAGGTCGGCCTGGCCGACGCCCTGGAACCCCCGAGCACCGCCAAGGCCGCCCTGTGGACCAGGGGTGCGCTGCACCCGCTGCCCGGCGGGCAGCTGATGGGCGTCCCCGGCGACCTCGACGCGCTCGCCGCCTCCGGCGTGCTCAGCCCCGAGGGCCTGGCCCGGGTGCGGGCCGAGCGGCCGGCCGCGGTCGCCTCGATCGGCCAGGGCGTGGCGGGCGGCGCGGATGTGGCGATCGGCGCCTTCGTGGCCGAGCGGCTCGGCCAGGAGGTGGTGGACCGGCTGGTCGAGCCGCTGCTCGGCGGTGTCTACGCGGGCCGCGCCGCGGAGATCTCGCTGCGCGCCGCCGTCCCGCAACTGCTCGCGATCGCCCAGGGCGGCGGGTCGCTGGTCGGCGGCGTGCACGCGCTGCTGGACCGCCCGCAGGCCGGCGGCCCGGTCTTCCAGGGCCTGCGCGGCGGGATCGGCACCCTGCCCACCGCCGTCGCCGCCGCCTGCGAGCGGGCCGGCGTCCAACTGCGGTTGCGCACGCCGGTCGGCGAGCTGCGCCGCACCCCCGAGGGCTGGCTGGTCGACGGCGAGGCGTTCGACGCCGTGCTGCTCGCCGTCCCCGCGCCCGTCGCCGCCAAGCTGCTGGCCGCCGACGCGCCGGGCGCCGCCGCCGAGTTGGCCGCGATCGAGTACGCCGGGATGGCCCTGGTCACCCTCGCCTTCGACCGCACCGAACTGGCCGATCCGCCGCCGGGCAGCGGATTCCTGGTCCCCCCGGTGGACGGCCGCTCGATCAAGGCCGCCACCTTCTCCAGCCGGAAGTGGGGCTGGCTGGCGAGCGCCGCCCCCGACAGCTTCGTGCTGCGCACCTCGCTCGGTCGCTACCGCGAGGAGGCGGCGCTCGACCTGGACGACGCCGAACTGGTCGCCCGCTCGCTGGCCGACCTGCGCGCGGCGGTGGGCCTGAGCGCCCGCCCGTACGCGAGCTCGGTCGACCGGTGGCGGGCCGGCCTGCCGCAGTACCCGGTGGGTCACCAGGAGCGGGTCGGCCGGATCCGGGCCGCCGTCCGGGGCCTGGGCGGCCTCGCGCTGGCGGGCGCGGCCTACGACGGCGTGGGCATTCCGGCCTGCGTGGCGAGCGCCCGGCGCGCCGTCGACGAATTGTCGACCCCGGCGCCGGGGCAGAGCGCGCGAAAGGGAGAATGAGGGCATGACCGATACCGCTGAGCAGACGTCGCAGAAGAAGAAGGCCCGGGACCTGAACCAGGTCATCCGCTACACCATGTGGTCGGTGTTCCAGCTGAAGGACGCGCTCCCCGAGGACCGCGCCGCGCTGGCCACCGAGGTCGAGGAACTGTTCGAGCAGCTGGCCGCCAAGGACGTCACGGTGCGCGGCAGCTACGACGTCTCGGGCCTGCGCGCCGACGCCGATCTGATGATCTGGTGGCACGCCGCCGACTCCGACGACCTGCAGGAGGCGTACAACCGCTTCCGCCGCACCGGGCTCGGCCGCCTGCTCAAGCCGGTCTGGTCGAACATGGCGCTGCACCGCCCCGCCGAGTTCAACAAGTCGCACATCCCGGCCTTCCTCGCCGACGAGCACGCCCGCGAGTACGTCTGCGTCTACCCGTTCGTCCGCTCCTACGAGTGGTACCTGCTGCCGGACGACGAGCGCCGGGCGATGCTCGCCGAGCACGGCCAGATGGCCCGTGGCTACCCGGACGTGCGGGCCAACACGGTCGCCTCGTTCGCGCTCGGCGACTACGAGTGGCTGCTCGCCTTCGAGGCGGACGAACTGCACCGGATCGTGGACCTGATGCGCGACCTGCGCCCGTCCCGCGCGCGCCTGCACGTGCGCGAGGAGGTGCCGTTCTTCACCGGTCGCCGCAAGCCGATCAGCGAGCTGCTGAACGGCCTGGTCTGATCCCTGACGCCTGACGCCTGACGGCGGGCTCGGCTAACCCCGCAGCGCCATCCGCAGGCGGGCGTCCTGCAGCGCGTCCGCGCCGTCGATCGCCACCGCCGTGAGCAGCAGGCGCTCGGCGTCGCGCGTGCCCGCGCCCTCGCTGCTCGCGCGGCGGGGGCGGCGGCGCAGCTCGCGCAGGACCTGGTCGCCGGCCGGGGCGGCCCAGCGGGTGTAGGGGTGCACGTCCACCCGGGCCATCAGCAGGGTGCCGGTGGTGAGGATCAGCGGCAGCGAGAACCAGGCCAGGGTGGCGGCGCTGTCGTGCCGCCCGGGCCCGGTCAGCGTCATCGCCGCGACCAGCAGCACCGCCGAGAGCAGCAGCGCCTGGCGGACCTGACGCACCGCCAGCATCGTGCTCTCGCGGATCCCCGCCGGGGTGGCCAGGCCCGCCAGCGAGAGCCGGGCGCCGATTTCGGCCACCGTCGGATGCTCGCTGAGCGCCTCGCGCAGCTCCGCCGTCCGGCACTGCCCCTCCGGGCCTATCTCGCTGATCAGCGCGCGCTCCAGGCGGCTGCGGCCCTGCGGGTCGACCACCGTGGTCCAGCCGGTGTGCGCCAGGTGCAGCCGGCCGCGCCCGTTCATCAGCACCAGCGCGAGGTCCACCACCCGCTCCGGGCCGCCGGCCAGGTACGCCGTCTCGTAGAGCCCGATCGCCACCTGGTCCGTCTCCTCCTCCGTCAACCCCACCGACGCGTCGGCCGAGGCGGCGGCCCGGACCAGACGCAGACAGGCGAGAACCGCGACGACGCAGGCCGGGACCAGGAAGAGCAACCACATGGGCCCTGTTCTAGACCTCATGAGCGCGAGCTGGGAAGAAACCGTGGGCACGATACCGAATCGTGACCGGCGCGGTGCTCTTCAGCTGAACAGCACCGCCCGGTCCGTGCCCAGGTGCCCGCGCAGCACGGTGAGGGCGCGCATGCTCTGCGACTTCACCACCGAGGTGCTCAACCCGAGGATCTCGGCGGTCTGTTCCACGCTCTGGTCCTCCCAGTAGCGCAGCAGCACGATCGCCCGCTCCCGTTTGGGCAGCAGCGCCAGCGCGTTCAGCAGGGTGAGCCGGTCGGCCGTCGGGTCGCCCGGGTGCGGCAGGTCCGGCAGCTGATCCACGGCCAACTCGCTGCTGCTGCGCAGCCGTTTGTGGTCGAGCAGCGTGTTGAGCAGCACCTTGCGGGCGTAGCCGAACGGGTCGCTGCCGTGCCGGGCCAGCCGGTTCCAGGCCACGTACATCTTGGTGAGGGTGCTCTGGGTCAGATCCTGGGCCAAGTGCCAGTCCCGGCACATCAGGTAGGCGATCTGCCGCAGGCGGGTGACGTTCGCCTCGGCGAAGGCGGTGAAGTCGGCTTCGTTGCGCACCATCGGTCTCCCGGTCTCGGTGGGTGGAAAAGGGGGGAGCCGCGACCCCGTTCGGGGCCGCGGCGGTGATGGTGCGGTTACTTGGTGATGGGCAGGTCGGGGTACTTCGCGTCGGCGGCCTGGACGAACGAGGCCGGCATCAGGTAGTTGATCGCGGGCGTGCCGGCCAGGGCGAGCGCCTGCTCCTGGGTCAGTGGCGCCACGGCCGGGCTCGTGATGCCGGCCGCGCCGGTGCAGTTGGGCATCCAGACCGTGACGTCGACGCCGTCGTGCCGCCGCAGCACGATGATCGAGTGCTGGAAGCAGGCGGCCGGGTTGGACACCACCTCGAACTGCTCGCCGCTGGGCGTGGTCGAGCAGCGGTAGCTGTAGCCGGCGGGCCAGTCACCCGGCTGGCAGAACGAGTACTGCGACTTGAAGGCCGCGACCTCCAACTGGGCCGTGCCCTGCGCCGTGTGCACGTTGAGGCTGACGTAGGGGCTGGGACTCTGCGAACCGCCCAGCTTGGCCGAGTAGTTGTCCGTGCTGAGTCCGCTCGGCAGGGCGTGCAGCACCGCGTCCAGCAGGCCGGCCGGGCTGTCCGGGACCAGCACGCCGGACGACGTTGCGGCGGAGGCGCTGGGGGCCCCGGGCGTGGGAGACGCCGTGACAACCGATGGCGCACCGGGCGCGCTGGGTGTCGCGGAACTCGACGGCGTACCGGCCGCGCTGGGCGTCGCGGAAGCCGACGGCGTACCGGCCGCGGCCGCGCTCAGCTCGGCCCGGTGAGCCGGCCCGCTGCCCAGCACCCCGACCAGCACGCTCGCCGCGACGGCCACGGCGGTCACCGAGCCGGTGACCGCGCCCACGGTCCGCCGCCGCCGCTGCCGGCGTCCGCGCTGGGTGGCCAGCGTGACGACGTCGCCCAGCGGCGGTCCGTTGAGCGCGGCGAGCTCGGTGTCCAGCGCATGATGAAACTCGTCGGGTCGGAACCCGTCGCTCTCGTTTTCGTTCATGTCGATTGCTGTCCCTCTGATGTCGGTCGCACGCCGGCTGTGCGGACCCGCTGCTGCGGGCTCTGCTCACCAGGACGGGTCGGACCGGCGGTTCGGTCGCAACCGCGGGACAGCAATCGAAATCGACGCGCTACTCGGCCGGCCGCAGGGTCAGCGAGATGCTGTTGATGCAGTACCGCTGGTCGGTCGGCGTTTCATAGCCCTCGCCCTCGAAGACGTGGCCCAGGTGGCCGCCGCAACGCGCGCAGCGGACCTCGACCCGGCGCATGCCCATCGTGGTGTCCTCGATGTACTGGACCCGGTCCTCGGCCAGCGGCGCGTAGTAGGAGGGCCAGCCGCAGTGGCTCTCGAACTTGGTCTCCGAGCTGAACAGTTCACTGCCGCAGGCCCGGCAGCTGTACACGCCCACCGTCTTGGTGTCGGTGTACTCGCCGACGAACGGGCGCTCGGTGCCCGCCTCACGCAGCACGTGGTACTCCTGCGGGCTGAGTTGGGCTCGCCACTCGCCCTCGGTCTTCTCGATCTCGTAGCTCATCTCTGACCTCCTTCAGACCGCATCAGCAGCCAGCCGCTCCAGGCCATTCCCGATTTCGTCCAAGATCGCCGGTCCCAGGTTGGTCACGTCGCCGGCGCCCATGGTCAGCACCAGGTCGCCCGGTGCGGCCAGCTCGGCCAGCGCCGCGGCGGCGGCCGCGAAGTCGTGTTCGGCGGTCACCTCGGCACCCGCGCGGCGGGCCGCGTCGATGATCAGCTCGCTGGTCACGCCCGGGATCGGGTCCTCGCGCGCCGGGTAGATGTCGAGCACCACCGAGGCGTCGGCCAGCGCCAGGGCCTGGCCCATCTCCTCGGCCAGCTGCTGGGTCCGGCTGAACAGGTGTGGCTGGAAGACCACCAGCACCCGGCCGGCGCCGGCCTCCCGGATCGCCTCCAGGTCGGCGGTCATCTCGGTGGGGTGGTGCGCGTAGGAGTCGATCACCTGCACGCCGCGCGCCTCGCCCTTGAGCTGCAGGCGCCGGCGCACGCCGGTGTACGAGCCGAGCGCCTTGGCCAGGTCCTCGGCCGGCACGCCGAGCGCGACACCGGCGGCCAGGGCGGCGACGGCGTTGTGTGCGTAGTGCCGCCCGGGCACCGAGACGGTGAAGGCCAGCTCGCGGCCGTCCAGCTCGACGGTGACCTCGCTGGTCATGCCGCGCGCGGCCACCGAGACCACCCGTACGGTGGCGTCCTCGGCGGCTCCGACGGTGACGATCCGCACCCCCGCGGCGGTCAGGCCGTCGCGGCCGGCCACCCGTGCGGTCAGCTCGCGGGCGCCCCCGTGGTCGGCGGAGATCACCAGGGTGCCGCCGGGCTCGATCCGGGCGACGAAGGTCTCGAAGGAGTCGTAGATCTCGTCCATCGACGCGTAGTTGGCGTGGTGGTCGAGCTCCACGTTGAGGATGATCGCCACCTCGGGCGCGTACTTGTGGAAGCTGCGGTCGCTCTCGTCCGCCTCGGCCACGAAGATCTCGCCGGTGCCGTGCTGCGCGTTGCTGCCGGGGGCGTCCAGGTCGCCGCCGATCGCGTAGGACGGGTCCAGGCCCAGCTCGCCGAGCGCGACGGCCAGCATGCTGGTGGTGGTGGTCTTGCCGTGCGTGCCGGCCACCGCCAGCGCGCGCCGCCCGCCCATCAGCGCGGCCAGCGCGTCCGAGCGGTGCACCACCGGGATGCCGCGCTCGCGGGCGGCCACCAGCTCGGGGTTGTCGGACCGGATCGCGCTGGAGATCACGATGCTGCTGGCGCCGTCCGGCACGTTCTCGGCGGCGTGGCCGACCTGGACGGCGGCGCCCAGCTCGCGCAACGCGAGCACGGTCTCGGACTCCTTCGCGTCACTGCCGGAGACCTTGGCGCCACGCACCGCGAGGATCTTCGCAAGACCCGACATGCCGGCCCCGCCGATTCCGATGAAGTGCGGGGCGTGCAGGTCGTGGGCGGCGTCGTTCAAGGCAGTCTCCAGAGCTGAAGAGGCGAGCTGAAATGGCGAATCGTCCTCGCGGGCATTCCCGCAAGGACGATTCTGCCACCAGCCGGGCGACTGACCCGCGACGCAGTGGAGCGTGGGGGCCGCCGAGGTGGGGGCACCTTCCGGCCGAAAGCTGGGGGCGAGGCGGGACCCGCCCGCAGCGGAGGAGCGGGTCACCAGGCCCCATGTCAGGGGACCGGGCCCCATGCCCGCGAGGGTGTCGCCGCTCGGGGCCGCCGGGTGGGTCAGGCCTCGCTGGCGAAGAGCTTCAGCACCGGCACGCCGACCTTGTGCCGGGCCTTGGAGGCCCAGTCGCGGTGGAAGAACTCCTCCACGAAGTGCGGCGCGGTCAGCACCAGGACCTCGTCCGCCGAGGACTCCTCGACCACCGTGCGCAGGGTGTCCAGCGGGTCGGCCTCGACCACCTGGCCGGCCGCCTCGGCGCCGGCCTGCCGCAGGTGGCGCAGGCTGTGCTCGAGCGACTCGGCGACCACCGCCGGTCCGTTCGCCTCGTCGTGCTCGTGCACCGCCTTGTCGAGATGCCCGAGCGCCACGTCGTCGAGGGAGCGCAGCAGTTCGTCCTGCTTGCCGCGCGGTTGCATCAGGACGACGAACGAGACCTTCTCCTCACCGTGCAGGGTGGTGACCAGCTCCACATCGGCGTCGGAGAGCGCCTTTTCGATCATCAGTACGGTTTTGAACACTAGAGTCCCTTCCGTGTTACAGGCCCCCGGGGTCCGGTGTCCCCTCCCATACTGCCCGGAGGAAGCTTTCCTCACGCGGCACATGTGGCGCACGGGCCACCTGGAGAGTGGGCGGTTACTCGGGGGTACGGCAGTAGCGAGTGAAGAGGAAACCTTTCTGCTCGATCAATGAGACCAGCCGCATCCGCTGTGCGTCAGCCATTTCCACACCGTGCATGATCCGTGGCGCGTCCCCGGCGGTCAGCAGCGGGGCCAGCGACAGGCACAGCTCGTCCAGCAGCCCGTCGGCGGCCAGCTGGGCCAGCAGGCGGGGGCCGCCCTCAGTGAGCTGCCGGGTCCAGCCGCGCGCGGTCAGCTCGGCCTGGGCCGCCGTGAGGTCGACCCCGCCGCGACCCGTCGTGATCACGTCGGCCACCTTCCGCACCGCGGTCAGCGCGGCCGCCGGGGCGTCCTCGGGCGCGATCACCACGGTGCGCACCAGCGCTTCGGTGAACAGCGGTGCGTCCAGGTCCAGCACCAGGCTGCGGCTGACGATCGCGATCACCGGCGCCGGCGCCTGCCCGGCGGCCGCGCGCGCCGCCGCGAAGTCGGCGCGCGCCCTGGCCGGACGGTAGCCCTCGGCCCGGACCGTCTCCGCGCCCACCAGCACCACGTCGGCGAGTGCCCGCAGCACGCCGAAGATCCGCTTGTCGGCGTCGCCGGAGAGCCCTTCGGAGAGGCCGGAGAGCTTCGCGGCCCCGTCCAGCGAGCCGACCATGTTGGCCCGCAGCCAGGGCCGGCCCGCGGCCACCTGCTCGGGATAGGCGTAGGTGTCGGCCAACGCCTCCAGCGCGGCGGGATCGGCGTGGTCGGCGGAGTGTGACGGACGGATCAGCTGGCGCATGTCTGGCAGTCTTCCACGACGCGTACTCTTGACTACCGTGCCCGCAGCCTCCCACCCTGAAGCCATAGTCGGTACGGTCACCGGCTCCCCGCTCGCGCTGACCGAGCGCCGTCCGGTGGTTCCGGCCGAGCGCCTGGTCGCGGAGATGGTCCCGCCGCCGCGATTCGCCGGCGTCAGCTTCGGGTCCTACCTGCCGGACACCACCCAGCCCAGCCAGGCCGGGGCGGTCACCGTGCTGGAGGAGTTCGCGGCCGGCCTGAACGCGGTCCAGGCGCCCAAGCGCGGCTGGTTCCGCAAGGCGGCGCCACCGGCCGGCCCGGACGGCGTCTACCTGGACGGCGGCTACGGCGTCGGCAAGACCCACCTGCTGGCCTCGCTCTGGCACGCGGCGCCGGGCCCCAAGGCCTTCGGCACCTTCGTCGAGCTGACCAACCTGGTCGGCGCGCTGGGCTTCCAGCAGGCCGTGCGGACGCTCTCCGGCCACAAGCTGCTCTGCATCGACGAGTTCGAGCTGGACGACCCGGGTGACACGGTGCTGGTCTCCACGCTGCTGTCGCGGCTGGTGGAGGCCGGGGTCAAGCTGGCCGCCACCTCCAACACCCTGCCGGAGAAGCTGGGCGAGGGCCGGTTCGCGGCCACCGACTTCCTGCGCGAGATCCAGGGGCTCTCGGCGCACTTCCGCCCGCTGCGGATCGACGGCCAGGACTACCGCCACCGCGGTCTGCCGGCCGCCCCGCCGCCGTACTCCGACGACCAGGTGACCCAGCGCGCCGCCGGCACCCCGGGCGCCGCGCTGGACGACTTCGGCGACCTGCTGGCCCACCTCTCGGTGGTGCACCCCAGCAGGTACGGCGCGCTGCTCGACGATGTGCACGCGGTCTTCCTGCGCGGGGTGCGGCCGGTGGACGACCAGTCGACGGCGCTGCGCCTGGTGGTGCTGGCCGACCGGATGTACGACCGCGAGCTGCCGGTCACCGCCTCCGGCATCCCGTTCGACCAGGTCTTCTCCGAGGAGATGCTGAAGGGCGGCTACCGCAAGAAGTACCTGCGCGCGATCTCCCGCCTGGTCGCGCTCGCCCGGGATTCAGCTCGATAGATCCGGACTGTCGGTGCCGGGTCGTACGGTGGGACCGTGCGACCCATCACGAGCATTGAGCGGACCACGACGCCCTTCGAGGTCGTCAGCCCCTACCAGCCGAACGGCGACCAGCCGGCGGCCATCGCCGAGCTGGAGCGCCGCGTCCGCGCGGGCGAGCAGGACGTCGTCCTGCTGGGCGCCACCGGCACCGGCAAGTCGGCCACCACCGCCTGGATGATCGAGAAGCTCCAGCGGCCCACCCTGGTGATGGCGCCGAACAAGACGCTCGCCGCCCAGCTGGCCAACGAGTTCCGCGAGCTGCTGCCGAACAACGCGGTCGAGTACTTCGTCTCGTACTACGACTACTACCAGCCCGAGGCGTACGTCCCGCAGACCGATACGTACATCGAGAAGGACTCCTCGATCAACGAGGAGGTCGAGCGGCTGCGCCACTCGGCCACCAACTCGCTGCTCACCCGTCGGGACGTCGTGGTGGTCGCCTCGGTCTCCTGCATCTACGGTCTCGGCACCCCGCAGGAGTACGTGGACCGGATGGTGCAGCTCAGGGTCGGTGAGGAGATCGACCGGGACGCGCTGCTGCGCCGCTTCGTCGACATCCAGTACACCCGCAACGACCTGGCCTTCACCCGCGGCACCTTCCGGGTGCGCGGCGACACCGTGGAGATCTTCCCGGTCTACGAGGAACTGGCGCTGCGGATCGAGATGTTCGGCGACGAGATCGAGTCGCTCTACACCCTGCACCCGCTCACCGGCGAGATCATCAAGCAGCACGACGCCATCCACGTCTTCCCAGCCACCCACTACGTGGCCGGCCCGGAGCGGATGGAGCGCGCGGTCAACGGCATCGAGCGGGAGCTGGCGGAGCGGCTGGCCACCCTGGAGAAGCAGGGCAAACTGCTGGAGGCCCAGCGGCTGCGGATGCGCACCACCTACGACATCGAGATGCTCCGCCAGATCGGCAGCTGCTCCGGCGTGGAGAACTACTCGATGCACTTCGACGGCCGCGAGCCGGGCACCGCGCCCAACACGCTGCTCGACTACTTCCCGGAGGACTTCCTCCTGGTCATCGACGAGTCCCACGTGACGGTCCCGCAGATCGGCGCGATGTACGAGGGCGACGCCTCGCGCAAGCGCACCCTGGTCGAGCACGGCTTCCGGCTGCCCTCCGCGCTGGACAACCGGCCGCTGAAGTGGGAGGAGTTCCTGGGGCGGGTCGGCCAGACCGTCTACCTCTCGGCCACCCCCGGACCGTACGAGCTGTCCCGTGGCGACGGCCAGGTCGAGCAGATCATCCGCCCGACCGGCCTGATCGACCCCGAGGTGATCGTCAAGCCGACCGAGGGCCAGATCGACGACCTGGTGCACGAGATCCGGCTGCGGGTCGAGCGGGACGAGCGGGTGCTGGTCACCACGCTCACCAAGAAGATGTCCGAGGACCTCACCGACTACCTGCTCGGCCTGGACATCCGGGTCCGCTACCTGCACAGCGACATCGACACGCTGCGCCGGATCGAGCTGCTGCGCGAGCTGCGGGCCGGCAAGTACGACGTGCTGGTCGGCATCAACCTGCTCCGTGAGGGCCTGGACCTGCCGGAGGTCTCCCTGGTGGCGATCCTGGACGCGGACAAGGAGGGCTTCCTGCGCTCCGGCACCTCGCTGATCCAGACCATCGGCCGCGCCGCCCGAAACGTCTCCGGCCAGGTCCACATGTACGCGGACAAGATCACCGCGGCGATGGCGAAGGCGATCGACGAGACCAACCGTCGCCGCGCCGTCCAGCAGGCCTACAACGAGAAGCACGGCATCGACCCGCAGCCGCTGCGCAAGAAGATCGGCGACATCCTGGACACCCTGGCCCGCGAGGAGGTGGACACCGAGGAGCTGCTCAGCACCGGCTACCGGGACGACGCCAAGGCCAAGGGCAAGGCTCCGGTCCCCGCGCTGAGCGCCGACCGGGCGGCCGACCGGGCCAGGAGCGGCAGCCTGCCGGCGGTCGAACTGGCCGGGACCATCCAGGAGATGACCGAGCGGATGCACGCGGCCGCGGCCGCACTGCAGTTCGAGGTGGCCGCCAGGTTGCGGGACGAGGTCAAGGAACTGAAGAAGGAGCTGCGCCGGCTCAAGGAGGCCGGAATCGCCTAGCGCACCCCTTGACGCGCCGGGGGCGGCCCTGGTGGGGCCGTCCCCCAGGGCCTAGGGTTGGCAGACGACGTACCAGGCGGACAGCAGCCAGGGGGGCCTCAGCCGGGGGACGGCAGCGGGGTGTTCCGACGCTGGCCGGCGTGCGTGACCCAGCGCGCGGGCCGAGAAGAGGGGATAACACCGTGTCGGTGAATCTGACCAAGGGGCAGCAGGTGAGCCTGCGCAAGCCCGGCGGCGAGCCGTTGAGCGTGGTCCGGATGGGCCTGGGGTGGCGTGCGGCGCCCAAGCGCGGCATCTTCGGCAGCCGCACCCGGCAGATCGACCTGGACGCCTCGGCCCTGCTCTACGCCGAGCGCACGCCCGCCGACGTGGTCTTCTTCCAGCAGCTGGTGAGCAAGGACGGCTCGGTGCGGCACACCGGGGACAACCTGGTCGGCGGCGCGGGGGCGGGCGGCGACGACGAGTCGATCGTGGTGGACCTGTCCCGGATCCCCGCGCAGATCACCCAGGTGGTCTTCACGGTCAGCTCCTACACCGGGCAGACCTTCGCCGAGGTGCAGAACGCGCACTGCCGCCTGCTCGACGAGCTCAACGGCCAGGAGCTGGCCCGCTACGAGCTGACCGGCGGCGGCGCGCACACCGGGCAGATCATGGCCAAGGTGTTCCGGGATCCGTCCGGCGGCTGGGAGATGCAGGCGATCGGTGCCCCGGCCCGGGCCCGGACCTTCCAGGACCTGCTGCCGGCGATCGAGCCGTTCCTGTAGGCCCTTGGGTAGTTCTTTACCTTCTCTTGGGGCTTCCTGTATTCTGCTGGGAACGGAGGGGAGTATTCCCCCTACGGTGTTCCCGTCAGCACGGCGGCCGCGGATCGGCCGACCCGGGAGCATCGGCCCGCGTCGTACAGTGCGGGCGGAAGAGACCTCCGGCAGACGACACATGCCGGAGGACCAGCTTCATGGACGTCTCGCTCGCCCTGTGGGCGACCACGATCGGGGTGCTGATCGCCCTGATCGCCGCCGACTTCTTCATCGGCGGCCGCAAGCCGCACGAGGTCTCGATCAAGGAGGCCGGCACCTGGACGGTGGTCTGGGTGGTGCTGGCGATCCTCTTCGGCTGCTTCCTCTGGTGGTACGGCGGCGGGCAGCCGGCCGGTCAGTTCTTCGCCGGCTACCTGACCGAGAAGTCGCTGAGCGTCGACAACCTCTTCGTCTTCGTGCTGATCATGGCCAAGTTCGCGGTGCCGCGCGCCCAGCAGCAGCGGGTGCTGATGGTCGGGGTGCTGATCGCGCTGGTGCTGCGCGCGGTCTTCATCGCCGGCGGCGCGGCGCTGATCAGCAGCTTCTCCTGGGTCTTCTACTTCTTCGGCGCGTTCCTGGTCTGGACGGCCTGGAAGCTGATCAAGGAGGCCAGGGCCGGCCACCAGGACGAGGAGTTCCAGGAGAACCGGGTGCTCACGGCGGTCCGGCGGCGCTTCCCGGCGATCTCCGCGATGACCGTGGTGATGCTGGCCATCGGCACCACCGACGTGCTCTTCGCGCTGGACTCGATCCCGGCGATCTTCGGCCTCACCCAGGACCCGTACATCGTCTTCACCGCCAACGCCTTCGCGCTGATGGGCCTGCGCCAGCTGTACTTCCTGATCGGCGGGCTGCTGAAGCGGCTGGTGCACCTGTCCTACGGGCTCTCGGTGATCCTCGGCTTCATCGGCGTCAAGCTGGTGCTGCACGCCCTGCACGAGAGCGGGCTGCACGTGCCGGAGATCGGCATCCCGTTCTCGCTCGGCTTCATCGTGCTGGTGCTCGGCATCACCACGGTCACCAGCCTGCGCGCCACCCGGCGGGCCGCGCTCACCTGACGACGGCAGCCCCGGGGCCGCGCCTGCCCCCGGGCCCGCACCGGCGGCACCCGGGGGCGCACCGCTTCACCAGCCGCGCTCGCGCCACTGCGGCAGGTGCGGGCGCTCGGCGCCGAGGGTGGTGTCCTTGCCGTGGCCCGGGTAGACCCAGGACTCGTCGGGCAGCACGTCGAACAGCTTGGTGGTGACGTCGCGGTAGAGGCTCTCGAAGGCCGCCTTGTCGTTCCAGGTGTTGCCCACCCCGCCGGGGAAGAGGCAGTCGCCGGTGAAGACGTGCGGGTGCCCCTCGGGGTCGTCGTAGATCAGCACGATCGCGCCCGGGGTGTGGCCGACCAGGTGGCGCACGGTCAGTTCGACCTCGCCGACCCGGACGGTGTCGCCGTCCGCCAGCAGCAGATCGGTGGGGACCTCGATGCCCTCCGCGTCGAACCGGCCCGCCGCGGTGCGGGCGCCGGTGGCTGCCACCACCTCGGCCAGCGCGTTCCAGTGGTCGTGGTGGCGGTGCGTGGTGACCACGGTGGCCAGTCGGTCGCCGACGGTCTCCAGCAGCGCCGGGGCGTCGGCCGCCGCGTCGATCAGCAACTGCTCGTCGCTGGCCCGGCAGCGCAGCAGGTAGGCGTTGTTGTCGAAGGGGCCGACCGCGACCTTGGTGATGATCAGGTGGGCGAGTTCCCGCACGTCCGGCGGGCCGCCGACCTTGACGGCTCCGTGGTAGCTCAAGGGGTGCTCCTCTGGCAGTTCTGGCCGGTCTGGCCGATGGTTGCTCGGATATGATCCCGCGTCAGGCCATCGGGGGGAGGGCGGGCAGTGCCGTGCGCGGGTCGGCCAGCGGGCCGCCGTCGCGGTGCACCTGCAGGCCGTCGCCGTCCGAGCGGCCGGACAGCCAGGCGGTGAGCGCCCGGATCGGGCCCTCGACCCGCAGCTCGACCGCGCCCGCACCGCCGAGCCGGGCCTTGGCGGCGGTGTCGTCGGCCAGCAGCTCGATCGCCGGCAGGCCGTCGACCCCGGCGAACTTGGCCGCCAGGTTGCCGAACTCGACGGCGGCGAACTCCTCGGGCCAGTGCGCCGGGGTGTAGCCGTGGGCCAGGTCGACGTGGTGGTACTCCAGTTCGCCCAGCCGCTTCCAGGGCAGCTCGGCGGCGGGGAAGGTGTAGCCGTGCCGGTGCTTGAGGGTGGCGCCCCAGGCCTGCGGCGGCAGCGCGGCGGCGGCCTCGGCCAGCCGGGCGGCGCTGGTGCGCAGGTCGGCGAGCTGCTCGTCCAGCGGGCGGCCTGCGCCCTGCTCGATGCCCTCCTCGCGGGCGGCGGCGCTGGCGTACTGCGGGATGTCCTGGCCGGTGCGGGCCGACTCCAGCAGGTTGACCAGCGAGTCGGCGTTGCGCGCCAGGTGGGCCAGCACATGGCCGCGGGTCCAGCCGGGCAGTGCGGAGGGCTCGGCGAGGCTGCTCGGCTCGAGGGCGGCGACGGTGTGCAAGAGGCGCTCGGTGCTCTCGGCGACCTGGGCCAGGGTGGCCTGCGGGTCCAGCTCGGTGTTCTCGGTGGTCATCGGGTGGGCCTCCGTCGGTGCGTGACGTGGCAGGGCCCGGACTCGTTGGGCCGTGCAGGGCGAAGGCTATCGCCGGGCGGGGCGCTGAGCAGGGGGTTTCTCGGGATCCGGGCGATTGTCAGTGCGATGCGCTTCACTCGGTCGGGTGGTTCCGGGTGGACAAGCTCGATAATCGAACGCCTGATCTATAGGCTGATCGGTGAAACTGGAATCAGTGTCTGCCGTCAGTGATGCCTCACCGACGAGTCCGTCCCCGGAGAAAGGCGCCAGTAGCAGTGGCCGACCGCCTCATCGTCCGCGGTGCTCGCGAGCACAACCTCAAGAACGTCTCGCTGGACCTGCCCCGGGACTCCCTGATCGTCTTCACGGGGCTCTCCGGGTCCGGCAAGTCCTCGCTGGCCTTCGACACCATCTTCGCCGAGGGGCAGCGCCGGTACGTCGAGTCGCTCTCCTCCTACGCGCGCCAGTTCCTGGGCCAGATGGACAAGCCAGACGTCGACTTCATCGAGGGCCTCTCCCCGGCCGTCTCGATCGACCAGAAGTCCACCAACCGCAATCCGCGCTCCACCGTCGGCACCATCACCGAGGTGTACGACTACCTGCGCCTGCTCTTCGCCCGGGTCGGCAAGCCGCACTGCCCGCACTGCGGGCGGCCGATCGCCAAGCAGTCCCCGCAGGCGATCGTGGACCGGGTGCTGGAGCTGGCCGAGGGCACCCGCTTCCAGGTGCTCAGCCCGGTGGTGCGCGAGCGCAAGGGCGAGTTCGTCGACCTCTTCGCCGACCTGCAGTCCAAGGGCTACGCCCGGGCCCGGGTGGACGGCGAAACGGTCCAGCTGACCGAGCCGCCCAAGCTCAAGAAGCAGGAGAAGCACACCATCGAGGTGGTGATCGACCGCCTCACCGTCAAGGAGAGCGCCAAGCGCCGGCTGACCGACTCGGTGGAGACGGCGCTCAAGCTCGCCGGCGGCATGGTGGTGCTCGACTTCGTCGACCTGGCGGCCGACGATCCGGAGCGTGAGCGGATGTACTCCGAGCACCTCTACTGCCCGTACGACGACGTGTCGTTCGAGGAGCTGGAGCCGCGCTCCTTCTCCTTCAACTCGCCGTTCGGCGCCTGCCCGGAGTGCAGCGGCCTGGGCAGCAGGCTGGAGGTGGACGCGGAACTGGTGGTCCCCGACGAGGAGAAGTCGCTGGACGAGGGTGCCATCCACCCCTGGGCCGGCGGGCACGCCCGGGAGTACTACGGCCACCTGATCGACGCGCTGGCCACCGAGATCGGCTTCCGCACCGACATCCCGTGGGCCGGGCTGCCGCAGCGGGCCAAGAAGGCGCTGCTGCACGGCCACAAGGCCAAGGTCGAGGTGCGCTACAACAACCGGTTCGGCAAGGCCCGTTCCTGGGTCACCGGGTACGAGGGCGTGATCCCGTTCGTCCGGCGCAAGCACGCCGAGGCGGAGACCGACACCGCGCGCGAGCGCTTCGAGGGCTACATGCGCGAGGTGGCCTGCCCGTCCTGCCAGGGCACCCGGCTCAAGCCGGTGGTGCTCGCGGTCACCGTGCAGGGCAAGTCGATCGCCGAGGTCTCGGCGATGTCGATCAGCGACTGTGCCGAGTTCCTCAGCGCGATGAAGCTCACCGCCCGGGACAAGAAGATCGCCGAGCGGGTGCTGAAGGAGGTCAACGAGCGGCTGCGCTTCCTGGTCGACGTGGGCCTGGACTACCTCTCGCTGAACCGCGCGGCCGGCACCCTGTCCGGCGGCGAGGCACAGCGGATCCGGCTCGCCACCCAGATCGGCTCCGGCCTGGTCGGCGTGCTCTACGTGCTGGACGAGCCCTCGATCGGCCTGCACCAGCGCGACAACCACCGGCTGATCGAGACCCTGGTCCGGCTGCGCGACATCGGCAACACGCTGATCGTGGTCGAGCACGACGAGGACACCATCAAGACCGCGGACTGGGTGGTCGACATCGGCCCGGGCGCCGGCGAGCACGGCGGCAAGGTGGTGCACTCCGGCGCGCTCAAGGAGTTGCTCACCAACCCGGAGTCGCTGACCGGCCAGTACCTCTCCGGCAAGCGCTCGATCCCGATCCCGGAGGTGCGTCGCCCGCGCGACAGGACGCGCCAACTGGTGGTCCAGGGCGCCCGCGAGAACAACCTCAAGGACCTGACGGTCAGCTTCCCGCTCGGCACCTTCACCGCGATCACCGGGGTGTCCGGCTCCGGCAAGTCCACCCTGGTCAACGACATCCTCTACAGCCACCTGGCCCGCGAGCTGAACGGCGCGCGCAGCGTGCCGGGCCGGCACACCCGGATCACCGGCACCGAGCTGGTGGACAAGGTGGTGCACGTCGACCAGTCGCCGATCGGCCGCACCCCGCGGTCCAACCCGGCCACCTACACCGGCGTCTTCGACCACGTCCGCAAGCTCTTCGCGGAGACGGCCGAGGCGAAGGTGCGCGGCTACTTGCAGGGCCGGTTCTCGTTCAACGTCAAGGGCGGTCGCTGCGAGACCTGTTCCGGTGACGGCACCATCAAGATCGAGATGAACTTCCTGCCGGACGTCTACGTCCCGTGCGAGGTCTGCCACGGCGCCCGGTACAACCGGGAGACGCTGGAGGTGCACTACAAGGGCAAGTCCATCGCCGAGGTGCTGGACATGCCGATCGAGGAGGCGCTGCACTTCTTCGAGGCGGTCCCGGCGATCGCCCGCCACCTGCGCACCCTCAACGACGTGGGCCTGGGCTACGTGCGGCTGGGCCAGAGCGCGCCGACCCTGTCCGGCGGCGAGGCGCAGCGCGTCAAGCTCGCCTCGGAGCTGCAGAAGCGCTCCACCGGGCGGACCGTCTACGTGCTGGACGAGCCCACCACCGGCCTGCACTTCGAGGACATCAGCAAGCTGATCAAGGTGCTCTCCGGATTGGTCGAGAAGGGCAACACGGTGATCGTCATCGAGCACAACCTCGATGTGATCAAGACCGCCGACTGGCTGGTGGACATGGGTCCCGAGGGTGGCAACGGCGGTGGCACGGTGATCGCCGAGGGCACCCCGGAACAGGTCGCGGCCGTGACGGCCAGCCACACCGGCAAGTTCCTGCGGGACATCCTCGGCGACCGGGTGACCGACGAGGCGCCGGTGCCCGCCCCGCGCTCGCCCCGCAAGCGCGCGGCGGCGAAGAAGTAGCCGCCGACCAGCAGCACCGACCGGGCCCCGGCGAGCCGGGGCCCGGGTCGGCGCGCGACTAGACTGCGGGCCGTCCGCAGCCGCCGTCCCGCAGGGAGCAGCACCGATGTCCGAGATGTCCGCGCCGATCACTGACCAGCCGGCCGGGGCCGAGCAGCCCACCACTTCCCGCCGTGCCCTGCTCTGCTGCGGCGCGGCCGTGCTGGCCGGCGGCTCCGCGCTCGCGGTGGCCGGCTGCGGGCCGACCGACAACATCGCCAAGGGCGACGCCAAGGCGGCCAGCTCGGGCCCGGTCGACCTGGGCCCGGCCTCGGCGGTCCCGGTGGGCGGCGGCAAGGTCTTCGCGGACCAGCGGATCGTGGTCACCCAGCCGAGCGCCGGCCAGTACAAGGCGTTCAGCGCCCGCTGCACGCACGCCGGCTGCCTGGTCGACCAGGTCACCAGCAAGGTGATCCAGTGCCCGTGCCACGGCAGCCAGTTCAACATGGCCGACGGCACGGTGGCGAACGGCCCGGCGGCCTCCCCGCTGCCCGCCTACCAGGTCACCGTCTCGGGCGGGAACCTCACGGTCACCCCGAGCTAGGGTTTCTACAGCCACAGTTGTCCGCAGTTGCACGAGGGGGATCACCACGATGGCCGACCCGTCCACCTACCGTCCGGCCCCGGGAGCGATCCCGCTCTCGCCCGGGGTCTACCGGTTCCGGGACGAGCACGGCCGGGTGATCTACGTGGGCAAGGCGAAGAGCCTGCGCCCGCGGCTCTCCTCGTACTTCCAGGACCTGGCGAACCTGCACCCGCGCACCGCCACCATGGTCACCACCGCCGCCTCGGTGGAGTGGACCGTGGTCGGCACCGAGGTCGAGGCGCTGCAGCTGGAGTACTCCTGGATCAAGGAGTTCGACCCCCGGTTCAACGTCAAGTACCGCGACGACAAGAGCTATCCCGAGCTCGCGGTGACGCTGAACGAGCAGTTCCCCCGGGTCCAGGTGATGCGCGGGGCACACCGCAAGGGCGTGCGCTACTTCGGCCCCTACGGGCACGCCTGGGCGATCCGCGAGACGGTCGACCTGCTGCTGCGGGTCTTCCCGGTGCGCACCTGCTCCACCGGCGTCTTCAAGCGCGCCCAGCAGGTCGGCCGCCCCTGCCTGCTCGGCTACATCGGCAAGTGCGCCGCGCCCTGCGTCGGCAGGATCGACGAGGCCGACCACCGCGAGCTGGCCGAGGAGTTCTGCGACTTCATGGCCGGCCGGACCGGCAACCACCTGCGCCGCCTGGAGGACCAGATGCGCGTGGCGGCGGCCGAGCTGGAGTACGAGAAGGCGGCCCGGCTGCGCGACGACATCGAGGCGCTCAAGCGCGCGATGGAGAAGAACGCGGTGGTGCTGGCCGACGGCACCGACGCCGACCTGCTCGCGGTGGCCGAGGACGAGTTGGAGGCCGCCGTGCAGATCTTCCACGTCCGCGGCGGCCGGGTGCGCGGCCAGCGCGGCTGGGTCACCGACAAGGTCGAGGACGTGGACACCGCCGCCCTGGTCGAGCACGCGCTGCAGCAGCTCTACGGCGGCGCCGGTAACGAGGCGCAGGGCGAGGTGGTGCCGCGCGAGGTGCTGGTGCCCGCGCTGCCCGAGCCGGTGGGACCGGTCCAGGAGTGGCTGGCCGGCCTGCGCGGCTCGGGCGTCGACCTGCGGGTGCCGCAGCGCGGCGACAAGAAGGACCTGATGACCACCGTCGAGCGCAACGCCCAGCAGGCGCTGGCGCTGCACAAGACCAAGCGCGCCTCCGACCTGACCACCCGCAGCCGGGCCCTGCAGGAGATCGCCGACGCGCTGGAGCTGGACAGCGTGCCGCTGCGGATCGAGTGCTTCGACATCTCCCACCTGCAGGGCGATGACGTGGTCGCCTCGATGGTGGTCTTCGAGGACGGCCTGGCCCGCAAGGGCGAGTACCGACGCTTCCAGATCAAGGGTTTCGCCGGGCAGGACGACGTCCGCTCGATGCACGAGGTGATCAGCCGCCGGTTCCGCCGCTACCTGCGCGAGCGCGAGCAGACCGGCGAGTGGGCGGTGGTCGAGGAGGAGGACGACGAGCCCACCACCCCGGCCACCCCGACCACTGACGACGGACGCCCGAGGCGCTTCGCCTACCCCCCGCAGCTGCTGGTGGTCGACGGCGGCCAGCCCCAGGTCGCCGCCGCCAGGCGGGCGTTGGACGAGCTGGGCATCGACGACGTCGCGCTCTGCGGTCTGGCCAAGCGCCTGGAGGAGGTCTGGCTGCCCGGCCAGGACGACCCGGTGGTGCTGCCGCGCAGCAGCGAGGGCCTCTACCTGCTCCAGCGGGTCCGCGACGAGGCGCACCGGTTCGCCATCACCTACCAGCGCGCCAAGCGGGCCAAGCGGCTGACCAGCAGCGGCCTGGACGCCGTGCCGGGCCTCGGCGAGACCCGCCGCACCGCGCTGCTCAAGCACTTCGGCTCGGTGAAGCGGATCCGCAGCGCGACCGTCGAGGAGATCTGCGCCGTCCCGGGCATCGGGCGCCGCACCGCCGAGACTGTTGTCCAGGCGTTGTCCTCCCGGTCACCCGTGGCATTCGCGGTGAATACCGCGACAGGCGAGATCATGGAGGACGACGCGCAACAGAACGTTGCCAGCAGCGAGAGCGGGGAACCGAAGTGACAGTGTCCGATGTGGGGGAGACCGCCCCGGAGCTGGTGATCATCTCCGGCATGTCCGGCGCGGGGCGCAGCACCGCCGCCAAGTGCCTGGAGGACCTCGGCTGGTTCGTGGTCGACAACCTGCCGCCGGCCCTGATCCCGACCATGGTCGACCTCGGCGCCCGCTCGCAGGGCGCGGTGGCCCGGATCGGCGTGGTGGTCGACGTCCGCGGCCGGCAGTTCTTCGACGACCTGCGGGCCTCGCTGGAGGAGTTGGACAAGCGCGGCATCCGGCTGCGGGTGGTCTACCTGGAGTCCAACGACGACGCGCTGGTCCGCCGCTTCGAGAGCGTGCGCCGTCCGCACCCGCTGCAGGGCGAGGGCCGGATCGTGGACGGCATCGCGCAGGAGCGCGACCTGCTGCGCGAACTGCGCGGCGAGGCCGACCTGGTGATCGACACCTCCGACCTCAACGTGCACCAGCTGCGGGCCAAGCTGGACGCCCAGTTCGCCGACAACGACGAGCCCGAACTGCGCTGCACCGTGATGTCCTTCGGTTTCAAGTACGGCCTGCCGGTCGACGCCGACCTGGTGGTGGACTGCCGGTTCCTGCCCAACCCGCACTGGGTGCCGGAACTGCGGGCACGAACCGGTACCGATGTGGACGTCGCGGACTACGTCTTCCAGCAGCCCGGCGCCAAGGAGTTCCTGGACGGCTACGCGGAGCTCCTGCGCATCGTCACCGAGGGTTATCGCCGGGAGGGTAAGCGGTACATGACGCTTGCCGTAGGCTGCACCGGTGGCAAGCATCGCAGCGTGGCCATGTCGGAGCGGCTGACGAAGCGTCTGATCGCCGACGGCGTGGAAACGGTGCTGGTGCACCGCGACATGGGACGGGAGTGACGGCGGTCCCACAGCACCGCCGACAGCACAGGAAACTGGGGTAGGTGTGACGGGATACTCGCCAGGGCGGCAGTTCCAGCACAAGGCCGCCGAGCGGGGCTCCCCGGGCGCACAGCGCAGATCAGTCACCGCCGTGAAGGGGCCTACGGGCAAGGCCGGTGCCCCGCGGATCACCGCTCTGGGCGGCGGGCAGGGCCTGTCGGCCTCGCTCTCCGCGCTGCGCCGGCTCACCTCCGACCTGACCGCCGTGGTCACCGTGGCCGACGACGGCGGCTCCAGCGGCCGGCTGCGCGCCGAGCTCGGCGTGCTGCCGCCCGGAGACCTGCGCAAGGCGCTGGCCGCGCTGTGCGGCGACGACGACTGGGGCAACACCTGGTCCGAGGTGCTGCAGCACCGCTTCACCGGCACCGGCGAGCTGGGCGGCCACGCGGTCGGCAACCTGCTGATCGTGGCGCTCTGGGAGCAGCTCGGTGACCCGGTGGCCGCGCTGGAGTGGGTCGGCCGGCTGCTCAACGTGCAGGGCCGGGTGCTGCCGATGTCCGCCGTGCCGCTGGACATCGAGGCCCAGGTGCGCGGCCACGACCCGGCTCAGCCCGCGCAGATCTCCGCCGTGCGCGGCCAGGCCAGCGTGGCGGCCACGCCGGGCACCGTGCAGTCCGTCCGGCTGCTGCCCGAGGAGCCGCCCGCGGTGCCCGAGGCGGTCTCGGCCGTGCTGGAGGCGGACTGGGTGGTGCTCGGGCCCGGCTCCTGGTTCACCAGCGTGCTGCCGCACCTGCTGGTCCCCGAGCTGGCCAAGGCGCTGATCGGCACCAAGGCCCGCCGCCTGCTGACCCTGAACCTGGCCCCGCAGCCCGGCGAGACCGAGGGCTTCACCCCGCAGCGCCACCTGGAGGTGATCGCCGACCACGCTCCGGACCTCGGCGTGGATGCGATCCTGGTGGACGAGCGCGCGGTCACCGGCGGAGCCTTCGGGCAGGCCGACCTGGCGGGGCTGCAGAAGGCCGCCGAGCGGATGGGCGCCGCGCTGGTGCTGGACAAGGTGGCCTCGGCCGACGGCACCCCGCGACACGACCCAGAGCTTCTGGCGGCCGCGTACGACCGGATTTTCCGGACACATGGAAGGATCGGCCCATGGCGATGACGGCAGCGGTGAAGGACGAAATCAGCCGGCTCCCCGTCACCCGGGCCTGCTGTCGCAAGGCCGAGGTGTCGGCGATCCTACGATTCGCGGGCGGACTGCACATTGTGAGCGGTCGGATCGTGATCGAGGCGGAGCTGGACACCGGCATTGCGGCCCGACGGCTGCGCAAGGACCTGCTGGAGATCTTCGGCCACGCCTCCGAACTGGTGGTGATGGCCCCCAGCGGCCTGCGGCGCGGCAGCCGGTACGTGGTCCGGGTGATCAAGGACGGCGAGTTGCTGGCCCGGCAGACCGGGCTGGTGGACGGCCGAGGCCGACCGATCCGGGGCCTGCCCCCGGCGGTGGTCTCCGGCGCGACCTGTGACGCCGAGGCCGCCTGGCGCGGGGCCTTCCTGGCGCACGGTTCGCTCACCGAGCCCGGCAGGTCCTCCTCACTGGAGATCACCTGCCCCGGCTCGGAGGCCGCCCTGGCGCTGGTCGGCGCGGCCCGCCGGCTCGGCATCCCGGCCAAGGCCCGCGAGGTGCGCGGCGCGGACCGGGTGGTGATCCGCGACGGCGACGCGATCGGCGCGCTGCTCACCCGGCTCGGCGCGCACGAGTCGGTGCTGGCCTGGGAGGAGCGCCGGCTGCGCCGCGAGGTGCGGGCCACCGCCAACCGGCTCGCCAACTTCGACGACGCCAACCTGCGCCGCTCGGCCCGCGCGGCCGTTGCGGCCGGTGCCCGGGTGCAGCGAGCCCTGGAGATCCTCGGCGACGAGGTCCCCGAGCACCTCGCGGCCGCCGGTCAGTTGCGGATGCAGCACAAGCAGGCCTCGCTGGAGGAGCTCGGCGCGCTCGCCGATCCGCCGCTCACCAAGGACGCGGTGGCCGGCCGGATCCGCCGGCTGCTGGCGATGGCCGACAAGCGCGCGCTGGAGCTCGGACTCCCGAGCACCGAGGCGAACCTGACGGAGGAGATGGCGCTCTCCTGACCCTCGCGCCCGCTCGTGCCACCGCCGCCCCAGGAGTTTCCCAACTCCTGGGGCGGCGGTGGTTCTCCGCTCGCGCGGCGGTGGATCGGCACGCCACGCCATGGGTCTTGACGCAGGGCGGATGTGCCCGCGCAACCCGCTGCGAGGTAGGGTCAGTGGTGGTCGGGGACATCCCAAATTCCACCCCGTCGGCATAGCCCGGCGCACCTCAGAGGAGATCGGTTCGTGACGATCCGGGTAGGCATCAACGGATTCGGCCGCATCGGCCGCAACTTCTTCCGCGCGGTCAAGTCCCAGGGCGCGGACATCGAGATCGTCGGTGTCAATGACCTGACCGACACCAAGACCCTGGCTCACCTGCTCAAGTACGACTCCATCCTGGGTACCCTGCAGGCCGAGATCAGCCACACCGCTGACAGCATCACGGTCGACGGCCACACCTTCAAGGTGCTCGCCCAGCGCGACCCGGCCGCCCTCCCGTGGGGCGAGCTGGGCGTGGACGTGGTGATCGAGTCCACCGGCATCTTCACCAAGGCCGACCAGGCCAAGAAGCACGTCGAGGCCGGCGCCAAGAAGGTCATCATCTCGGCGCCCGCGACCGACGAGGACGTCACCATCGTGATGGGCGTCAACGACGAGAAGTACGACGCCGCGAAGCACACCGTCATCTCCAACGCCTCCTGCACCACCAACTGCGTGGCGCCGCTGGCCAAGGTGCTGGACGAGAGCTTCGGCATCGTCAAGGGCCTGATGACCACCGTGCACGCCTACACCAACGACCAGGTCACCCTTGACTTCCCGCACAAGGACCTGCGTCGCGCCCGGGCCGCCGCGCTGAACATCATCCCGACCTCCACCGGTGCCGCCAAGGCCACCGCGCTGGTGCTGCCGCAGCTGAAGGGCAAGTTGGACGGCACCTCGCTGCGCGTCCCGGTCCCGACCGGCTCGATCACCGACCTGGTCGTCACGCTGGAGCGGGAGGTCACCGTCGAGGAGGTCAACGCGGCCTTCCAGAAGGCGTCCGAGGGCTCCCTCAAGGGCATCCTGCACTACACCGAGGACCCGATCGTCTCCTCCGACATCGTGAACTCGCCGTTCTCCACGATCTTCGACTCGCTGATGACCATGGTCCAGGGCAACCAGGTCAAGGTCTTCGGCTGGTACGACAACGAGTGGGGCTACTCGAACCGTCTCGTCAACCTGACCTCCCTCGTCGGCGGCCAGCTCTGACGCAGCGGGAGCTGACGTGATGTGAGGAGCAGGGCCCGGACGGCGGACACCGCGTCCGGGCCCTGCTCCTGCCCACCCTCGCCCCTCCCCTCGGCGGCCCGGCGCTGTGCCGCCCCCCAGCGCCACCCCCTCTCCCAGGAGACAAGACCGTGAAGACCATCGACGACCTCGACGTGGCCGGCCAGCGCGTTTTCGTCCGCGCCGACCTCAACGTGCCGCTGGAAGGCACCACCATCACCGACGACGGCCGGATCCGCGCCGTCGCCCCGACCATCACCAAGCTGCTGGAGCGCGGCGCCAAGGTGATCGTCGCCTCCCACCTCGGCCGTCCCAAGGGCGAGCCGGACCCGAGGTTCTCGCTCGCGGCGGTCGCCGTGCGGCTCGGCGAGATCCTCGGCAAGCCGGTCGCCTTCGCGACCGACACCGTGGGCGACAGCGCCAAGGCCGCCGTCGCCGCCCTCGGTGACGGCGAGGTCGTGCTGCTGGAGAACCTGCGCTTCAACGCCGGTGAGACCAGCAAGGACGACGCGGCGCGCGGCGCCTTCGCCGACCAGCTCGCGGCGCTGGCCGACCGCTACGTCGGCGACGGCTTCGGCGCGGTGCACCGCAAGCACGCCTCGGTCTACGACCTGCCGGCCAGGTTGCCGCACGCGATGGGCGACCTGATCGCCACCGAGCTCGGCGTGCTGAAGAAGCTCACCGAGGAGGTGGCCCGCCCGTACGTGGTGGTGCTCGGCGGCGCCAAGGTCTCCGACAAGCTCGGGGTGATCGACAACCTGCTGGGCAAGGCCGACCGGATCCTGATCGGTGGCGGCATGGCGTACACCTTCCTCAAGGCCCAGGGCCACGAGGTGGGCATCTCGCTGCTGCAGGAGGACCAGATCCCCACCGTGCTGGAGTACCTGGCCAGGGCCGAGAAGAACGGCGTCGAGTTCGTCCTGCCGGTCGACGTCCTGGTCTCCGCGGACTTCCCCGACCTGAAGACCAAGGCTCCGGCGACCTACCAGGTCGTCGCGGCCGACGCGATCCCCGCCGACCAGGAGGGCCTGGACATCGGCCCGAAGACCCGGGAGCTGTTCGCCTCGAAGCTGGCGGACGCGGCCACCGTGTTCTGGAACGGCCCGATGGGGGTCTTCGAGCACCCGGACTACGCCGGCGGCACCGGCGCCGTGGCGCGGGGCCTGCTCGCCAGCGACGCCTTCACCGTGGTCGGTGGCGGCGACTCGGCGGCCGCCGTGCGCATCCTGGGCTTCGACGAGACCCAGTTCGGACACATCTCGACCGGCGGAGGCGCGAGCCTCGAGTACCTGGAGGGCAAGACGCTCCCCGGTATCGCCGCCCTGGAAGGCTGAGCAATGACTGAGCGTCTCCCGCTGATGGCGGGCAACTGGAAGATGAACCTCAACCACCTCGAGGCCATCCAGCACACCCAGAAGCTGGCGTTCGCGCTGGCCGACAAGGACTACGAGGCCGTCGAGGTCGCGGTCCTGGTCCCGTTCACCGATCTGCGCTCCGTGCAGACCCTGGTGGACGGCGACAAGCTGAAGATCAAGTACGGCTCGCAGGACGTCTCGGCGCACGACTCCGGTGCCTACACCGGTGAGGTCTCCGGGCCGATGCTGTCGAAGCTGAAGTGCACCTACGCCGTGATCGGCCACTCGGAGCGCCGCCAGTACCACGGCGAGAACGAGGAACTCGTCAACGCCAAGGTGAAGGCCGCCTACCGCAACGGGATCACCCCGATCCTGTGCATCGGCGAGCCGCTGGAGGTCCGCAAGGCCGGCACCCACGTCGAGCACACGCTGGCGCAGCTGGCCGGTGCGCTGGAGGGCCTGTCGGCCGCACACGCCGAGAGCATCGTGGTCGCCTACGAGCCGGTCTGGGCGATCGGCACCGGCGAGGTGGCCACTCCGGAGGACGCGCAGGAGGTCTGCGCGGCGATCCGGGCCAAGCTGGCCGAGCTGTACGATGCGGAACTGGCCGAAAAGGTCCGGATCCTGTACGGCGGTTCGGTGAAGTCCTCCAGCGCGGCGGGCCTGATGGCCAAGCCGGACGTGGACGGCGCACTGGTCGGCGGTGCCTCGCTGGACGCCGACGAGTTCGTCAAGATCGTGCGTTACCGGGAGCAGGCAGTAGGCTAACGCCCCCGCAGCAACGTAGTCTTTGGGCCGGACCACCTTCCCCGGTGGTCCGGCCCTTCGCCAATGAACGAGAGAGTTGGTCCCGCCGTGGTTCTCGGGTTCTCGATTGCCCTGATCATCTTCAGCCTGCTGATGATCCTCCTGGTGCTGCTGCACAAGGGGAAGGGCGGCGGCCTGTCCGACATGTTCGGCGGCGGATCGATGTCGGCCGGTGGCGGTTCGGCGGTCGCGGAGCGGAACCTGGACCGGATCACGATCATCGTCGGCCTCTGCTGGTTCGCCTGCATCGTCGTACTCGGTTTGCTGATCAAGGTCAAGAGCTGATCACGCCTCAGTTCTGAAGGCGGTGCGGACAGATCCTTATCCGCTCCGTACACTAGGACAACTTGTCACTGTCCGCAGCGGGCGGCGGTCGACAGAGCCTGGGCAGACCCAGGCGGTTAAGGGCACGCAGGGAGTCAGACCGTGGCAAGTGGCAACGCCATTCGTGGCAGCAGGGTCGGAGCAGGTCCGATGGGTGAGGCGGAGCGCGGCGAGTCCGCCCCCCGCAACCGGATCTCCTTCTGGTGCGCCAATAAGCACGAGACGCGCCCCAGCTTCGCCGCCGAGGCCGTCATCCCGGACACCTGGGACTGCCCGCGCTGCGGGTTCCCGGCCGGGCAGGACGAGCACAACCCGCCGGCGCCGTCGCGCAACGAGCCGTACAAGACGCACCTCGCCTACGTCCGTGAGCGTCGCACCGACGCCGACGGCGAGGCGATCCTGGCGGAGGCGCTGGCCAAGCTGCGCGGCGAGATCTGAGCCGAGAACGACCGGGGCGCGGGTGCGGGACCTGAGGGTCCGTCACCCGCGCTTTCGCATGCCCTGACCTCGTTCGCGGGATCTTTCACGCCCCGTGTTCACCGCCGCTTGACGGGCGAGGTGGCCGCCCGGTGCGGCGGCAACGCGAAGGGGCGGTGCGCTCGACGAGCGCACCGCCCCTTGGTTGTTGACGCTCCGTCAGGCCGAGGCCGGAGGGTAGAGCTGCGGCGGCAGCTTGGCGGCCGCCGCCCGGTCGAGCAGCCAGAGCGTGCGGCTGGTGCCGTACGCGCCGCAGGCCGGGGCCTGCAGCTCGCCCGGGTTGGACAGGGCCAGTGCCACCGCGTCCGCCTTGTCCTCGCCGGCCGCCAGCAGCCAGACCTCGCGGGCCGCCCGGATGGCGGGCAGGGTCAGCGAGATCCGGGTCGGCGGCGGCTTCGGCGCCCCGCGCACCCCGACCACCGTGCGCGCGGTCTCCCGCACGCCCGGATGCTCGGGGAAGAGCGAGGCCACGTGGGTGTCCGGGCCGACGCCGAGCAGCAGCACGTCGAAGGCGGGCACCAGGGCGCGGTCCTGCGGACCGGCGGCCTTGGCCAGCTCCTCGGCGTACCGCTCGGCGGCGGCCTCCACGTCGGCGCCGTCCACGCCGTCCGAGGCGGGCATGTAGTGCACCCGCGCCGGATCGACCGGGACGCCGGCCAGCAGCTCGTCGGTGGCCTGCACGGCGTTGCGCTCCGGGTCGTTGGAGGGCACGAAGCGCTCGTCGCCCCACCACAGGTCGATCCGGGACCAGTCCACGGCGTCCCGGGCCGGGGAGGCCGCGATCGCGGCGAGCAGCGCGTTGCCGTTGCGCCCGCCGGTGAGCACCACGGAGGCCAGGCCCCGGGCGGACTGCGCGTCGACGATCTTGGTGATCAGTCGGGCGGCGGCCGCCTGGGCCATCAGCTCCTTGTCGCGGTGCACCACCAGCTGCGGCACGGGACTCATGCCCCGCCCCGCTTGCGCGTGCTTGCCTTGGTGGTGGCCTTCTTGGCGCCGCTCTTCTCGGTCGCCTTCTCGGCCGCCTTCTTGACACCCGTGGCCTGCTTGGCCGGCGCCTTCTTGCCCGGCGCCTTCCCGGCCGCCGGGACCTTGGCGGTCACCCGGGGGGTGGCCACCGTGGCCTCGACCACGGCCGCCGCGGTCGCCTCGGCCACCGCCTGCTCGGCCGCGACGGCGTGGCCGTGCGGGACGGCCGGCTCGTCGAGGCGGTCCACGCCGGTCCGCACGGCGGCGGCGTAGATGGCGTCCTCGTCGAGCCGGCGCAGCTCCTCCGCGATCAACTCCGCCGTCTCGCGCCGCTTGAGCGCCACCAGCCGGTCCGGCGAGCCGGGGATCGACAGCGTGCCCATCAGCCCGTCGGGCCGGTCGAGCACGATCTCGCCGTCCTTGGAGCGCATCCGCACCGCGGTGATGCCCGGGCCGTCGGTGACCACCCGCTCGACCGGCACCCGCAGCCGGTCGTGCAGCCACAGGCCGAGCAGCTCGACGCTGGGGTTGTACGACTCGCCCTCGACCACCGCGGAGGTGATCTTGCAGGGCCGCTGGTCCAGCGCGGCGGCCAGCATCGAGCGCCAGCTGGTGATCCGGGTCCAGGCCAGGTCGGTGTCGCCGGGGGTGTAGCCGGTGGCCAGCACGGCCAGCTGGTCGACCGGGGACTCGGCGGTCACCGCGTCGGTGATCCGGCGCTGGGCGATCGCGCCGAGCGGGTCCTGGGCCGGGTGCAGCGGGGCGTTCTCCGGCCACCAGACCACCACGGGGGCGTCCGGCAGCAGCAGCGGCAGCACCACCGACTGGGCGTGCGAGGCGAGTTCGCCGTGCATCCGCAGGATCACGGTCTCACCCGAGCCGGCGTCGGAGCCGACCCGGATCTCGGCGTCCAGCCGGGCCCCGGCCCGCGCCCGCGGTGAGCGGCCCTCGCGCTTGACCACGGCGAGGATGCGCGAGGGGTGCTCGCGCGAGGCGTCGTTCGCGGCCTTGAGGGCGTCGTAGGCGCTGCCCTCCTCGGTCACGATGACCAGCGTGAGGACCATGCCGGCGGCGGAGGCGCCGCCGGCCCGGCGAGCGCCCATCAGGGCGCTGTTGATCTTGCTGGACGTGGTGTCCGTCAGGTCGATCTTCATGGCCGGCGCCAGCTCCTGCCGTCTCGTGCGATCATCTCGTCCGCCTCGGTCGGTCCCCAGGTGCCGGCCGGGTACTGCGCGGGCTTGCCGTGCTGCTCCCAGTACTGCTCGATCGGGTCGAGGATCTCCCAGGACAGCTCGACCTCCTGGTGCCGGGGGAAGAGGTTGGCGTCGCCGAGCAGCACGTCCAGGATGAGCCGCTCGTACGCCTCCGGGCTGGACTCCGTGAAGGACTCGCCGTAGGCGAAGTCCATCGTGACGTCCCGGACCTCCATCGAGGTGCCCGGCACCTTGGAGCCGAACCGCACCGTGACGCCCTCGTCCGGCTGCACCCGGATCACCAGGGCGTTCTGCCCCAGCTCCTCGGTGGCGTAGGAGTCGAACGGCAGGTACGGGGCGCGCTGGAAGACCACCGCGATCTCGGTCACCCGGCGGCCCAGGCGCTTGCCCGTGCGCAGGTAGAACGGGACCCCGGCCCAGCGCCGGTTGTTGATCTCCAGCTTGATCGCCGCGTAGGTGTCGGTCTTGGACTCGGGGTTGATGCCGTCCTCGTCCAGGTACCCGACCACCTCCTCGCCGCCCTGCCAGCCGGTCGCGTACTGGCCGCGCACCGTGTGCCGGCCCAGGTCCTTGGGCAGCTGCACGGCGCTGAGCACCTTGAGCTTCTCGGCGACCAGGGCCTTGGGGTGGAACGAGGCCGGCTCCTCGATGGCGGTCAGCGCCATCAGCTGGAGCAGGTGGTTCTGGATCACGTCACGGGCCGAGCCGATGCCGTCGTAGTACCCGGCCCGGCCGCCGATGCCGATGTCCTCGGCCATGGTGATCTGCACGTGGTCCACGTAGGACCGGTTCCAGATCGGCTCGAACATCGTGTTGGCGAAGCGCAGCGCCAGGATGTTCTGGACCGTCTCCTTGCCCAGGTAGTGGTCGATCCGGAAGACCTCGTCCCGGGGGAAGACGTCGTGGACGACCTTGTTGAGCTCCTGGGCGCTGGCCAGGTCGTGGCCGAACGGCTTCTCGATCACCGCGCGGCGCCAGGAGCCGGGCGGCGGGTCGGCCAGGCCGTGCTTCTTGAGCTGCTGGACCACGTTGGGGAAGAACTTCGGCGGCACCGAGAGGTAGAACGCGAAGTTCCCGCTGGTGCCCTGCGCCTTGTCGAGGTCCTCGATGGTCTGGCGCAGCGTGTCGAAGGCCTCGTCGTCGTCGAAGGTGCCCTGGACGAACCGCATGCCCTTGGCCAGCTGCTGCCACACCTCCTCGCGGAAGGGGGTGCGCGCGTGCTCCATGACGGCGTCGTGCACCTCCTTCGCGAAGTCCTCGTGCTCCCACTCGCGGCGGGCGAAGCCCACCAGCGAGAAGCCCGGCGGCAGCAGGCCGCGGTTGGCCAGGTCGTAGATCGCCGGCATCAGCTTCTTGCGCGACAGGTCGCCGGTGACGCCGAAGATCACCAGACCGGACGGTCCTGCGATCCGCGGCAGCCGGCGGTCCGCCGGATCACGCAGCGGGTTCTCGGGTTGCTGCGGAAGATCTCCTTGCGTCACCTCGGCCCCCTCCAGGTCGGGAAATGCTGGTGCATTACTCACTGCTGGGCTCCGCTTTCAGTGCGTTGTGCGAGCGGGTGTCAGTTGCTCTCGGCGGCGAACGAGGCCAGCGAGGCGGTGACGGTGTCGAGCAGCTCCTGCCAGGAGGCCTCGAACTTCTGCACGCCCTCGTCCTCCAGCACCTGCACCACGTCGTCGTAGTCGACGCCGGCCGCGGCCAGCGCGTCCAGCACCGCCTGGGCGTCCTGGTAGGCCGAGGTGATGGTGTCGCCGGTGACCTGGCCGTGGTCGCCGGTGGCGTCCAGGGTGGCCTCGGGCATCGTGTTGACGGTGCCCGGCGCGACCAGCTCGGTCACGTACAGGGTGTCCGGCAGCGCCGGGTCCTTGACACCGGTGGAGGCCCAGAGCGGGCGCTGCGGGTTGGCACCGGCCGCCTCCAGGGCCTTCCAGCGCTCGCCGGCCGGGCGCTTGCCGTCCACCGAGCCGAAGACCTCCTCGTAGGCCTGGTACGCGAGGCGGGCGTTGGCCAGCGCGGCCTTGGAACGCAGCTTGACGGCGTCGCCGCCGATCGCGTCCAGCCGCTTGTCGATCTCGGTGTCCACCCGGGAGACGAAGAAGGAGGCGACCGACTCGATCCCGGAGAGGGCGATGCCCTTGGCCTTGGCCTGCTCCAGACCGGTCAGGTAGGCGTCGATCACGGCCTTGTAGCGGTCCAGCGAGAAGATCAGCGTGACGTTGACGCTGATGCCCCGGGAGATCACCTCGGTGATCGCGGGCAGGCCGGCCTTGGTGGCGGGGATCTTGATCAGCACGTTGGGGCGGTCCACCAGCCAGGCCAGCTGCTTGGCCTCGGCCACCGTGGGCGCCGTCTGGTGGGCGAGGCGGGGGTCGACCTCGATCGAGACCCGGCCGTCGCGGCCGTTGCTGGCGTCGTAGACCGGGCGCAGCACGTCGGCGGCGTCCCGCACGTCGGAGGTGGTGATCATGCGGACCGCCTCCTCCGTGGTGACCTTGCGGACCGCCAGGTCGCGCAGCTGGCCGTCGTAGGAGGAGTCGCCGCTGCCGGCGATCGCCTTCTGGAAGATGGTCGGGTTGGTGGTGACGCCCACGACGTGCTTGCTCTGCACCAGCTCGGCCAGGTTGCCGGTGTTCAGCCGGGTGCGGCTCAGGTCGTCCAGCCAGATCGCCACGCCTTCGTCGCTGAGGCGCTTCAGTGCGTCAGTCATACTGCTCAGTCCTTAGTTCTATCGGTCAGTCAGGAAGCGGGACGGGCCGCGCGCCTGAGGCACTGTCACAGCGCAACTCGGGCGCGCGGCCGGCAGGCCTAGCGGTTGACGGCTTCCAGCGAACGCAGCGACTTGTGTGCGGCGTGCGCCACGGCCTCGGCGGTGATGCCGAACTCCTGGTACAGCACCTGGTAGTCGGCCGAGGCACCGAAGTGCTCCAGGCTGACGATCCGGCCGTGGTCGCCGACCAGCTCGCGCCAGCCCTGGGCGATGCCGGCCTCGACCGAGACCCGCGCCTTGACGGTGGGCGGCAGCACCTGGTCGCGGTAGGCCTGGTCCTGCTCGTTGAACCACTCGACGCACGGCATCGACACGACCCGGGTCGCGATGCCCTCGGCCTCCAGCGCCTCGCGGGCGGCGACCGCCAGCTGCACCTCGGAGCCGGTGCCGATCAGGATCACCCGCGGCGCGTTGTCCGAGGCCTCGGCCAGCACGTAGCCGCCCTTGGCCGCGCCCTCGGCGGAGCCGAAGACGTCGCGGTCCCAGGTCGGCACACCCTGGCGGGTCAGCGCCAGGCCCACCGGGCCCGGGTGGCTGGAGTGGCGCTCCAGCACGGTGCGCCAGACCACGGCCGTCTCGTTGGCGTCGGCCGGGCGGGCCACCGACAGGCCCGGGATGGCGCGCAGCGCGGCCAGGTGCTCGACCGGCTGGTGGGTCGGGCCGTCCTCGCCCAGGCCGATCGAGTCGTGCGTCCAGACGTAGCTGACCGGCAGCTTCATCAGCGCGGCCAGCCGGACCGCCGGGCGCATGTAGTCGGAGAAGACCAGGAAGGTGCCGCCGTAGACCCGGGTGTTCCCGTGCAGCGCGATGCCGTTCATGGCCGAGCCCATGGCGTGCTCGCGGATGCCGAAGTGGATCGTGCGGCCGTAGGGGTTGGCCCCCTTCAGCGGGTTGCCCTCGGGCAGGAAGGAGGAACCCTCGTCGATCGTGGTGAGGTTGGACTCCGCGAGGTCGGCCGAGCCGCCCCACAGCTCCGGGATCACCGCGCCGAGCGCCTTGAGGGTGTCGCCGCTGGCCTTGCGGGTGGCGATGTCCTTGCCGGCCGGGAAGCTGGGCAGCTCCTTCTTCCAGCCGTTCGGCAGCTCGCCGGCCTGGATCCGGTCGAACTCGGCGGCCCGGGCGGGGTTGCCGGCCCGCCACTCGCCGAAGGTCAGCTCCCAGGCGGCCCGGCCGGCCTTGCCGCGCTGGATCACCTGGCGGGCGTGGCTGAGCACCTCGTCGCTGACCTCGAAGGTGCGCTCCGGGTCGAAGCCCAGCACCTTCTTGGTGGCGGCGATCTCGGCGGCACCGAGCGCGGAGCCGTGCGCCTTGGCGGTGTTCTGCGCGTCCGGCGCGGGCCAGGCGATGATCGTGCGCATGCCGATGATCGACGGGCGCGAGGTCTCGGCCTTGGCGGCGGCGAGCGCGGCGGCCAGCGCCTGCACGTCGACGTCGCCGTTGTCCTTGGGCGTGATCCGCTGCACGTGCCAGCCGTAGGCCTCGTAACGGGCCAGCACGTCCTCGGAGAAGGCGGTGTGGGTGTCGCCCTCGATCGAGATGTGGTTGTCGTCGTAGAGCGCGACCAGGTTGCCGAGCTTCTGGTGCCCGGCCAGCGAGGAGGCCTCGGCCGAGATGCCCTCCTCCAGGTCGCCGTCGGAGACGATCGCCCAGATGGTGTGGTCGAAGGGCGAGGTGCCCGGCTCGGCCTCGGGGTCGAAGAGACCGCGCTCGTAGCGGGCGGCCATCGCCATGCCCACGGCGTTGGCGATGCCCTGGCCGAGCGGGCCGGTGGTGGTCTCCACGCCGGCCGTGTGGCCGTGCTCGGGGTGGCCGGGGGTGCGGCTGCCGTGCACCCGGAAGGACTTGAGGTCGTCCAGCTCCAGGCCGTAGCCGGAGAGGAAGAGCTGGGTGTAGAGCGTCAGGCTGGTGTGGCCGGGGGACAGCACAAAGCGGTCACGACCGACCCAGTGCGGGTCGGTCGGGTCGTGCCGCAGGAAGCGCTGGAAAATGACGTAGGCCGCGGGGGCGAGGGCCATCGCCGTCCCCGGGTGGCCGTTCCCGACCTTCTGCACCGCGTCCATGGCCAAGACCCGGGCGGTGTCGACAGTCCGCTCATCCAGCTCGGACCACTCGATTGCGTTCGTCGGCGTCGTGCTCACCCTTCTCAGGGCTCCTTCCGTATTGAGGTATGACCCCGTGAAGGGACCGGGTCGGCCACGACACTGTGGGCCTGACTCTGGTTCGGTAGTGCCGGTCACGGAGGGTTGATCCCGCTGCTGCGGCCGAGCCTACCGTCCGGGCCGGGGCCCGCCTTCCGTACTGCGACAACCCGGAGTTTCGTCATCGGATTCCCACGAATACTGAGTGCAGTGCGTCGCCGGACCATGTACCACCTTGGCCGGTTTCGCCCGGTTTTGCCCGCCTGAGCGGCGGGCGGTTCGCCCACTCACCCACGGGAGTGCGGCGCGGCCCCGTCAGCGGACCCCGGGGCGGATCGGGAGATATGCACCGTCTAAGGTGGCGTGGTACGCGCAGCGTGAACGGATTCACGAGCAATCGACCCGGGGACGCCTGCGAAGATTCATCTTCAGTTGGGGTGTTCGTGACCGCCGTTGAATCCCGCCCCGCCGGGGTCCTCGGGACGACCCGCGCGCGCCGGCCGTTCGGGGCTCGTGTCGGGGCCTTCGTCGCACTGACCAAGCCTCGGATCATCGAGCTGCTGCTGATGAGCACCGTTCCGGTGATGTTCCTGGCGCAGCGCGGGGTGCCCAATCTCCTGCTGGTGCTGGAGGTTGTCGTCGGGGGGTACCTCTCCGCGGGTGGTGCGAACGCGCTCAACATGTACATCGACCGCGACATCGACGCGGTGATGAGTCGCACCGAGCGCCGACCGCTGGTGACCGGGATGGTCTCGCCGCGCGAGGCCGTGGTCTTCGGGATCGCGCTGGGCGTCGTCTCCACGCTCTGGCTCGGCCTGCTGGTCAACTGGCTGGCCTCCGGGCTGGCGCTGACCGGGTACCTCTTCTACGTCTTCGTCTACACGCTGGGCCTCAAGCGGCGCACCGCGCAGAACATCGTCTGGGGCGGCATCGCCGGCTGCATGCCGGTGCTGGTCGGCTGGGCCGCGGTGACCGGGTCGCTGAGCTGGGCGCCGTTCGTGCTCTTCCTGGTCATCTTCTTCTGGACCCCGCCGCACTACTACCCGCTGTCCATGAAGGTCCGCGAGGACTACGTGAAGGCCGGCGTGCCGATGCTGCCGGTGACCGCGGGCGACCTGGCGGTGGCCCGGCAGATCGTCGCGTACTCCTGGGTCATGGTGGCCGTCTCGCTGGCGCTGTGGCCGCTGGCGCACACCAGTTGGCTCTACCCCGTCTCGGCCATGGTGCTGGGCGCGTTCTGGCTGAAGGAGGCGCACGGCCTGCACGCCCGCGCCAAGGCCGGTGTGGTGGGCGCCAAGCTCAAGGAGATGCGGCTCTTCCACTGGTCGATCACCTACCTGACGCTGCTGATGGTCGTGATCGCGATCGACCCGTTCGTCAGGTAGTCAGGTTCCTCAGGTAGTCGGCCCCGGTGTGCTCGCGACACCGGGGCCGTTCGTTCTCCCGCTTCTGTGTCGGGCGGCACAGGACCACGCCGTCGCGCGTTCCGCTACTCGTGGGTAGCATGCGGGTCATGAGCAGCGCAGAGACCCTCGCCCCCAACGCCGTGGACGCCCGTGCCGAGCGCCGGGCCAAGCGCATCGCCAAGCACCTGACCGCGTTCTCCGCACAGCACGGCGGCAGCGCCGACGCCGTGGTGGAGTACGTGGGCCGGGACGCCACCCGGATCGTGCTGGTCGGTCAGGACGGCGCCTGGGGCGACCAGGTGGCGCCCAGCTACGCCGTGGGCCGTCGGGCCGCCGAGCTGGCCGGGGTCACGCTGCACGACTCCTTCGAGGGTGAACTCGCCCTGAAGGTACGCACCGGCCCGTACGAGTGGAAGCGGATGGCGGGCATCCAGCTCGGCGGCTGACGTCGTCGATCCGGAGCCGCCGTCCGGTACGGACGGTACGGACGAAGGCCCTGACTCCCCGGTGCGGTGGGAGTCAGGGCCTTCGCCGTTCTTGGCGCCGTGCTCGGGCGTTCCTGCTGACGAGCCGTCAGACGGCTGCCCCCTGCGGGGCCTGCGCGGGCAGCGGCGCGGCTTCCGCCTTCTCGGCGTCCCGGGTGCGCAGCGCCAGCGGGACGCGCAGCACGGCGATCCAGGTCAGCGAGGCGCCGAGCATGTGCAGGCCGACCAGCAACTCCGGCGCGTCGGTGAAGTACTGGACGAACCCCAGCACGCCCTGCGCCATCAGCACCACGAACAGCTCCCGGGCCCGGGCCCGAGCGGCCGGCGGGGCCTTGACGGCGGCCAGCACGAAGATCACCGCGAGCGACAGCCCGACGGTCACGCACGCGAGGTCGGTGTGCAGCTGGGCCAGCCGGTCGTAGCTGATCGGCACCCGCGGCACGTCACTGGAGTCCCCCGGGTGGTGCCCCGCCCCGGTGACCAGCGTGCCGGCCACCACCAGCGCGCCCGTGGCGGCCACCAGCACGTGGCTCAACTGCCGAACCGGCCCGGTGACCAGCGGCCGGGCCGGCCCGTCACCCTCCTTGGCCCGCTCCCAGGTCAGCAGCGCCACCCAGACCAGCGCCAGCGCCGAGAGCATGTGGCAGGCCACCACGTACGGGTTGAGCTTGACCAGCACGGTGATCCCGCCGAGCACGGCGTTGCTCATCACCACCCAGAACTGCCACCACCCCAGCCGGGTCAGCGACCGCCGCCACGGCGTCGCGCACCGCGCGGCCAGGATCGCCCAGCCGACCGCCGCGCAGAGCACGTCCGTCAGCGTCCGGTTGGTGAACTCGATGATCCCGTGGAGGCCCATCGCCGGCGTGGGCGTGATGCTGTCACCGGTACAGGTCGGCCAGGTCTTGCAGCCGAGCCCGGACCCGGTCAACCGCACCGCGCCGCCGGTGACCACGATGACGACGCTCATCACCAGCGCGGCGAAGGCGGCCCGCCGCACCATGGTGGCGGACGGGTGCCAGCGCTCGGCCAGCAGGGAGAAGGGGGTACGCACCGTTTCATCCTAGGTTGCGCGCTTGCCGATCTTGCGGCGGGGGAGCGCCAGCGTGTGGCGGTCGGCGCGGCGCGACCGTGGACCGGGTCCGGCGGCCTCGGCGCGGTCGCACGACGGGCTCGTCCTCGCGGGCGCCTTCGGCGTGATCCCGCTGACCGTTGGCGGCGCGGAAGGCCTGATCGGGAGCACCGTGTGGCAGGTCGAGCCGTCATGGGGGAGCGAATGGCCTGATGTTTGCTCAAATATCTCAAACCGGGCGCCCGGCGATCATTTGTGATCACTGTGCGCCCGGTTTGCTTGCGGTGTGAGCAAGGCAACGCGGGTCCGGCGGACGGCTGTTGCCTGAGGTGAGCCGCGTGGTGTGCTTCTCAGCATGTCAAGGCCCGGGCAGCTAGGCGGAATTCAGCCGATCCACGGGGGGCGTCAGGGGCCCTGGTGCCGGTAGAGTCCCCCGCACCAGGTGTAGCCGGTCGCTTACAGATCACCGGATGGTTGGTCAACGACCGTGCCGCACAGCCTCATTCGGAAGGACTTTGCTATGGCGCGACAAGCGCGGATAACCGGCCGCACGTTCGCGGGGGCCGCCGTGCTCGCGGTGGCCGCCACCGGTCTGCTGGCCGGTACCGCTTCGGCGCACACCTACACGATCACGCATACGTGCTCGTCGGTCACGGTCAATCTGGCCAACTACAACTCGAACGTCACCAACACCATCACGGTGACCGAGGGCGACCAGACCGTGCTGCCCACCCAGACGTTCAAGGACACGTTCCAGCAGACGTTCCAGGTGGACCCCAAGCACTCCGGCGTGGTCGACGTGACGATCGCGGTCGTCGCGGGTGATGACCCGACGATGAAGCACACGTGGACTTTCACCGACGTGGAGCATGTGCCGGTCTGCCCGACGCCCACCCCCACCCCGAGCCCCACCCCGAGCCCCACCCCGCCCAGCCCGACGCCCAGCCCGACCCCCACCACGGCGTCGCCCACCCCGACCACCCCCGCGCCGACTTCGGCCAAGCCGACCACCCCGGCGCCGAAGCCCACCACCCCGGCGCCGAAGCCGAGCAGCACGGGTCCGTCGCTCGCCTTCACCGGTGGCGGCAGCGACTCCGGCATGATCGCCGGTGTCGGTGCGGCCGTGGTGGTTCTCGGCGGCGGGCTGGTCTTCATGACCCGTCGTCGCAAGGCCGGTCGTCACTAGGTGACGCTGAACGTCGCTGATCAACGCTGAAGGGGTGGGGACCGCAACCGGTCCTCACCCCTTCTTCTGTTCGGTCGGCCGCTACTCCCAGCGGAAGAACCGCGCCGCCGCCGCCAGCCCGAGCACCGCCCAGACCGCCAGGATGCCGAGGTCCGACCAGGGCACCCCGGCGCCGGTCTGCAGGACGGCGCGCAGTCCGTCGGAGAGCGCGCTGATCGGCAGCAGGTCGAGCAGCGAGCGCACCGCCGAGGGGAACTTGGTCAGCGGCACGATCACGCCGCCCGCCAGCAGCAGCAGGATGAAGACCAGGTTCGCCGCCGCCAGGGTGGCTTCGGCCTTCAGGGTGCCGGCCATCAGCAGGCCGAGTCCGGAGAAGGCGGCGGTGCCCAGGATCAGCAGCGCGAGGACCGAGAAGAGATCGCCGTGCGGCGACCAGCCCAGTGCCAGCGCGATCACCGAGAGCAGTGCGACCTGCAGCGCCTCGGTGACCAGCACGCAGCCGGTCTTCGCGGTCAGCAGCGCCCAGCGCGGCAGCGGGCTCGCGCCGAGCCGCTTGAGCACGCCGTAGCGCCGTTCGAAGCCGGTCGCGATCGCTTGTCCGGTGAAGGCGGTGGACATCACGGCGAGCGCCAGCAGGCCGGGCGCCAGGAAGTCGACCCGCTTGCCGGGGCCGGTCACCGACACCACGTCCACCGCGCTGAACAGCACCAGCAGCACGGTCGGGATCACCACGGTGAGCAGCAGCTGCTCGCCGTTGCGCAGCAGCATCTTCGTCTCGAAGGCGGTCTGCGCGAGCAGCATCCGGTGGACGGGGGCGGCGCCGGGCCGCGGTGCGTAGGTACTCACGAGCGCAGGTCCCGTCCGGTCAGTTCGAGGAAGACGTCTTCGAGGCTGCGCCGCTGCACGGTCAGCCGTTCGGGCAGCACGCCGGCTTCGGCGCACCAGGCGGTCACGGTGGCGACCAGTCGCGGGTCCATCGGCGCCTCGACGCGGTAGTTGCCGGGGGCGAGCTCCACGGCCGCCGCGCCGTCGGGCAGCACCTTGGTCAGCGCGCCGAGGTCCAGCCCGGGCGGGCCGTCGAAGTGCAGGCTGCTCTCGGCGCCGCCCCGGCAGAGCTCGTCGGGGCTGCCGCCGGCGATCACCCGGCCGCCGTCGACGATCTGGACGGCGTCGGCGAGCTGCTCGGCCTCGTCCATGTAGTGGGTGGTCACCACCACCGTGACGCCGTCCCGGCGCAGGTCGCGGACCAGCTCCCAGGTGGCGCGGCGGGCTTGCGGGTCCAGGCCCGCGGTCGGCTCGTCCAGGAAGACCAGCTCGGGGCGGCCGACCACGGCCATGGCCAGCGCGAGCCGCTGCTGCTGGCCGCCGGAGAGCCGGCGGTAGCTGGTGCGGCCGCACGAGCCCAGGCCCAGGCGCTCCACCAGGGCGGGCACGTCCAGCGGGTGGGCGTGCAGCTTGGCGGTGTGCTCCAGCATCTCGACGGCGCGGGCGCCGGCGTACACACCACCCGACTGGAGCATCACGCCGATCCGGGGTCGCAGCTCGGCTGCCTGCCGGATCGGGTCGAGTCCGAGCACCCGTACCGTCCCCGCGTCCGGACGGCGGTAGCCCTCGCAGGTCTCGATGGTGGTGGTCTTGCCGGCGCCGTTCGGGCCGAGCACGGCGGTGACGGTGCCGCGCTCGATGCGCAGGTCGAGGCCGTCCACCGCGGTCTTCTGGCCGTACCGCTTGACCAGCCCGGCGATCTCGACGGCGGGTGAGTTCTGCATACCGGCGAGTGTAGGAGGCCGGACCGAAGGGGCCGGACGTCGCCCCGGCTAGATCGTTTTCGCAGGTCAGGTAAGCCTTACCTGCGTGACCGATCCCACCGTTGAGGCGTAGGTCACGGCTTGTCCGGTCGGAGCTAATTACGCAACAATGGTGTTGTGAAAAACATCCGCGAGCACCAGCAGGAGCAGGAGGCCGAGTCGGCCCCCGGCTTCCCGGTGCCCGCGACCTCGGCGGAAGTGCTGCTGGACGGCCACCGGGCGACCCGGGACCGGGTCGCCCGCTCGATCCTGGACCACGGTCCGTCCTCGGCCGCCGATCTGGCCAGCCGGCTCGGGCTGACCGCCGCGGCGGTCCGCCGCCACCTGGACGGGCTGGCCGCGGCCGGCCTGGTCGAGTCCCGCGAGCAGCGGGTCTACGGCAGCCGGGGCCGGGGGCGACCCGCCAAGGTGTTCGCCCTCACCGAGTCCGGCCGGGACGCCTTCTACCAGGCCTACGACCAGCTCGCCGCCGACGCGCTGCGCTGGATCGCCGAGGCGGTCGGTGGCGGCAAGGCCGGCGAGGAGGCGGTCGCCGCCTTCGCCCGGGCCCGGTTCGGCAAGCAGGGCCAGCGCTACCTCGGCGCCCTGGAGCGGGCCGCCGCCGACCAGCGGACCGAGGCGCTCGCCGAGGCGCTGAGCGCCGACGGGTACGCTGCGACGGTGCGGCGTGTGCCGTCCGCCGCCCCGGCCGCCAAGGCCCCGGCCGGCGCCCAGCTCTGCCAGCACCACTGCCCGGTCGCGCACATCGCCGAGCAGTTCCCCCAGCTGTGCGAGGCGGAGACCGAGGTCTTCTCCCAGCTGCTGGGCACCCATGTGCAACGGCTGGCCACCATCGCCCACGGCGACGGGGTCTGCACCACCTATGTGCCGGCACCCGGTGCCGCACCGTCGCCCGCCGCGAGTGAAAGCTCTGGCGATCGCACCGGTGCAGCGCCGACTGCCGGTACGACCACCGAAACACCGACTGCGCCTGCGCGGAGGAACCCCGCATGACTGACACCGTTTCCCACCCGGAGCTCGAAGGTCTGGGCACCTACGAGTACGGCTGGTCGGACCCCGACGCGGCCGGCTCGGTGGCCAAGCGCGGCCTGAACGAAGAGGTCGTCCGCGACATCTCGGCGAAGAAGTCCGAGCCGGAGTGGATGCTCAAGCTGCGCCTCAAGGGCCTGAAGCTGTTCGAGAAGAAGCCCATGCCGACCTGGGGCTCCGACCTCTCGGGCATCGACTTCGACAACATCAAGTACTTCGTGCGCTCCACCGAGAAGCAGGCCGAGTCCTGGGAGGACCTGCCCGCCGACATCAAGGCGACCTACGACAAGCTCGGCATCCCGGAGGCCGAGAAGCAGCGTCTGGTCGCCGGTGTCGCCGCGCAGTACGAGTCCGAGGTCGTCTACCACCAGATCCGCGAGGACCTGGAGGAGCAGGGCGTGATCTTCCTCGACACGGACACCGCGCTCAAGCAGCACCCGGAGCTCTTCCAGGAGTACTTCGGCACCGTGATCCCGGTGGGCGACAACAAGTTCGCCTCGCTGAACACGGCGGTCTGGTCCGGCGGCTCGTTCATCTACGTGCCGAAGGGCGTGCGCGTGGACATCCCGCTGCAGGCCTACTTCCGGATCAACACCGAGAACATGGGCCAGTTCGAGCGGACGCTGATCATCGTCGACGAGGACGCCTACGTCCACTACGTCGAGGGCTGCACCGCGCCGATCTACTCCTCGGACTCGCTGCACAGCGCCGTGGTCGAGATCATCGTCAAGAAGGGCGGCCGCTGCCGCTACACGACCATCCAGAACTGGTCGAACAACGTCTACAACCTGGTCACCAAGCGCGCCGTGGCGTACGAGGGCGCGACCATGGAGTGGGTCGACGGCAACATCGGCTCCAAGGTCACCATGAAGTACCCGGCCGTCTACCTGATGGGCGAGCACGCCAAGGGCGAGACCCTGTCGATCGCCTTCGCCGGCGAGGGCCAGCACCAGGACGCCGGCGCCAAGATGGTGCACATGGCGCCGAACACCTCCTCCAACATCGTCTCCAAGTCGGTGGCGCGTGGCGGTGGCCGCACCTCCTACCGCGGTCTGATCGAGATCGGCGAGGGCTCCAAGGGCGCCAAGTCCAACGTGCTCTGCGACGCGCTGCTGGTGGACACCATCTCCCGCTCGGACACCTACCCCTACGTCGACGTCCGCGAGGACGACGTCTCGATGGGTCACGAGGCGACCGTCTCCAAGGTCAGCGAGGACCAGCTCTTCTACCTGATGAGCCGTGGCATGACCGAGTTCGAGGCGATGGCGATGATCGTGCGCGGCTTCGTCGAGCCGATCGCGCGTGAGCTGCCGATGGAGTACGCGCTGGAGCTCAACCGGCTGATCGAGCTGCAGATGGAGGGCTCCGTCGGCTGACGCCTTGTCCTTCGAGACGAGGCAGTAGCCGTCCGACCCCGCTGACACTTTGAGGAAGAGAGCAACACGAACAGCCATGGCTGATACGCCCATGAACACCGCCGGCTCCACCACCGCCGGGTCGATCGAGGTCGGTACCGCCGGTGCCGGCGCGCAGCTCGCCGGGCCCGGCACCGGCCGAGCCACCGCACTGCAGCCGATCGACGCCCGGGTCGCGGTGAAGCCCTCGTACGACGTGAACGACTTCCCGGTGCCCACCGGCCGCGAGGAGGACTGGCGGTTCACCCCGCTGCACCGCCTGGGCGGGCTGCACGACGGCAGCGCCGTCAGCGCGCCGAAGGGTGAGGACAAGGTCGAGTTCAGCCTGCCGGACGGCGTCACCGCCGACCTGGTCGGCCGGGACGACGCGCGGATCGGCAAGGCCGGCAAGCCGGTCGACCGGGTCGCCGCGCAGGCGTTCAGCGCGTTCGAGCAGGCGCTGGTGGTCACCGTCCCCAAGGACGCGGTGCTCACCGAGCCGGTCAGGATCGACGTGCGCGGCGAGGGCGGCGTCCGCTTCGCGCACGTGGTGATCGACGTCAAGCCGTTCGCCGAGGCCGTCGTGGTGCTGAACCACACCGGCACCGGCACCCGGGCCGCCAACGTCGAGCTGCTGGTGGGCGACGGTGCCAAGCTCACCTTCGTCTCGGTCCAGGACTGGGACCGGGACGCGGTGCACACCTCCCAGCAGACCGCGCTGGTCGGCCGGGACGCCTCGCTCAAGTCCGTGGTGGTCACCTTCGGTGGCGACCTGGTGCGGATCCACCCGCGGGTCACCTACGCGGCCCCCGGCGGCGAGGCCGAGCTGTTCGGCCTCTACTTCGCCGACGCCGGCCAGCACCTGGAGCACCGCCTGCAGATCGACCACGACACCCCGCACTGCCGGTCGAACGTGGTCTACAAGGGCGCGCTGCAGGGCCAGGACGCGCACGCGGTCTGGGTCGGCGACGTGCTGATCCGCGCCGCCGCCGAGGGCACCGACACCTACGAGCACAACCGCAACCTGGTGCTCACCGACGGCGCCCGGGTCGACTCGATCCCGAACCTGGAGATCGAGACCGGCGAGATCGTCGGTGCGGGCCACGCCTCGGCGACCGGCCGCTTCGACGACGAGCAGCTCTTCTACCTGCAGTCCCGCGGCATCCCGCAGGAGGAGGCGCGCCGCCTGGTGGTGCGCGGCTTCTTCGCCGAGCTGGTGCAGCAGATCGGGGTTCCCGAGCTCCACGACCAGCTGATGGAGAAGATCGAGGCCGAACTGGCGGGCGTGGCATGAGCGAGCGCAGCGAGCGAACCACCAATGCTGTGTACGTGCGTGTCTGCTCGCTGAACGAGCTGGGCGAGGACTCGCCCAAGCGCGTCGAGCTGGGCGGTGGGCTGGCGATCTCGATCGTGCGCACCGAGGGCGAGGTGTTCGCGATCAACGACATCTGCTCGCACGCGAACGTCTCGCTCTCCGAGGGCGAGGTCGAGGACTGCCGGATCGAGTGCTGGCTGCACGGCTCGACGTTCGACCTGCGCACCGGCAAGCCCTCCGGACTGCCCGCCACCCGGCCGGTTCCCGTTTACCCCGTAAAGATCGAAGGGGACGATGTGCTCGTCTCCGTCACCCAGGAGTCCTGAGCATGGCAACCCTTGAAATCCGCGACCTGCACGTCTCCGTCGAAACTGAGGCCGGCCCCCGTGAGATCCTGCGCGGCGTCGACCTGACGGTCAAGCAGGGCGAGACCCACGCCATCATGGGCCCCAACGGCTCCGGCAAGTCCACCCTGGCCTACACCCTCGCCGGGCACCCGAAGTACACCGTCACCAGCGGCCAGGTGCTGCTGGACGGCGAGGACGTGCTGGCGATGACCGTCGACGAGCGCGCCCGGGCCGGCGTCTTCCTGGCCATGCAGTACCCGGTCGAGGTCCCCGGTGTCTCGGTCTCCAACTTCCTGCGCACCGCGGCCACCGCGATCCGCGGCGAGGCCCCCAAGCTGCGCACCTGGGTGAAGGAGGTCAAGGAGGCCATGGCGACGCTCCAGATGGACCCGGCCTTCGCCGAGCGCAACGTCAACGAGGGCTTCTCCGGCGGCGAGAAGAAGCGCCACGAGATCCTCCAGCTCGAGCTGCTCAAGCCGAAGATCGCGATCCTCGACGAGACCGACTCCGGCCTCGACGTCGACGCGCTGCGCCAGGTCTCCGAGGGCATCAACCGGGTCGCCTCCTCCGGTGAGGTCGGCACCCTGCTGGTCACCCACTACACCCGCATCCTGCGGTACATCAAGCCCGACTACGTCCACGTCTTCTCGGCCGGCCGGATCGTCGAGTCCGGTGGCGCCGAGCTCGCCGACAAGCTGGAGAACGAGGGCTACGAGGCTTACGTGAAGGGCGGCGCTTCCGAGTGACAATCATTCATCCCGGCTCGACGCTGGCGGGTCTGCTCGACACCGACGCGATCCGCAAGGACTTCCCGGTGCTGCAGCGGGTGCTGCACGACGGCAAGCCGCTGGTCTACCTGGACAACGCGGCCACCTCGCAGAAGCCCCGGCAGGTGCTGGACGCGCTCAACGCGTACTACGAGCAGCACAACGCCAACGTCCACCGCGGCGTGCACGTGCTGGCCGAAGAGGCCACCGCGCTGTACGAGGGCGCCCGGGACAAGGTCGCGGCGTTCATCAACGCGCCGAGCCGGGACGAGGTGATCTTCACCAAGAACGCCTCGGAGTCGCTCAACCTCGTTGCCAACATGTTGGGTTGGGCCGACGAGCCGTACCGCGTGGACGCGGACGCGGAGATCGTCATCACCGAGATGGAGCACCACTCCAACATCGTGCCGTGGCAGCTGCTCTCGCAGCGCACCGGCGCGAAGCTGAAGTGGTTCGGGCTGACCGACGAGGGCCGGCTCGACCTGTCCGACATCGAGCAGCTGATCACCGAGAAGACGAAGATCGTCTCCTTCACGCTGGTCTCCAACCTGCTGGGCACGATCAACCCGGTCGAGGCGATCGTCCGCCGCGCCCAGGACGTCGGCGCCCTGGTGCTGATCGACGCCTCGCAGGCCGCGCCGCACATGGTGCTGGACGTGCAGGCGCTGGAGGCCGACTTCGTCGCCTTCACCGGTCACAAGATGCTCGCGCCCACCGGCATCGGCGTGCTGTGGGGCCGTCAGGAACTCCTCGAGGACCTGCCGCCGTTCCTCGGCGGCGGCGAGATGATCGAGACCGTCACCATGGGCTCGTCCACCTACGCCCCGGCGCCGCACAAGTTCGAGGCCGGCACCCCGCCGATCGCCCAGGCGGTCGGGCTCGGCGCGGCCATCGACTACCTGTCCAACGTGGGCATGGAGAAGATCGCCGCCCACGAGCACGCGATCACCGAGTACGCGGTCGCGCGCCTCCAGGAGGTGCCGGACCTGCGGATCATCGGCCCGCGCACGGCGGTCGACCGCGGCGCGGCGATCTCCTTCGTGCTCGGCGACATCCACCCGCACGACGTGGGCCAGGTGCTGGACGAGCAGGGCATCGCGGTCCGGGTCGGTCACCACTGCGCCCGCCCGGTCTGCCTGCGGTACGGGGTTCCGGCCACCACTCGCGCGTCGTTCTACCTGTACTCGACGCCGGGCGAGGTCGATCTGCTGATCGACGGCCTGCACCACGTCCGCAACTTCTTCGGCTGAGGGGTGTGACGGCGACATGAAGCTCGACTCCATGTACCAGGAGATCATCCTGGACCACTACCGCAACCCTCACGGCAAGGGCCTGCGCGACGGCGACGCCGAGGTCCACCACGTCAACCCCACCTGCGGTGACGAGATCACCCTGCGGGTGCGGCTCGACGGCGCGGTGGTCGCGGACGTCTCCTACGAGTCGCAGGGCTGCTCGATCAGCCAGGCCAGCGCCTCGGTGCTGAACGACCTGGTGGTCGGAAAGCCGATCGGCGAGGCCCAGGCGATCCAGGAGGCCTTCCTGGAGCTGATGCAGAGCAAGGGCCAGGCCGAGGGCGACGAGGAGGTGCTGGAGGACGCGGTCGCGTTCGCCGGCGTCTCCAAGTACCCCGCCCGGGTCAAGTGCGCGCTGCTGAGCTGGATGGCCTGGAAGGACGCCACCGCGAAGGCGCTCGCCGAACAGCCGGCCATCAACAACTGACGAGGACCGATTGAGCATGAGCGACACCGAGGCCGGCACCCCGGCCCCCCAGGCGGACGGCCAGGCCGAGGGCCCGACCGTCATCGTCGGCACCACCGCGGGCACCGTCTCCGTCGAGGACCTCACCGAGGCCCTGATGGACGTGGTCGACCCCGAGCTGGGCATCGACGTGGTCAACCTTGGCCTGATCTACGGCATCCACATCGACGAGTCCGACGTCGCCACCATCGACATGACGCTCACCTCGGCGGCCTGCCCGCTGACCGACGTCATCGAGGACCAGGCGAAGACGGCGACCGACGGCCTGGTCCAGGATCTGCGGATCAACTGGGTCTGGATGCCGCCGTGGGGCCCGGACAAGATCACCGACGACGGGCGCGAGCAGCTGCGGGCGTTGGGGTTCAACGTCTGACAGCCGTCAACCCGCTGCCGCGTGGATCGCTCCTTTGAGGGGAGCTGCCATGCGGCAGCGGCGTCTCTGCGTACTCTGGGCGATGCTGGGCTTGCGACCGTGGAGGGAGTGCCGAGGTGTCTGTGGCTGCGATCGCGCATTACATGCTGCCCGACTCCCCGTATGCGATGTGGGCGCGGGGCGAGCTGGCCGATTATCTGCACCTGCCGAATGACGGCACGCGGGTGGAGGTGATCGGAGGGGAGATGTTCGTGTCACCTGCGCCTGCCTTCGCGCACGCCGGAATCATCGCGACTATCCAGCGGGTGATCGACGGTCGGGGATTCGTCGACCCTCAGTTCCCCTGGCGGAGCATGCAGGTGCTTGGCCTCGACATGGTCGAGCTCGGTGACGGTTATATTCCTGACCTGCTCGTTTTCCACGCGGACACCGAGACCAGAGCCTGGTCGGAAGGCGCCAGGTTTCTCACTCCCAACCAGGTTGAGCTGGTCGTCGAAGTGACGTCGAAGTCGAACGCACACAACGATCGTGAGCCGGTGGTCGGGCGTCGGGCCCTTGGTACCAAGTGGAGTGGTTACGCCCGCGCAGGGGTGGCGCATCATCTGCTGGTCGACCGGGATCCGAAGCGGTCGCGGGTCACCCTCTATGGGAGTCCGGATCGCTTCGCCGGGCGCTACGAAGAGTTGCAGGCCTGGAAGTTCGGCGACGTGGTGCGACTGCCGGAGCCCTTCGGCTTCGAGTTCCGCACCGAACTCTGGCGCCCCTGGTCCGACTGAATTCGGGCTCAGTCGGCTGCGTCCGAGGTGAGGTGTGCAACGACCCGGTCGACGTGGGCAGCGCGGTCACGTAGCAATTCGGTGCTGATCAGCACCTGGTGGTCGGTGGCGAGCGGGCGGAACAGCGGGCCGGCGACGGGGACCGCGATGATGTGCAGGTGGAACTCGCCGAGACTGGTGCGCCGCTGGAGTGCGTTGACGGCGTCCGTCATCATGTGGGGTCCACCGGGTCGGCGAAGCCGAGTGCGTCGCGGACGGCGAGCGCGCGGGCCGCGTCCTGGGTGAAGTCCAGAGTGATAGACCACGGTATGCCGGAACGGCTGTGCATACGGTGCCCTCCTCGCGCCAGGGTTCTTCGATGGTGGCACCATTCTGATGGCCCGTCAGGCGAACGCCACGGCCCGGACACCGTCGGGCGTCCGGGCCATGTGCTGTTCCGGGCTCGGCGTCGCGGCGGCCCTAACCCCGCCGCAGCACCGCCCCCGCGAGCCCCAGGCAGGCCGCTGCCGCGATCACCGCGAAGCCGCTGACGGCCGGGAGCAGGCCGTAGTGCTGGGAGAGGGCGCCGACCGCCACGATGGGCAGGGAGCTGCCGAGGTAGACGATCACCCAGAGGGTGCTCATCTCGCTCGCGCGGCGGGCCGGGTTCATGGCGGCCACCGCCGTGGTGAAGAGGGAGCGGAAGGCGATGCCCTGGCAGGCGCCGCCCAGCACGCTGCCGGCGAAGAGCAGGGCCGGTTGGTGGGCGTACTCGGCGGTGACGACCAGGGCGAGGCCGAGGGCGAGGCCGGTCATGCCCAGGGCGATGAAACGGCGGTCACGGGTGGGTGGGACGAGCAGCTGGGCCAGTGCGGAGGAGCCCAGCAGCAGGGCGGCGACCACGGCGCCGACCATCCGGGAGTGGGTGTGCAGCAGGCCGGCCGAGAAGGCGGGGGCCAGGCTCAGGTAGACCCCGAAGACGGCGTACGAGACGAAGCCGGCGCCCGCCGCGAGCAGGAAGGTGCGGCGGCCCTGGGCGGGCAGCGCGAGGCGGCGCGGGCGCAGGTGGAGCGGGGCGGTGACGCGCGGCGGGGCGTCGGCCGGGCGGCGGGCGCCGGGCATCCGGGGGTGCACCAGCGCCAGCGGCACGCAGAGCACCAGCAGCGCGACGGCGTGCGCCAGGAACGGGGTGAGCAGCGGGTGCGAGCCGCCGGCCAGCGAGGCGCCGACCACCGGGCCGAGCGCCACGCCGCCCGCCGAGCAGGCCAGGGTGAGCTTGGCGGCCAGCGTCGGGTGGTCGGGCAGCAGGTCGCCGAGGGCCGCGCCGGCGGCGCCGGTGGCCAGGGCGACGGCGATGCCCTGCACGGCCCGTCCGGCGGCCAGCTGGCCGAAGGAGTTGGCGGTGGCGAAGAGCGCGTCCCCGCTGGCGGCCAGGCAGACGGCGGGCAGGATCAGCGCGCGCCGCCCGAGCAGGTCGGACCAGTGGCCGACCGCGGCCAGCACCGGGACCAGCGCGAAGACGTAGACGGTGAAGAGCAGCGTGGTGTCGAAGGCGGTCAGGCCCAGGCGCTGCTGCAGCAGGGGGTAGACCGGGGTGGCCAGGTTGGCCCCGATCAGGAGCAGGAGCAGGGCGGCGGCACAGAGGCCGACGCGGACGCCGCGCAGCGCGTTCCAGCGGCTGACGGCGGCCAGCTGGAGCTGGGTCCGTGGTGCGAGCTCCAGGGGGAGCAGGGCCTCCGAGAGCCGGTGTCCGGGGCGCTGCACGAGGGGCAGGCCGGAACCGGCGGGGGAGAGGTCCGCCATGGCAGGGGTCTCCTGTGTGGCCGGGCGCCACCGCGGGTCGGCGTGGCATGCCGACGCGCCCGTCCGGTGGCGCTGTGGTGGTGGCCGTGGGTGCGGGAGGACCGTGGTGGAGCGGGGTGAGCTGAACAGAGCTGGGCGGCATTGCCCAGGCGTGACCGCGCGCGGGGTGTGCACGGGGTCGAAAGGAAGGATACGGGGTGGTGCGGTACCGGCGTGCACGGGTGGCACGCGCCCCCCGCAGGAGGGGCGCTGCCGAGGCAACGGCCGATACGCTGATCGCAGAGTGTGCAGAGTGTGCAGAACCCGATCCTTCGCTAGGAGCTCGCGCCTGATGGCCGGACGACGTCGTAAGAACCCTGACCACCCGTCGGTGACCGGGCCGGACGCGCTGCCCGGCAACGAGGGTCTGCTGCCGGCCGACTTCGAGCTGGCCGACCTCTACGGCGCGCACGGATCGGACACGGAGGAGGACCTGGACGACCTCTCGGTCATGGTCCCGCCGGTGCGGCTGCTGCCGGAGGCGGAGCTGGCGGCGGCCGCGCTGGCCGTGCCGCTGATCGAGCGGGCGGTGCGGCTGGCCCGATGGAGCGCGCCCACCCGTCCGGTGGACGAGCTGGGCGACCTGCTGGACGAGGACCGCGAGGCGGCCGCCCGGTTCCTCGACCTGGCACCGGCCGAGGGCGAGGTCGCCGAGGAGGCGGTGCTGGAGGCGATGCGGGTCTGGTCGCTGGCCAGTGACCTGGAGCTGGTGCTGGTCGCGCACGACGAGGCCGGCAACCGCGCGGCGGGCCCGAGCAGCGAGCTGGCCCCGGTGGAGGCCGGCGATCCGGAGTCGGTGCTGGAGCTGTGGCTGGCGGCCGCCGATCTGATCGCCGAGCTGGCGGTGGAGATCGAGCCGCTGGACGCCGAGCCGGACGCGGGCGAGGAGGCCGACGACGCGCGGGCCGAGGAGCTGCTGGCCCAGTACGAGGAGGTCCAGGAAGAGGCCGCCGAGCTGCTGGACGAGGCGCTCCAGGTGCTCTACGAGGCCACCGCGTTCGCCGAGCCGGGGCAGGAGACGGTGCCGCTCGGCGTGCTGGCCGCGCTGCTGGTGGTCCCCGACGGCGAGGAGCCGGACGAGGAGATGCTCGGCGACATCACCGATGTGATGGTCGCCCTGGACCCGATGCTCGCCGACCTGGCCGAGATCGGGTTGCTGGAGTACCAGCCGATCGACCCGGAACTCTTCGACGAGGAGGAGGCCGGGTCCGAGCAGGCGCCGCAGGACACCGAGCGGGCCCTGGACGAGGCCGAGGCCGCCCGGTTCGGCCTGGTCAAGCTGACCCCGCTGGGCCAGTACGGGATCCGCCAGTGGCTGCTCGACGAGGGCTACGAGGCGCCGTTGATCGGCGAGCTGGCCACCGGCGACGCCGTCGCGCTGCTGCAGGGCATCGCCGAGGCCGGCAACGTGCTGCCCGAGCAGGAGATCCGGGTCTGGCTGGCGGACCGCGAGCCGCTGGCCGCCGCCCGCGAGCTGCTGGACGCCGCGCGCGGCGAGGACCGCACCGCGCCGCTGCGCCGGATGCTCGCCCAGCTGGCCCTGACCGAGCTGGGCGAGGCGGCCGAGCCGGCCGCCCGCGAGGTGCTGGACGACGCGGAGCTGGGCGGTGGCGCGCGGGCCTGGCTGGTCTCGCGCGGGGCCGCCGACGTGCCCGCGCCGAGCCGCACGATGGTGCTGTGGACCACCGTGGACACCTTCGCCGCCCAGCTGCTGGACAGCGAGGGCGACGCCGAGGTGTTGCGCGAGCTGATCTCCGGGATGCCCGTGACCGACAACCCGGCGAGCTTCTTCGGCGAGCTGTGGCGGGTCGAGCACCCGTACACCGCTCAGGTGCTGGAGTCGGTCGGCGAGCTGCACCTGGACCGTCAGGTGGCCAAGGAGGCCCGCAAGGCGGCCTTCAAGGCGCGGTCACGGCAGTAGCCGGGCGGGCAGCGGCCCGGCGGACAGGTGGCGGCGCAGTCCGCGCCGCCCCGAGCGCATCATCAGCGCGTGGTTGGCCAGGAAGACCGGCCGCCCGGGCAGCGCGAGGAGCCGCATCAGCGGCTTGCCGCCGCGCACCTGCTCCTCGAAGACGGCCAGGCTGGCCCCGGGACCGTCCGACGTGACGGTCCACCGGGACCAGCCGGCCAGATCGCCGGTCAGCTCCGCCTCCAGCACCCCGCCCTGCCCGGCACCCCGTTCCTCCTGCCGCCGCTCCCGGGCGGTCAGCACCAGCTCGTAGGGCAGCACCGAGCGGATCCGCAGCCGCCCGCTGCTGCCGTCCAGCCGCTGGACCTGGCGCACCTGCGGCCACCAGCGCGGATAGCCCTCGACGTCGCGCAGCGCCCGGAAGACCGCGTCGGGCGGCGCGGGCAGTCGCCAACTGGTGGTCAGGTGGTACTGGTTGAAGTCCATACCGCCGATGATGCGGCCACGGCGGCTCGGGCGGCCCGAGCGGCTCGCGCCGCCCGGTTTCGGTGCACGGGAACCGGCCGCCACCGTTCGGTCGTCATACGGCCAAGCGTGGGCAGGGGCACCCGACAACATAGGCCCGATCCGCGCGTGGCGGGCCCGGAGCGGGTATCTGCCAACCGTACGAGGGAAGCTGATGGCCCAGCAGGTCGCGCGCACGTATCGTGGGCGAACGCGGCCGACCGGGCGGGCGACTCCCGTCCGCGGGTGGCCGCGGACCGAACGACGGCGAGGCCCGGGGGTGCGGCGAAGGTGACGATCGGCAGCGGGAGCTGGGCCGCGGAACCGGGTGACACGGCCATGCCACTGCGGACCGAGGCGGGGCCCGGGCCCGGCGAATGCCTGGCGGACGAGGAGTACTTCGGGCAGCAGGAGCGCCATGTCCGGCAGGTCTTCGGGGAGTTGGACTTCCCGGTGTACGGCGTGGACCGGGCCGGGCGCGGCGCCCGCGGCATCGCCCCCGAGCCCGGCGCGCACGCCGACAGCGACGCGATGAGCGGCTACGAGACGCACAACGGCGAGATCACCTGGATCGAGCTGCGCTCCGGTGACTGGACCTCGCTGGAGGGCCCGTACGTCACCGTGCGCACCTACCAGCCGGGGGTGGAGCGTTACGCGCCGCTGCCCGAGTTGGAGGAACTGGTCGAGCGCGAGCGGGACCGGATCTACGAGCAACTCGGCATCGACGAGGGCGACTGCCCGGGGCGGGTCCGCGCGCTGCGCGAGTGGATCAGCGTGGCGGGCGAGCCGACGGCCGTGCAGATCCACGAGGAGAGCGGGGCCGGCAGCGGTCCGGCCGCCCGGGCCCGCACGGTCTGGGCCGGGCGGCTGCTGGTCTACGGCTCGGTGGTGCTGGTCTGCGGTCGCGGGATCGCGCCCGCGGACATCGAGTTGGACCAGCTGGACGGCGCCGGCCACGAGCGCTTCACGGTCGGCCGCACCGAGCTGCTACGCGGGGTGGCCGCGCGCCGCCGCCGGCGCCTGGCCCAGCTCCAGCGCAGCCACCTGGCGCTCAGCGGCCTGGACGCGCACCGGGCGCTGCTGGAGTTCAGCGTCGAGCGCACGCTGGCCCACCGGGCGCACCGGCTCTCCCGCGGCCGCACCCGGATGCCGCGCCGGCTGCGGGTCGCCGAGCCGCCCGAGCAGTGGGAGGCCGCGGTCCGCCAGCAGATGCACTACGCCTGTGAGAGTCGCACCGAGGCCTGCGCGGCGATCGGCTCGATGGTCGGCCACCTGCTGCTGCTCGCCGAGCGGACCGAGTGGCTGATCGGCAGCGCGCAGGGACGGGCCGCGCTGGAGGAGGTGATCCGCTACACGGCGTTCGCCAGCCAGGTGCCGAGCCTGCCCGCGCAGCGGGCCTGGGAGGAGCTGAGCCGCCGGCGGACGGGCGCGGCCGAGGAGGTGGAGTGCGCCGAGCAGGCGTGGCTGGCGGCCTGGGAGCAGTGGCGCAGGGAGCGCGGGCGCTGAGTAGACAGGGGTGCAGCCGCCCGGGCCAACGCCCCCGTCAGCTCGGCTCGTTCGGCTCCTCGGACGGCAGGCGCAGCTGGAGCATCGCCAGCAGCCGCTGCTGCGGCTGGGCCAGGTCGATCCCGGTCAACTGCTCGGCCCGCCGCACCCGGTAGCGCAGCGTGTTGGGGTGGATGTGCAGCGCCTGCGCCGCCACCCGCACCTCGCCCAGCGCGTCCAGCCAGGCCAGCACCGACTCGGCCAGCCGGGTGCCGTGCCGGGCGTCGTACGCGGTGAGCGCCGCCAGCCGCGGATCGCGCAGCGCAGGCCGCTCCTGGAGCAGCGCGAGCACCTCGCTGACCAGCACCTCCGCCTGCACGTCGATCAGCGCGGCCACCTCGGGCACCACCCCGCCGCGCCCCATCGCGTCCAGGATCCGGTCCGCCTGGGCCCGGGAGGCGGGCACCGCCGCCAGGCCGTGCACGGTGCTGCCGATCGCGGCCCGCAGCGTGATGCCCAGGTGGTCGCGGGCCGCGTCGACCACCTCCTGGGCCCAGTCCCGCACGGTGGTCATCGGCAGGTTGGCCGGCAGTTCGGGCAGCAGCACGTAGACCCGGCTGTCGATCGGCGCGAGCAGCGCGCCCCGGTGCCGGGCGGCGGTGTGCACCGAGATCAGGCCGGTCACCTCGGTGCGGCTCAGGTCGGCGCCGACCGCCGCGTAGGCGAGCACGGTGGCCGGGCGGTGCTGGTGCAGGCCCAGGTGGGTGGCCAGCGACTGGGGTCCGGTGCTGCCTTCGAGCAGGCCGGTGAGCAGGGTCCGGGTCAGCCGGACGTCGGCCGACAGCTCGCGGCGGCGCCGCATCAGTTGGGCCGCCGCCACCCGGGCCGCGCCGACCAGCGCCTGCTCGGCCTGCGGGGCGAGCGGCTGCGAGCCCTCCTGGACCCAGATCGTGCCCAACGGCTGGGCGCCGGCCCTGATCCCGATCGCCAGCCGGCGGCGCAGGCCGAGCTCGGGGTGCGGCTCGACCGCGATCACGCTGTCCGAGCTGCGCAGGTGCTGGAAGATGCCCCACTCGCGGAGCTTGGACAGGTACGGCTCGGGCCCCTGCCAGCCCAGGATGGACAGCCGCCGCAGGTCGTCCACCTCGTCCGAGTCGGCCGACCGGGAGTAGGCCAGCACCCGGCTGGAGGTGTCCTCGATCGAGACGATCCCGCCGGTCAGCACGGCGGTGGTCTGGGCCAGTGCGAAGAGGTCGCCGACGCCGCCGGCCCCCGAGCCGGCCTCGGTGCTCTCCGGCAGGTCCGGGCCGTTGATCACCGCGCGGGCCAGCGCGTCCAGTTGCTCCCAGCGGGTCTCGCTGCGCACCGAGAGCAGCGCCACGCCCGCCTCGGTGGCCGCCTCGCGCAGGGCGTCGGCCTGGCCCGGGGCGTCCAGCTTGACGGCGACGGCCGCCGCCTTGGCCCGTCCGGCGGCGCGCAGCGCGGGCAGCGCGGCGCGGCCGCGGGCGCCGATGGCCAGCACCAGCTCGCCGGGGTTGGCGGTGGCCGGGTCCTCGGGGTCGAGGATCGCCACCTCGCGCACCGGGACGTCCAGGCCGGCGGGCGCGGCCTGCAGCTCGACCAGGGGCTCGCCCAGCGACATGAGCAGTTGACGGAGCGGGAGGCCGGTGGTGCTCATCCGGGGCCTCCTCGGGTTCGTGTTGCCGGGCGTGCGGCTCGTGCTGCCGGACGTACTGCGTGATGTTCATCCACTCGGACAATGCCGTACGGATGACTTTAGCCGCCTGGCCAACCATGCGGGCCCGGCTCGAGCCTTAACGTTCCTTCATGGCCCGCGTGTGACCCCCGCACTGGCCACCCCCACGACTCGAAGGAGAGCGCGCGCTCATGGACGCTGTAACCCAGGTCCCCGCGCCGGTGAACGAGCCGGTCCACAGCTACGCCCCCGGCAGCCCGGAACGGGCCCGCCTGGAGGCCAAGCTGAAGGAGCTGGGGGGCCAGGAGCCCGTCCAGCTGACCATGACGATCAACGGTGAGCGCCGGATGGGCGCGGGCACCGAGATCCACGTCGTCCAGCCGCACAACCACGCGGCTCGGCTCGGCACCCTGCGCAACGCCACCCAGGCCGACGCGCAGGACGCCATCGACACTGCCCTGGCGGCCGCTCCCGCCTGGCAGGCGCTCTCCTTCGACTCGCGCGCCGCGATCTTCCTGCGCGCCGCCGACCTGCTGGCCGGCCCCTGGCGCGAGACGCTGGCCGCGGCCACCATGCTCGGCCAGTCCAAGACCGCGCAGCAGGCCGAGATCGACTCCTCCTGCGAGCTGATCGACTTCCTGCGCTTCAACGTGCACTTCGCCCGGCAGATCATCGCCGAGCAGCCGATCTCCTCCGACGGCGTGTGGAACCGCAGCGACCACCGCCCGCTGGAGGGCTTCGTCTACGCGATCACCCCGTTCAACTTCACCGCCATCGCGGGCAACCTGCCCACCGCTCCGGCGCTGATGGGCAACGTGGTGCTCTGGAAGCCGTCCCCCACCCAGCAGTTCTCCGCGCACCTGCTGATGGAGCTGCTGGAGGAGGCCGGGCTGCCCAAGGGCGTCATCAACATGGTGACCGGCGACGGCCTGGACGTCTCCGCCGTGGCGCTCAAGCACCCCGCGCTGGCCGGCATCCACTTCACCGGCTCCACCCCGACCTTCCAGCACCTGTGGCGCGAGGTCGGCAACAACATCGCCGGTTACCGCAGCTACCCGCGGATCGTCGGCGAGACCGGTGGCAAGGACTTCCTGGTCGCCCACCCGTCGGCCGACCCGAAGGTGCTGAAGACCGCGATGACCCGCGGCGCCTTCGAGTTCCAGGGCCAGAAGTGCTCGGCGCTCTCCCGCGCCTACGTGCCCGCCTCGATCTGGGCTGGTCTGAAGGACGAGTTCCAGGCCGAGGTCGAGGGCCTGACCATGGGCGACGTCACCGACCTCGCGAACTTCATGAGCGCCGTGATCGACGAGCGCGCCTTCGCCAAGAACAAGGCCGCGATCGACCGCGCCCAGGCCGACCCGTCGGTCGAGGTGCTGGCCGGCGGGACCTACGACGACTCGGTCGGCTACTTCGTCCGCCCGACCGTGCTGGTCTGCGCCGACCCGGCGAGCGAGTACTTCCGCGACGAGTACTTCGGCCCGATCCTGGCCGTCCACGTCTACGAGGACGACAAGTACGACGAGATGCTGGCGCAGATGGAGTCGGTCTCGCCCTACGGCCTGACCGGTTCGATCCTCGCCCAGGACCGCGCCGCCGCCCAGGACGCGATGCACAAGCTGCGCTTCGCGGCCGGCAACTTCTACATCAACGACAAGCCGACCGGCGCGGTCGTCGGCCAGCAGCCGTTCGGCGGCGGCCGGGCCTCCGGGACCAACGACAAGGCCGGCGCCAAGCAGAACCTGGCGCGCTGGACCTCGACCCGGTCGATCAAGGAGACGTTCGTCCCGCCGACGGACTACCGCTACCCGCACATGGGCTGACGGTCCATCAGATCCATCCTTCCCGGGGCGGCGGCCCACCCTCAGCCGCCGCCCCACCCCTTTCTCCCCCACGTTCTCTCTCCCCCACACCTGTGATCCAGGAGTACCGATGCTCCGTTCCGCCCTCCTCGCCGCCTCCCGCTCGCCGCAGGTGCGCACCCTCGTGGAGAAGTTCCCGCCGACCCACGCGATAGTCGAGCGCTTCGTCGCCGGCGAGCTGCTCGACCAGGGCATCACCGCCACCGACGAGCTGGTCGCCACCGGCCGCAAGGTCACCCTCGACCACCTCGGCGAGGACACCAAGGACGCCGCCCAGGCGGCCGGCACCGCCGAGGCCTACGAGCTGCTGCTGGCCGCGCTCAAGGAGACCGGCCTTGCGGCGAACGCCGAGGTCTCGGTCAAGCTCTCCGCGGTCGGCCAGTTCCTCCCGGTGGACGGCGAGAAGATCGCGCTGGAGAACGCCCGGCGGATCTGCGAGGCCGCCGCGGACGCGGGCACCACGGTCACCCTGGACATGGAGGACCACACCACCACCGACTCGACGCTGGGCATCGCTCGCGAGCTGCGCGCCGACTTCCCGTGGCTGGGCGTCGTGCTGCAGGCCTACCTGCGCCGCACCGAGGACGACTGCCGGGAGTTCGCCGCCGCCGGTTCGCGCGTGCGCCTCTGCAAGGGTGCCTACAAGGAGCCGGAGTCGGTCGCCTTCCAGGGCAAGCACGACGTCGACCTGGCCTACGTGCGCGCGCTCAAGGTCCTGATGGCGGGCGAGGGTTACCCGATGATCGCCTCGCACGACCCCAACATGATCAAGATCGCCGGCCAGCTCGCCGAGTGGAACGGCCGCACCCGCGACAGCTTCGAGTACCAGATGCTCTACGGCATCCGCCCCGAGGAGCAGCTGCGCCTGGCCGAGGCGGGCAACACCATGCGGGTGTACCTGCCGTACGGGCAGGAGTGGTACGGCTACTTCATGCGTCGCCTGGCGGAGCGTCCGGCGAACCTGACGTTCTTCCTGCGGGCGATGGCGACCCGGGGCTGACGGTCGGTCAGCTGGGCTGAGCTGTGGCGGAGTCGAATTCGGCTCCGCCACAGTCGTGTTCGTAGAGCCTGCGTAGTGATCCACTGGGAGCCGACGCTCATCCGCGCGTCCATCGCCGCAACCCTTCCGGCGGACCTGGCGCGAATGCGACATGTCATGTTCCAGCCATGCCATCGGCCTTTCCCGGGGGCGCTGGGGGCGCCAGCATCCGTCTGCCCCGTGTCGGCGGCAGCCGACACTCATCCGGTACCGCTCGGTATGTCAGGAGAGACATGTCCGGACTGGCTAGAAAAGGCTCCTTACTCCTCGCCGGTGCTCTCGCCGCCGCGACGGCGCTCACCGCTCCGGCGTTCGCCGCCTCCCAGGCCGCCTCCCACGGCCCGCGCGCGCCCCGCGCCACCGCTCCAGCCCTCACGCCCGCCCTCACGCAGATCAGCAGTGACCCGTACTCCGACTCGCAGGCCCAGCACGCCACCGAGGTCGAGCCGGACACGTTCAGTTCCGGCAGCACGATCGTCTCCGCCTTCCAGGTCGGCCGGGTCACCGGCGGCGGCGCCTCCAACATCGGATGGGCGACGTCGAGCGACGGCGGCCAGAGCTGGACGCACGGGTTCATGCCCGCCACCACCGCCAACACCGGCGGCCCCTACGGGCAGGTGAGCGACGCCTCGGTGGCCTACGACGCCAAGGACGGCGTCTGGATGGTCTCCTGGCTCGGCATCACCACCGGCAGCAACGTCGACGTCGAACTCAGCCGTTCCACCGACGGCGGCCACACCTGGGGCAACCCCGTCGCCGTGTCCACCAACGCGTCGTACGACAAGAACTGGACGGTCTGCGACGACCACGCCACCAGCCCGTACTACGGGCACTGCTACACCGAGTACGACGACGCCGGCGCCGGCGACATCGAGCACATGCGCACGTCGACCGACGGCGGAGCGACCTGGGGCAACGAGCTGGGCCCGGCCGACAACCCCAGCGGGCTGGGCGGCCAGCCGGTCGTGCAGCCCGGCGGCACCGTGGTGGTGCCGTTCTCGTCGGCCAGTTCGGACGCCGAGGACGCCTTCGTCTCGACCGACGGCGGCGCGAGCTGGGGTGCCAGCGTGCAGATCGCCACCGTCTCGCACCACACGGTCTCCGGGCTTGAGGACGCTGCGGCGGACACCGCGAAGCTGCCCCCGCGCGACACTCTGCGCGAGAGTTCGCTGCCGTCCGCCGAGATCGACGCCTCCGGCACGGTCTACGCGGTCTGGTCCGACTGCCGCTTCCGCAGCGGCTGCACGAGCAACGACATCATCATGTCGACCTCCACCGACGGCACGTCGTGGAGCACGCCGGTGCGGGTGCCGATCGACGCGGCCACCAGCACGGTGGACCACTTCACGCCGGGCATCGGCGTGGATCCGAGCAGCTCGGGCAGCACCGCCCGCCTCGGTCTGACGTACTACTACTACCCGAACGCCTCCTGCACGGACACGACCTGCCAGCTGGACGCGGGCTACGTCTCCTCCACCGACGGCGGTGCCACCTGGACCGCGCCCCTCCAGCTGGCCGGCCCGATGACGCTGGCCTGGCTGCCGAACACCAGCCAGGGCCGGATGTTCGGCGACTACATCTCCACCTCCGTCCTCGCCGGCGGCAACGCCGTCCCCGTCATCCCGGTCGCCCACGCCCCCAACGGCAGCACGTTCGACGTGGCGATGTACGCACCGACCGGCGGTCTGCCGGTCGGTCAGGCCTCGGGAAACACCGTCACCGTCGCCAGCCCGGGCAACCAGACCAGCACCGCCGGCACCGCGGTCTCGCTGCAGATCTCCGGCAGCGACTCCGCCTCCGGCCAGAGCCTGACCTACTCCGCGACGGGCCTGCCGGCGGGGCTGTCGATCTCCGCCTCCGGTCTGATCTCCGGCACCCCGACCACCGCCGGCACCTCCTCGGTGACGGTCAAGGCGACGGACGGCACGGGCGCGTCCGGCCAGATGTCGTTCACCTGGACGATCAACCCCAGCGGCGGCACCGAGACCGTCACCGTGACCGGCCCGGGTAACCAGACCAGCACCGTCGGCACCGCGGCCGCACTGCAGATCACCGGCTCGGACTCGGCGAGCAAACCACTCACCTACTCCGCCACGGGCCTGCCCGCCGGCCTGTCGATCTCCGCCTCCGGTCTGATCTCCGGCACCCCGACCACCGCCGGCACCTCCACGGTGACCGTCACCGCCTCCTCCGGCACCGCCTCCGGGTCCACCACTTTCACCTGGACCGTCAACCCCAGCAGTGGCTGCAGCAGCCCGGGCCAGAAGCTCGGCAACCCCGGCTTCGAGACCGGCACCGCCTCCCCCTGGACCGCCTCGGCCGGCGTCATCGACAACTCCAGCAGCGAACCCGCCCACTCCGGCAGTTGGAAAGCCTGGCTGGACGGCTACGGCAGCACCCACACCGACACCCTCTCGCAGACCGTCACCATCCCCGCCGGCTGCACCGCGACCCTGAACTTCTACCTCCACATCGACACCGCCGAGACCGGCACCACCGCCTACGACACCCTCAAGCTGCAGGTCGGCAGCACCACGCTGGCCACCTACTCGAACCTCAACAGCAACACCGGCTACACCCTGCACTCCTTCAACCTGTCCAGCTATGCCGGACAGACCGTGACCCTCAAGTTCACCGGCACCGAGGACGCCTCCCTGCAGACCAGCTTCGTCATCGACGACACCGCGCTCAACGCCTCCTGATCCCGAGGGGCTCCCCCCGTCACCCGAGCACAGGGGGAGCCCCTCAGCAGGCCCATCCGGCGACCGGTTCGGGAGGCAGCAGCAGCCGTCCACCGGATCGAACCGCCTCGGCCGGCCGCAGTTCCCGGGCCGCAGGCGGCCACTTATGCTGGGGTCGTGACACCGAGAGCGGGGCAGGCGACAACGCTGCGGGCGGATGCCGCGCGCAACCGCGCCCGGGTCCTGCAGGTCGCCCGCGCGCAGTTGGCCGCCGGTGACCGCTCTCTGCAGTTGAACGTCATCGCCCGGCTCGCCGGTGTGGGCGTGGGGACCGTGTACCGGCACTTCCCCAACCGCCATGCGCTGATCGAGGCGCTCTCGGCGGAGCGCTTCCGGGAGCTGGTCGAAGAGGCGCAGGCGGCAGCCGACGCCGAGGACGCGCTCGCGGGCCTGCACCGCCTCCTGCGCTTCGCGCTTGACCGCGCGCTGGACGAGCCTGGTTTCGCGGCCGTGCTGGAGTCCGCGGGCGATGCCGACGCGCAGACCTCGGAAATGAAGGCCGAGCTCGACCGAGCCGTCGCCGATCTGCTGGACCGCGCCCGCCGGGCCGGCGCCATCCGGAGCGGCATCGGGGCGGATGACGTTCGCCGCCTGCTCTGCGGCGTCGAGCATGCCGTGCGCTCCGGGCACAGCGATCCGGCGCGCCGGGAGCTCTACCTCGGCGTCCTCCTCGAGGGTCTGCGCCCTCCGCGCTGACGGCGGCACGACCCACTCCCCACTCCCCACTCCCCACTCCCCACTCCCCGTTAACCGGATAGGTATCCGGTTGTGCTAGCGTGCCCGCACAGAAACGGATAGCTATCCGAATAATCCGGCAGCAGCGAAGGGCAGAGCAATGAGTCAACGGGCAGTGGTGACAGCGGGCACCGGGGGCATCGGCCTGGAGACCGCCAAGGCACTCGCGGAGCAGGGGTTCGCCGTCACTGTGGTCGGCCGCAACGCCGAGCGCGGCACGAGCGCCGTCGAGCGGATCGCAGCGGTGGCAACCGGAGCCGCACCGCGATTCGTGGCTGCCGACCTCGCATCGCTCGACCAGGTACGAGCGCTGGCCGCGCACCTGGCGGCCGAGGGTCCGCTGAAGGTGCTGGTCAATAACGTCGGCGCCATGTTCGCGCGCAGGCAGCAGACGCTCGACGGCATCGAGGCGTCGTTCGCCGTCAACCACCTCTCGCCGTACCTGCTGACCGAGCTACTGCTCGACCAGCTCCAAGCAGACACGCCGAGCCGGATCGTCAACGTCACCTCAGGCGCGATCAAGGTCGCCAAGCGCACCTTCGACGCCGTGGAACCACCGGGCGGCTACTACGGCTTCCACTGGTACGGCCGCGCCAAGCTCGCCAACCTCGCCTACACCCTGCACCTGGCCGAGCGCCTGCACGGCACCGGCATCACCGTCTTCGCAGCCGACCCCGGCGGCGCCGCGACCGACATGACCAACGGCACCATGACCTCACCGAAGATCGTCTCCCCGGCACTGCGCCTGCTGTGGCCGCTGGTCCGCCGGACCTTCGAACGCTCCACCGCCGGCCCGGCAACCGTTGCCGCCCGGCCGTCCGTCTTCGCCGCCACCGACACTTCACTCGACGGGCGGACCGGCCTGCTCATCGGGCCCGAGGCCCGGCCTGTCCCCGCCTTCCGCGGTGCCACCGACCCCCAGGTCATCGACAACGTCCTCAGGCTCAGCCGGCAGTTGGCACCGCTGCATCGCGGTGGGCAGGCCTCAGTGAACATGTAGTCGCGACGTTCTGTGACTGCTGGAGAGACCTGGCAGCCACGACCTGGGAAGCGTGGTTGCCATGAACATCGGCGAGGATATCGCCCGGGTGCTTGCCGCCGAGGGTCTCACCGTGTACGTGTACAGGGCCTGAAGGTGCTCGACAGCGACCGTCTCGAACAGCTGGACCTGCCGGATCACGAGACTGTCGTCGAGTGGCCCGAGTACATGCCCATGTTCTTCCCGGAGGTGAGCGGTGACAGCGGTTCCGACGCTTGAGGAACTCTTCGCCGCGTGCCAACGGTCGGCCGTCCACCTGGAGATGCGCGACGGCTACATGCGTGACGATCCCAGGTTCATCGCCTGGCAGGCCGGGACGCTCAACCTCTCGGCTCTCGACGAGGCAGAGCGACCGTGGATGGCCTTGATGACCGAGACCACCAGCCGCGGCGTCCGAATTCGGCGAGCGCGGATCGTCTCGGAGCCGATCAGTGACTACGTGCGGTACGAGTACGACCTCACCCCGGGCAACGTTGCCTCCGGCGAGCTCGTCAGGTGGCTGCCGCGGCGCCAGAGCACTGACCTGGCTCTGCCGGGCAACGATTTCTGGCTGTTCGACGATGAGACGTTGTTGCTCAACCACTTCGACGGGGACGGCAGTTTTCTCGACCACGAGCTGATCACGGATCCAGCGGTCAGCAAGCTCTGCAGCACCGCGTTCGAATCGGTCTGGAACCGCGCCATCCCGCACGAGGAGTACCGGCCGGCCTGACCGACACCTGCGCGTGGGGATCACCGCCCGGGTGTACCTGCCCTACGGGCAGGAGTGGTACGGCTACTTCATGTGTCGCCTGGCGGAGCGTCCGGCGAACCTGACGTTCTTCCTGCGGGCGGTGGCGACCCGGGGCTGACGGACGGTCAGCTGGGCTGAGCTGTGGCGGAGTCGAATTCGGCTCCGCCACAGTCGCGCTCGCTAGCGCGCGTTGCTGCTCAGCAGGCGGTGCGGGCCAAGGAAGTACGAGAGCGCCGCGAGTGACGGGCCGTCCTGGACCTGACCGGTGGCCAGCAGCTTCAGCAGCTCGGACTCGGGCATCCACTCCACCCGAGTCGCCTCACTCCCGTCGATGGGCGCCCCGATCTGCTCGCAGGCGGTGGCGTGGAAACACTGGAAGCGCATCGTGCTGATGCCCGCCAGTGCGTCGTACTCCACCAGCGGCGTGACGCTTGCCGGCCGCCAGCCGGTCTCCTCCTCGATTTCCCGGCTGATCGCCACGGCCGGGTCCTCTCCGGGCTCCGCCCAACCGGCCGGGACCTCCCAGCCCCAGTGATCGGTGATGAACCGGTGCCGGTACAGCAACAGGAAACGGCCCTGCTCGTCAGTGACAACGGACGTCACGGACGCCTTCGGCATCGTGACCACGTGATGGTCGATCCGGCCGACGCCGGGGATCTCGACGTCATCCAGCCAGACCTCGACGTAGGGGCTGTCGTAGACGCGCCGCCGCCCGTAGCTCTTCCACTCCACCGGGCGGGCCTCCTCAGACGCGAACGAGCTGGTGCTTCGACTCTCTCACGCGCTCCTCAAGCTCCCTCACCGGTGCAGCCGCCCGCCGGATCAACGGCTCGACCACGCTGCTCTCCGCGACGGGGGCCACGTGCTCGCCGAGGGGGCTTGTGCGCTGGCGTGCTTCTCGGTCCTGGGGCTACTGTGCGCAGCCAGCCGGTAACGGGACCGGCATGGAGGGAGAGCAGCAGCATGAAGCTCACGTTCATCGGCTCCACGTCCGAAGAGGGCAACTGCCCGACGCTGTACGAGACCCCGACGGGCGACATCGTCGTCCAGGGCTACCGCCTGGAGGACGACGAGGCGCTCGGCCAGCTGCGGGACGTGTTGCCGGGGGAGGCATTCGTTGTGGTTCCGCGCGACCTGCTCACTCGCTTCGCGCCGAGGAACTGATATGGCCGAGGTTGTGCCCTTTGGGCACATCAAGCACCTGTTCGAGGAGTTCAGGCACACGGCCTGGCGGCTGGAGACTCGGCGCGGCTACGCGGTCGACCGGGTGACGGAGCGGTACCGCCAGTTTCAGGCTGGATCCTTGCCGCCGCAGCCCGCTGACAATCCGTGGCACCTGAACGTACGTGCTCAGACTGCGGCGGGGAAGCGCTTCGAGCGGGTTCGCCTGGTCGATGACCCGCCAACCGTGGGACAGCGTTTCCTGGCGGCCTCGGGGCTGAGTAACGTCCAGGCTGGCGAGGACATCCGGATGCTGCCTCGAGAGGTCGCGGTCGAGTTGGCACTGCCTGACTTCGACTTTTGGCTGTTCGACTCAAAGGTCATGGCTCGGTTCCACTTCGACGCCGACGACGACACGCTCGGTGTCGAGCTGACAGAGGATCCGGCCGTGGTCGTCGCGGCGTGCCAGGCTCGGGATGCTGCCTGGCACCATGCTGTCCCTCTCGCCGAGTTCGCGATGGCGGTACCGTCCATCGTGTGACAACGGACTTTCAGCGGGCGCGTGAAGCCCTCGGTGCACGGATGCGGGACATCCGCACCGAGGGCGGCGTGTCTGGCCGCACGATGGCCAAGCGGCTCGGCTGGCCACCCTCGAAAGTCTCTAAGCTGGAGACCGGCAAGCAAACTCCAACTCCTGCCGATCTCGATGCGTGGGCGACCGCTGCTGACCGGCCGGAGGCTGCGGCAGAGTTGCAGGGACGCCTGCGCGGGCTGGAGACGAATCTCCGATCATGGCGTCGGCAACTGTCCGGTGGTTACCGGCCTCGTCAGGATGAGGCCACCGCGCAGGAGCGCGTCACGGAGAGCATCAGGGCCTACGAGGCGACCGTGATACCGGGAATGCTCCAGACCCCGGACTACGCGCGGCACCTGCTCCAGCACAGCGCTGACCTGCGGCAGGCTCCGCGCGATATCGACGCCGGGGTGCTGGCCAGGATGAAGCGGCAAGAGGCCCTCTATCGACCTGGGCGCATGTTCCACGCGTTGCTGTGGGAAGCGGCCCTGCGGGTCCTGGCCTGCCCTCCAGAAGTGATGGCTGGTCAACTGGACCGTCTTGCCGGCTTGATCGGCATGCCGACAGTTCAGCTCGGCATCATCCCGCTTGGTGTCCCCATGACCATTACGCCTCGCCACGGATTCTGGATCTACGACGAACGGCTCGTCATCGTCGAGACGATCACTGCAGAGATGTGGCTCGATGATGCTGACGACATCGCGATGTACGGCAAGGTGTGGGAACGCCTGGACCGTGCGGCGGTCTATGGGTCGCGCGCGCACCGAGTGATCGCTGCTGCGGCAGCTGCTCTGCGAACGGCCTGAGGAATACCGAGAAGCCCGGGCAGCGCGATTCGAAATTCGGAGAAACAGCGCGGTCCTGGAGAAGCACGTACCTCTACCGTCGTCGGCATGGCAGATCTTGCGGCGTCCGTGCCGCAGCCCAACGGGCTGCCGCCTGCGGACCTTCGTCTCTCCTACGCGCAACTCCATGAACATGCGTGCGTCCAGTGCGGCGGTACTGAGCCGCCCTTGGTACCGGCCGGGCACCGGACCGTGGACGGTCTGGTGTGGGTCGTGGTGGCGTGCCCTGAGCATGCCGGGGTGGCGGCGTGATCGAGACCGACACTCGGTACCCGGGCCTGCACCGCGCTGCCGACCGCCTTGATCGAGAGGACGAGTTGATGAAGCCGTACCAGACCAGGGCGCTCGCCGAACTGCGCGCCCTCGGCCGCCGCCTGGACGCCGCCGCGAAGCAGGGCGCCGACGCGAGCGCGCTGGATCCGCTGCTCGCCGACATGCGGCACCTGCACGTGGGGATCGCCGACCACCTGGCCGCCGAGCTCGGCCTACCGCTCCGCCGCAGGGCGCGCCCGGCGGCGCTGCTCGTACGCGGCCGGACGGCCGGCCCGTGCCCTGGTGTCACCGGGGCACGGGCCGTCGACGTCCGTGCGGCACGCCTGACCGGCGCTCAGGCCAGCCAGTACCCGAAGTACGCCAGCCCCAGCCCGGCCAGCAGGATCAGCGGTCCGGGCAGGTAGTCCGCCGGCTTCTCGGCGACCTTCCAGGTGCCGACGATCGCCGCGACGCCGGTGCCCACCACGACGAGCGCGATGAGCTCGATCACCGCCACCACCAGGCCGATCCAGCCCGGGGTGTGGTTGGTGACGGTGAAGCTGGCCAGCGGCCGGATCTGGTACCTCACGTGCTACTGCCCTTCCGCCGCCAGTGCCTGGAGATCCGACTCGATGCCGGAGCCCGAAGCATAGACGGAGGCGTTGACGCCGATCGCCCGGCTCTGCTTGTAGATCTCGTCCTGGAGCTTGCCGGTCTCGCTGAGGTTGTCGCCGCCGGTCCGGCCCTTGGCGTCCATGTTCTCGCCGTCCTTGGCGCTGCGGTGATTGCCGAGGGCGCCGGTGGCGGCGTTGGTGAGGGCGTCCTGCCACATCGCGGAGCCGCTGGCGTCGTTCTGCCAGTCGGCGACCTCCGCGCCCGCGACGTTGCCCAGGGCGCCGTTGATCAGGTTGCCGGCCTTGCCGTTCCCGGTGAGCGCGTTGGCCACCATGTTCGGCATCTTCACCCCGCCGGCCAGCACCGCGCCGCCGCCGGCGAAGAGGGCCGTGCCGCCCGCGTCCCAGGCGCCGCCCTCCAAGTCCTTCGTGTAGGTGACCGGTTGGCCGCTCAGCGCCTGGTTCAGCATGGTGCTGCCGGAGTCGGCGACGAAGTTGGTCGCGAAGGTGGGGATCGCCTTCTCCAGGAAGGTGCCGCTGATCTTGGCGACCGTCTTCATGATCGTCTCCAGCACGGAGATGGTCTTCTCGGAGAGGCTGGTGAACTTCTCCAGCAGTTCCGCGATCTTCTCGGCGGCCGTGGTGAAGTTCTTCACCAGCTCCATGATCTTGGCCACCCGGGAGGCCACCGCCGCGTTCGCGACCAGGTCCGAGAGGAAGCCGGTGAAGAACGACAGCGCGGCGCCCGCCACCTCCATCTCGGCGATCTGGACCCCGATGTCGATGATCTCCTTGTTGATGCTGTCGATCTCATCGGCATAGGACCGCAGGCCACCGGCCACCTGGTGGAAGTTCCCGGCCACCTCGTCGACGACCTTCTTGACGCCCTGCCAGTGCTTGACGAACGCGTCGTGCGCCGGACCCGACCAGTCCTTCGCGTCGAGCGCGCTGATCGCGCTGTCGACCGCGGTGCCGAGCCCGGTCAGCTCGTTGCCCATGGTGTCCCAGGTCTGCGCGATCGAGCGCAGCGCGTCCCCGTCACCGCCCGGCAGTTCCACGCCGCACGCTTGCAGGACCTCGAGGACCTTGCCGTCGATCCATCCGTTGATGCTCATCGTGTCGCCCCCCGCTCAGACCGCGCGGCCAACGGACTTGGCCTGCGTCTCCACGGCCCGGTCCACGTCGGTGTAGCAGCCGGCGGTCGCCGTCAGCCGCTCGCCGGTGCCGTCCAGCACCTGGGAGAGCTGGCCCAGTGCCTTGCTGACGTTGGTGAGCAGCGAGGCATAGTTCTTCGCCGCGCCGTCGCAGGCGCCGAGCACTCCGAAGGCGGCGGCGGGGTTCGAGGCGCCCGACTCGAACGTCGAGATCTGTGTGGTGAGGTCATGCGCCTCGGTGTGGAACTTGGTCGCCAGGCTGGCCACCGTCGGTGGGTGCACCTGGAACTGCTGTCCGGCCATTCTCTGTTCCCCGTTCTGGGTGTTGCCTTGCCAATCCACTGGATCCCAGTAGCGCGACATGATGCCACACGGTGGGTCAGGTGCGGCCGGCGAGACCAGATGTGACGAACGGGGCGCGGGTGGTGCGGAGTTGGTGTTGGTCGTGCACGGTCGGAGTGTCGGCGGCAGGGCGGGGCGGGCGCTGCCGATGGTGCGCAGGTGGCTCGTCGGTGGCGGGCCGGCACTTCCTTGTAGGAAAACCGCACAGTTGGTATGGTTTCTCTCTCGGTCGACTCGGCGAAGGGGCGAGCAGTGCAGGTGAGGGCGGAGCGGACGCGGTCGCTGCTGGTGGTGGCGGCGGCGGAGGCCTTCGGTCGGCACGGCTTTCGTGGAGCCACGGTGGGGGAGATCGCCGCGGCGGCGGGGGTGTCGACCGGGGCGCTGCACTTTCACTTCCCCACCAAGGGGGACCTCGGAGCGGCTGTTCAGGCTGCCGGGTGCGGGAAGCTGGCGGATATCGGCGCGCGGTTGGAGTCGCGACGCTCGCACCCCGTGCAGGAGTTGATCGATCTCTCGCAGATCGTGCTGGAGTGGCTGGCCCGCGACGTCACGGTGCGGGTGGCCGTCCGGATGTGGCACCAACTGCCGCCGGCGGTCGGGGGCGCGCCGGATTTCTGCGGCGACTGGCTGGAGCGGATCGGCGCTCTGGCGCTGATGACCGAGCGGGCCGGCGTCCTGTGCGAAGGGCGGGCGGCGTCATCGGTGGCGGCGTCGGTGGCGGGGGCGATGGTGGGCGCGGAGTTGCTGGCGGGAGCCGGGGGTCCCTGTCGCAGTGTCGCGCAGGTGGCGGAGTGCTGGCGGCTGTTGCTGCCGGGACTGGTGGGTGAGGCTGCGGCTGCCGGGCTCAATCCGTACGGTTCGTTGCGGCTCGGCGCGGGTGCGGTGGGGCCGAGGGCGTAGTGAGCAGTCGGGCGGCGTACTCGAACTGGGTGCGTACCCGTTCCGGACCGCCGAGGAACGGGGCCATGGCCTGGGCCCCGAGCAGGGCGCCGAACAGCACCGTGGCGAGCGGTTCGGCGTCGGGGGCGTCGGAGGTGTCGGCGGCCTCGGAGGCATCAGCGGCCTCAGTGGCCGAGACCGGGCTGATGGCGTCGACCAGCCGTCGGCAGTGCCCGGCGGGCGGGGCCGGGGCGCGCTCGACGATCAGGCGAAGTCCGGCCCGGACCACGACGGAGCGGCGGTGCAGGCGCGACAGGGTGGCGGCGGGCGGTGCCTTGGCCTGGGCGAGTTCGGCGAGCAGCCGGGCCGCGCAGGACTCGACCACTCCGGCGGCCAGGTCCTCCTTGTGGGCGAAGTGGAACTGCACTCCGCCGCTCGTCAGGCCGGACCTTCGGACGATCTCCGCGAACCCCGCACCCGCGTAGCCGAGTTCCTCGAAGGCGGCCGCGGCGCCCTCGATGATGGCCATTCTGGAGCGCACCGCGCGCTCTTGCATCGACAGCCACCTCCGTCGCCGGCGTCCTGATCATCACCTTCGTGGGCATCTGTGCCGTGAGCCACCACCGTAAGGGCGGGCAACTCTTGTCGGCAAAAGAAACCGCATGCTAGGTTTGTTATTGCTGCGGGAGCAGCGACCCAATCGGTTGAGGGGGAACCGTTCGTGATCGTCATGGAAAGTGCCGCAAGACCGTCCAGAGTGGAACTCGCGGATCTGGAGAGCCTGTTCGCGGGATCGGTGGCGCGCCGTCTGGTGCACCGGGCGGCCATCTCGGAGGTGCTCATCACGGGATGCCGATCGGTCGAGTCGGATGTCATCACAGTAGGTGCACAACTCCCGAGGGCGCACAGCTTTTATGAATCGATCGAAGGCCGCTGGCACGACCCGATGCTGGTGGCCGAGGCCATCCGGCAGGCCGGACTGGTCATCGCCCACCAGGAGTTCGGTGTCCCGTTCGGGCACCAGTTCCTGATGCAGGACATGACCTACGACGTCGACCCGGGCGGGCTGCTCGTCGGAGGCATGCCGGCCGATCTGGTGCTGTCGGTCGAGACGGGGGAGATCGTCCGGCGCGGCTACTACATCGCGGGTGCCCGACTGGATGTGACGATTCATCGGGACGGCCACTGGATCGGCACCGGATCGGCCCGCTTCGACTGCGTGTCGCCTGCCGTCTACTCCCGGATGCGGGCGCTCGGCGGCTGCGAACCCGCGGTCCCCCGGCCGCCGGCACCGGTCCCGCCCGTCCTGGTCGGGCGGGAGCGCGCGTCCGATGTGGTGCTGTCGCCCAGCGGTCGGGCCGACTGCTGGCTGCTCCGGGCCGACCCCTCGCACCCGGTGCTCTTCGACCACCCGGTCGACCATGCGCCCGGGATGCTGCTCGCCGAGGCGGCCCGGCAGGCCGCGACCGCACTGCTCGGATCGCGGAGCATGGGCAGCGCGGCGGCGCCGCTGCCGCTGGCCTTCCACATCGGCTACTCCCGCTACGTCGAGCTGAACGCTCCCTGCCTGGTGCGGGCCGTCCTGCTGGAGCAGTTCGGCGAGCTCGCGCTGGTGCGGGTGACCATCGAGCAGGGCGGCAGGAGTGCGGTCGAGGCCAGGCTGACCATGAGGGCCGCGGTCCGTGGCTGATCGGACACGGCCGCGCAGGCTGCTGGTCACCGGTGCGACGGGGTTCGTCGGCGCTGCGGTGCTGCGGGAGTTGACGCGGCGTGCGGACCAGGGGGTGGAACTGAGGCTGCTCGCGCGACGGGTTCCGGTGGACAGCGCGAGGGTGGACGGCATGGCGGCGGACGGCACGTCCGACCGCGCTTTACGAGAGGCCTGGACAGCCGCCGATCTGACCGATCCCGCGTCGCTGGCCGGTTGTTGTGAGGGCGTGGACACGGTGCTGCACCTGGCCTCGCTGATCGGGGGCGATCCCGAGCAGTGCCGCCGGACCAACGTGGACGGCACCGAGGCGCTGCTCGCCGAAGCCGGCCGGGCGGGTGTCCGGCGCGTGATCCAGCTCAGCACCGCGGCCGTGTACGGGGACGGACCGCATCGAGGCTGCCTGGAAGGGGAGTTGATCCCGGAACCGGTGTCGCCGACCAGCCGGACCCGGCTCGCGGCGGAGCAGGCGGTGCTGGCCCGGGGTGGGCTGGTGTTGCGTCCGAACCTGATCTACGGGCGTGGCGACCGGTGGGTGGTGCCGGGCGTGGCCGACCTGCTGCGCAGGGTGCCGGCCTGGCCCGAGGGCGGACGGGCGCGCGTCTCGATGATCTCGGTGGACGGCCTGGCCGGCGCGCTGGTCGAGCTCGCGCTGGGGCGGGCCGAGTGGACGGGCGGTGTGCTGCACGCTGTGCATCCGGAGCCGGTGACGGTCCGGGAGTTGTTGGCAGGTGTCTGCCGCATCCTCGGGTTGGCGGAGCCGACCGAGGAATTGAGCCGGGACCAGCTGGCCGAGCGCCTGGTCGTGGCGGGCGGTCCGGTCGGCGACCGTAGGCCCGCGCTGCTCACCTCGGACCGTTGGTACGACGGCGGGGCGCTGTGGCGACTGCTCGGCCGATCGCCCGGACCGGGCTTCGCGGACCGGCTGGCGGGAGACGCGCGGTGGTACCGGAGCGTGTTGCGCGCGGGGTGACCTCGAAGGCCCGAAGGCGCCAGGGGGCGCTGCCCGATCAGCGGGCAGCGCCCCCTGGCGTCCGGTCAGGCGCGGGTGAGGACGGAGGCCAGTCGGGCTGTGACGTCGGAGATCGGGCCCATCGCGTCGACGCGGCGGAGCAGGCCGCGCTGCCGGTAGTGGTCGGCCAGCGGCGCGGTCTCGGCGTGGTACAGCCGTTGGCGGTGCAGGACCGTCTCGGGCTGGTCGTCGGCGCGCTGGTACAGCTCACCGCCGCAGCGATCGCAGACACCGGGCAGCACCGGCGGTGCGGAGTCCAGGTGGTGGGTGTGGGCCGGTTCGAGGCGGCAGATCCGGCGGCCGGCGATCCGGCGGACCACCTCCTGGTCCGGCAGGTCGAGCAGGAGCGCCGCGTCCAGGGCGCGCTCGCCGGCCTCCAGCAGCGAGTCGAGCGCCCGCGCCTGCTCGATGCTGCGCGGGAACCCGTCGAGCAGGAAACCCTCGGCGGCGTCGGGTTCCCCGAGCCGGGACCGGACCAGCGTGACGGTCAGGTCGGTCGGCACCAGCTCTCCGGCTGCCAGGAGTTCTCGTACCTGGTCGCCGAGCGGGGTGCGGCGGTTGATGTGGTCGCGGAACAGGTCGCCGGTGGAGATGTGCGGTACGCCCAACTCCCCGGCCAGCAGGCCTGCCTGGGTGCCTTTGCCCGCGCCTGGCGGGCCGAGCAGAACGATGCGCATGGAGAGCCTTTCTCGGTCGGCCGACTGCCTGACTGCCAACTGCCTGACTGCCAACTGCCTGACTGCCTGGCAACCTAACTGCCTAACTGCCTAACTGCTCGCGACAGTCCGGGGACGCGGGGTGGGTGCGGGCAAGCTGACGGTCTCGACGGCGACTTGACGTCGGCTCAGGATCGCGACGAGACCGGCGGACAGCAGCATCATCGCGCCGGCCAGCCAGAGGCCGGGTTCGGTCGAGCCGGTGAGGTCCTTGAGCCAGCCCGTGACGTACGGGGCGGCGAAGCCGCTGAGGCTGCCCACGGTGTTGACCACGGCGATGCCGACCACGGCCGCGTCACGGCTGAGCATCTCGGTGGGCAGCGCCCAGAACACCGGGATGGCCGACAGGACGGCGACCGCGCAGACGGTGATCGCGGCCATGGTCAGCAGCGGGCCGTGCAGGTAGAGCGCGAACGGGATCACCGCTCCGGCCACCAGGGACGGCCAGATGACGTACGGCGCCCGCGATTCGGCGCGCTGGGCGCGCCTGGCCCAGCCGACCAGGACCGCTGCGGCGACCAGATAGGGGACGGCGTTGATGAGGCCGCGCTGGATGATCGAGAAGTGGTGGCCGGCCTGGGTCTCGAAGCCGCCGATGATGGTGGGCAGGAAGAAGCCGAGCGCGTACTGGCCGTAGATGATGCCGAAGTAGGCGAACGCCAGTCCCCAGACCCGCGGCGCCGGCAGGCTGCCGGACCAGCGGCGGCTCGCGGGCGGGCTGGTCGGCGTGGCGTCCTGGTCGAGGCGCGAGCGCAGCAGCTGCCGTTCCGCTCCGGTCAACCAGCGTGCCTGTTCCGGGCCGTCGGGCAGCAGGTACCAGACCACGACCGCGAGGGCGAGGGCCGGCAGCCCCTCGAAGAGGAACATCGACCGCCAGCCCGCGAGGCCGAACAGCCCGTTGCTCCACTGGATGAGCAGCGCGGAGAGCGGTGCGCCGAGGGCCGTGGAGAGCGGGAGGGAGAGGAAGAACCAGGCGGTGAGCCTGGTGCGGACCTCGCGGGGGAACCACATCGTCAGGTAGAGCACGATGCCGGGCAGGCAGCCGGCTTCCGCCATGCCCAACAGCAGCCGGGCGACCTCCAGTTGGCCTGCTCCCTGGACGTAGGCGGTTGCGGTGGCGACCACGCCCCAGGAGACCAGGATGCGCACCAGCCACTTGCGGGCGCCGAATCGGCGCAGCGCCAGGTTGCTGGGCACCTCGAGAAGGGAGTAGCCGAGGAAGAAGATGCCCGAGGCCAACCCGAAGGCGGCCGAGCTCAGACCCAGATCGTGGTTCATGCCGTTCGGGCCGGCGAAGGCGATGTTGCTGCGGTCGAGGTAGCTCACCAGGTAGAGCAGGCCCAGCAGTGGCAGCAGCCGTACGGCCGCCTTGCGGTAGACCGCGCGCGCCGCGCCGTCCTCCGGCCGGCTCCGCTTCGGTCTGACTCCGGTCGGCGGGGTCGCGATTCGGGACATGGGTTTTCCCCCAGAGAGTGTGTGCGGACCGCGGGCGCATTTTGACATGAGCGCGGAAGCCGCGAGATCGATGGAGTTTCCGAGCAGGTCTCGGCCGATCCGGCCGGAATATCAACTGCTTTCGGATCCGGCGTGACGCTAAATGAATGCGAGTGCACAGCGCAAGCTTTTTCGAATCTGCGCAGGTCGGCCTCCCCGGTCGCGGGGCGGGCGGGATCGCGGTTGACAACCAGACCGCACGTGCGGTTTGCTTTGTCCAGTCACCGAAGCGGACCGCGTCCGCCATCCGAGACGGGATCATGAATTGGCTGGTCAGACCCTTGCCGAGAAGGTGTGGAACGCACACCTGGTGAGTCGGCAGTCCGGAGAGCCGGACATCCTCTACATCGACATGCACCTGCTGCATGAGGTGACGAGCCCACAGGCGTTCGACGGGCTCGCACTGCGCGGTCGAAAGGTCCGGCACCCGGAGCTCACGCTCGCCACCGAGGACCACAATGTGCCGACCTCGGACATCTTCCGTCCTATCGCCGATCCGGTTTCCCGGGCTCAGGTCGACGCGATCCGTGAGAACTGCAGGAAATTCGGCGTGAAAATCCACGCACTGGGAGATCCCGGTCAGGGAATCGTCCATGTCATCGGTCCCGAGACGGGTCTCACCCAGCCCGGTATGACGGTGGTCTGCGGCGACTCGCACACCTCGACGCACGGCGCGTTCGGTGCGCTCGCCTTCGGCATCGGCACCAGCGAGGTCGAGCACGTCATGGCCACCCAGACGCTGCGGCTGCGCCCGTTCCGCACCATGGCCGTCAACCTGATCGGGACCCCGCAGCCCGGGGTCACCGCGAAGGACATCATCCTCGCGGTGATCGGCCGGATCGGCACCGGCGGCGGCCAGGGCCACGTCATCGAGTACCGGGGCGAGGTGCTCGCCGGGATGTCGATGGAAGCCCGGATGACCATCTGCAACATGTCGATCGAGGCGGGCGCCAGGGCCGGCATGATCGCGCCGGACGAGACCACCTTCGGCTATCTCAAGGGCCGCACCTACGCCCCGAAGGACGAGCGGTGGGACGCCGCCGTCGAATACTGGCGCACGCTGCGCACCGACGAGGACGCGGTCTTCGACCGGGTGGTCGATGTCGACATCTCCGAGCTGACCCCGTACGTCAGTTGGGGAACCAACCCGGGGCAGGTGGCCCCGCTGGCCGCCACGGTGCCCGCGCCGGGCGACTTCGCGGATCCGGTCAAGCGCGCGGCCTGCGAGCGGGCCCTGGAGTACATGGACCTGACGCCTGGTCAGCCACTGGCCGGGATCGCGGTCGACACCGTCTTCCTGGGTTCCTGCACCAACGGCCGGCTCGAGGACCTGCGGGCGGCGGCCGAGGTGTTGCGGGGCCGCAGGGTCGCCGGAGGCGTGCGGATGCTGGTCGTCCCGGGCTCGGAGCGGGTCCGCGAGGCTGCCGAACTCGAGGGTCTGCACCAGGTGTTCCTGGACGCGGGCGCGGAGTGGCGCAACGCCGGCTGCTCGATGTGCATGGCGATGAACCCGGACTTCCTGCAGCCGGGCCAGCGTGCCGCCTCCACCTCCAACCGCAACTTCGAGGGCCGGCAGGGCGCGGGCTCCCGCACCCACCTGGTCTCACCGGCGGTCGCCGCCGCCACCGCCGTCGCCGGGGCGCTCTGCTCCCCGGGTGCGCTGCCCGCCGCCGAGTCCCTCCCCGCCCAGCACACCGCCGAGGTCTGACCATGGAAGCCTTCCGTATCCACACCGGCCGGGTCCTGCCGATGCGGCGCAGCAACATCGACACCGACCAGCTGATCCCGGTCCGCTTTCTCAAGCGCCTCACCCGTACCGGCTACGCGGACGGCCTGTTCGCCGCCTGGCGCGAGGAGCCCGGCTTCGAGCTCGACCGGCCCGAGTACCAGGGCGCGACCGTCCTGGTCGCGGGACCCGAGTTCGGCACCGGCTCGTCCCGGGAGCACGCCGTCTGGTCGCTGCTCGACCACGGCTTCCGGGTGGTGATCTCCTCCCGCTTCGCCGACATCTTCCGCGGCAACTCGCTCAAGAACGGCCTGCTGACGATCCAGTTGGACCAGGAGGTCGTGGAGGCCCTCTGGGAGCGTGCCGAGCAGGCCCCCGACCAGCCGGTCACGGTCGACCTGGAGGCCCTCCAGGTGCGCGCCGCGGACCTGACCGTCGACTTCGAGCTCGACCCCTACCACCGCATGCGCCTGCTGGAAGGCCTCGACGAGATCGACGCCACCCTGCGGTACGAGGACGCCGTCCGGGCCTTCGAGGCCACCCGGCCCAGCTGGTTGCCGACGGTCGAGGTCGCCTGAATCCACACCGACAACGGCAGAAAGGGGGGAACCATGCTCAGCGGCGTCAGGGGATTCACCGCCTACCGCATCCTGTCCCGTAGCTACTTCCACCTGACCATCCTCTTCGTCTACTTCTACGACCGGCAGCTGTCCATCCCCGCCGTCGAGGCCGTCCTGGCGGTCTACGGGGCCGCCCTGGCCCTCGCCGGACCGGTGGTCCGCCCGATCGCGGCCCGGCTCAGCCTCACCGCGACGGTCGGGCTGGGCGAGGCGCTCAAGGCGCTCGGCCTGCTGCTGCTGGCCGCGCCCGGTGGCACGCCGGTCGCGGTGGTGGCACAGATCATCGCCGCGCTCGGCTTCTCGCTGGCCAGTGGCACTGACTCGGCGCTGCTCTCGGAGCTCTGCCGCCGGGACGGCGAGGACGCCCGCGGCTGGGAGAGCCGCAGCGGCTCGCTGACCTTCATCGCGGCACTGATCGCCGGCATCGCCGGCGCGGTGCTCTACCAGGTGGGGCGTGAACTGCCCTTCATCCTCTCGGCGGTGATGTCGGCGCTGGCCGCGATCGTCGTGGTGAGCGTCGGGCGCGGGCTGGAGCACGTCGCCGCCCCGGCCGGGAAGCCCTCGCAGGCGGCCGCCGGGCGAGCGGGGTTCGGCCCGGTGCTGCGGTGGAGCGCCTTCTACACCGTGGTCCGCGGCTCGGTGCTCGCCCTCTTCATCGGGTTCCTGCCCTACTTGCTGTACGTGCGACTGCACGCCTCACTGCCGGTGTTCGGGCTGATCCTCGGCTCGTACACGCTCAGCGGCTACTTCAGCGCCCGCTTCGCCAAGCCGCTGGTCGAGCGGCTCGGGGCGCGCGGGACGGCCGTGGTGTCCGTGGGCCTGACCGGTCTCGGGCTGCTGGTGCTCCTCTGGCAAGAGAACGTCGCCGGGGCAGCCGTGGCCACGGTGGCGCTCGGCGCCGGTGTCGGTGGCGTGCGGCCCATGGTGGTCGGTGCGGTGAACGCGGCGCTGGCCGACCGTCCCGCCCTCGAGCGGGCCGCCGCGCTGCGCGGCAACGAGGCGCGGTTCGCCGCCTTCAACACGCTGCTGATCCTGCTGGCCGGCGTGGCCCTGGACCGGGTTCCGTTCTCGCACCTGGTGGCCGGCATCGCCGCCGGCTACCTGGCGGTGGCGGCGATCGTCCTGGTCGCGCTGCCCCGCCCGCACGCGGCGGCCGCTCCGGCGGCCCAGCCCGCGACGGCTTCCTGAAACCTGACGCTTCATCACTTGTCAAGAAAGGCACACATCATGGCCGACATCCGGCACCGGGCCGCGCTCAGCAACGCCCTCGCCCAGGAGATTCTCGCCGCAGCCGTGCAGGCGGCGGAGGGGCTCGGCATCCCCTCCGCCATCGCGGTGGTCGACGAGTCCGGGCACCTGAACGCCTTCGCCCGGATGGACGGGGCGGCGCTGCTCACCATCGACATCGCCCAGGACAAGGCGTACACCGCGGCCGGCTTCGGCCTCGGCACCGACTCCTGGCACGAGTTCGTCAAGGACGACGCACCGCTCGCCATGGGCGCCCCGACCGGGATCCGCCGCCTGATCGTCTTCGGCGGCGGGCTCCCGATCAGCGTGGACGGCCAGGTCGTCGGCGGCGTGGGCGTCAGCGGCGGCCACTGGTCGGACGACGTCAAGATCGCGAAGGCCGCGCTCGACGTCCTCTCCTGACTCCGTCCCCTGACGCCGTTTCCTGGCTCCGTCTCCTGACTCCGCGGGGGCTCTGCGCCTCCTGCGGTCCGGTGGTGCGGCCGGTACCCCCGGCCGGCCGCACCACCATCTCCAACCAACACACCTGTGAACAGAAGGACTTGACCATCATGACCGTCACCACGCCCGAGACCGTCACCGCCGAGGCCATCGCCGCGCACCTGAAGGAGTTCATCGTGGACTCGCTCTTCATCGACATCGACCCGAGCGAGATCGGCGACGACTCGCTGCTCGGTACCGAGATCGGTGTCGACTCGCTCGGCTTCGCCGAGCTCATGGCCCACCTGGAGGACACCTACTCGATCGCCATCTCGGACGGCGAGTTCCTGCCCGAGAACTTCGCCACCGTCCAGCGCATCGTCGGCCTGGTCCTCGGCAAGCTCGGCGGCGCGGCGCCGAACGCCGCCTGACGACACGTCACACTGAGGGGGACAGTCAAATGATCATCAATGTGGAGCATCCGGTCGAGGATGTCGAGGTGGACGAGTTCGAGGTGGTCCACTTCGCCAACTACGTGCGCTGGTACGGGGCCGCGCTGAAGGAGTTCCTGGCCCGCTACAGCGAGCCGGCCGGCTTCTTCGGCGACGGGATCGAGGTCCGCGTCGCCAGGGTCCGTGCGTCGTACAGCAGTTCCGCCCGGCGCGACGACCGGGTGTCGATCTCGATCAGCCGGGTGGACAACCAGGGCCGATCGCTGCGCCTGCACTTCCGCGCCGAGGCCCGGGGCGAGTTGCTCGCCCGCGCCGAGCTGAACCTGGTCTTCGTCCGGACCGAACCGTACGGCCTGGTCCGGGTACCGGAGGCGCTCGCCGCCCGGCTGGCCGCCGAGCAGGCCGAGTCGGCCGCCCGGCGCGACCCAGCGGGGAGAGCCGCATGAACGGCGCTACCGCTCGCACGGTCGCCGTGGCCGCCGCAGGCGCGGTCACCTGCCTCGGCGACTCGGTCGAGTCGACCTGGTCGGGCCTGCTGGCCGGCCGGACCGGTCTCGGTCCGATCGACCTCTTCTCCGTCGAGAACCGCCGCAGCGCGACCGGCGGCGTCGTCCCCGGCCACGCCGGACTGCGCGGCGGGGCCCGGCTGGCAAAGCTCTGCACCGGTGCCCTGGCGGCGGCGCTCGGCGACGCGGCCGAGGCAGGCCTGACCGCCGAGCAACTGGCCGAGGCCTGGGTGGTGCTGGGGATCAGCCTCGGCGACATCTTCGAGCAGACCGGCCTGGACGTCGAACTCGACCACTTCTGGGAGGAGGTGGCCAGGCCGCTCGGCCTCACCGGACCGGTGATCCCGCTCTCCTCCGCCTGCTCCTCGGGCACCGACGCGGTGGCCTACGGCGCCGACCTGGTCACCTCGGGCGCCGCCCGGGTGGTGCTGGCCATCGGCCTGGACTCGCTGGAGCCCGGCAAGTTCACCGGTCACTCCGGTCTCAAGACGATGTCCCCGGACCGCTGCCGCCCCTACGACGCCGAGTCCGACGGAACGACCCTCGCCGAGGGTGCCTGCTGCCTGGTGCTCACCGCCGGCGGACTGCTCCGCGAAGAGCCGCTCGGCTGGGTCCGGGGCTGGGCCGCCTCCACCGACGTGGAGTCGCTGACCTCTCCCGACATGTCGGGCCGCAACGCCTCCCGCATGATCGCCGAGGCGCTGGCCATGGCGAAGGCGGACGCCGGCCAGGTGGGCTACCTGAACGGCCACGGCTCCGGCACTCCGGTCAACGACGAGATGGAGGCGGCCGTGTACCGCGCCGTCTTCCCAGCCCTGGACGTGCCGGTCTCGGCCACCAAGGGCGCGCTGGGGCACACCCTCGGCGCCACCGGCACGGTCGAGGCGCTGGCCACCGTCCTGGCGCTGCGTGAGCGGACCGCCCCGCCGACCGCGGGTCTGCGCGAGCCGCACCCGCGCTGGGCGGGCGTGCCGCTGGTCACCGACAGCCCGGCCGAGCTGGACGACCGCGAGCTGGGCGTCAGCGTCACCTACGGCTTCGGCGGGGCCAACTCCTGCCTGGTCGTGGCCGGCGGTGCCCGATGAGCCGCGTACTGGTGATCACCGGTGCGAGTGGCCTGGTCGGCGCCGAGCTGACCGCCGCGCTGCTGCCCCGGTTCGACCGGGTGCTGGCGCTGAGCCGGGGAGCCGCCGATCTCGGCGCGCTGCGGGCCGCGGTCCGCGCGGCCCGCCCCGGCGGGGCCGAGGAGACCCGGTTGCTGGACCGTCTCGATGCCATGCCGGTGGGCGAGTTGAGCCGCGGGGCGCTCGCCGCCCGGGGCATCGACGAGATCGCCCAGGTGTGGAACGTGGCGGCGGAGCTCTCGTACGACCACGCCAGGCTGCGCGAGACGGTGGCGGCCAACACCGCTGCCCCGTTGCGGCTGCTCGACCTCTGCCGTCCGACGGAGCGGTTCTTCCAGATCTCGACCGTCGGCGTCACCGGACCCGGCCGGCGCGGCCTGCGCCGGGTGATCCGCGAGGAAGCGCTGTGGGAGGTCGACGCGGTCAACCCGTACGTCGTCGCCAAGCTGATGGCCGAACACCTGCTCGACGCACGCGGCGAGGCGACCGGACATCCCGTCAGCTCGCTGCGGATCGGCTCGGTGCTCGGACCCGCGCACCGCGCGCCGGTGCGCCGCAACCGGGCCGGCTACTTCACCCTGGCCGAGATGACGGCCCGCGCCCTGCGCTCAGGCCGACCGCTCTCCCTGGACGTCGACCCGGCGGGCACCCCGCCGCTGCTGCACGTCGACGATTTGGCCGCCGCCTGCCGCGAGCTCGCCGAGCGGGCGCGGACCGGCGCCGAGGTCCACGGCTACTACCACCTGGGCGACCAGCGGCTGACCAACCAGGCGGCCGCCGCGGCGGTCAACGCCGAGCTCGGTGCCGAGGTGCTGCGCATCGGCGAGCACCGCACCGCGCTCGACCGGGCGCACGCCGCGGTCAACGCGGACAACCTCGCCTTCATGGACTGCGCGTTCACCTTCGACCGCACGGTGCTGGAGTCCCACCTCCCGCCGCTGGCCACCCCGCGCGTCAACGCCGCCTCCTACGCCGGGTTCCTGGCGCGCGAGGTGCGTGGCGCGGGTGCTGCCACCGCCGCGAGGAGGGCCGCGTGACGCCCCGGGTGCTGGGCGCACCGCTGACCGTGACCCCGGTGGCCGACGGCCACGGCGGCTGGTCGGCCGAGCTGGAACTGGACCCGGACTGGCCGATCTTCGCGGAGCACTTCCCGGGCAACCCGATGTTCCCCGGCTCGCTCACCGTCCGGCTGATGTCCGCCCTGGCGGAGAGTGCCCTCGGCGCGGCTCGGTACGAGGTGCGGGAGGTCCGGTTCGGCACCGCCCTGGTGCCACCGGCCGTGGTCCGGCTCCGCGCGGTGCCGGACCCGGCGCGGACCGACACGCTGCGTTGCCAGGTCCTGCTGTCCACCACCGACGGAGAAACCGTCGCCGCCCGAGGGGAGGTCACCCGCCATGTCCACCGATGAAGCCGAGTCCACCGATGAAGCCGAGTCCGCCAGCGAAGCCGAGTCCACCAGTCAGTCCGGGACCCGGCCCGTCGTCATCGTGACCGGCGGTGCCCGGGGCATCGGCCGGGCCGTCGTCGAACGGCTGGCCGGCGCCGGGTACGACGTCGAGTTCACCTATCTGACGTCGCGTCAGGCCGCCGACGAAGTGGTCGCGGCCACCGAGGGCCGGGCCAGGGCCTCCCGGGTCGACGGCCGCGATCCGGTGCAGGTCGCCGATTTCGTGGCCGCTGCGGCCGGCCGGGGTGCGCTGCAGGCGCTGGTCAACAACCAGGGGCTGACCATCGACAAGCTGGTCGGGCAGGTCACCTGGACCGACCTGGAGGAGCTGCTGGTCACCAACCTGGGCAGCGCCGTCACCTTCACCCACGCGGTACTGCCGCACCTGATCCGGGGCCGCCGGGGGGACGTCGTCTTCATCTCATCCCAGGCCCGGCGCAACGCCCGGGTGGGCAACGCGATGTACGGCGTCTCCAAGGCCGCGCTGACCCGTTACGCGGCCAACATCGCGCTGGAGGGCGCCCGGTTCAACGTGCTCGCCAATGTCGTCGAGCCCGGATTCGTCGAGACCGACCTGACCCGCAGCATGCTGACCGGCAAGGCCCGGCAGAAGTACCTGCTGGAGATACCGCTGCGCCGCCTGACCCGGCCGCGTGACGTGGCCGAGGTGGTGGAGGCCCTGGTGCTGCGCCGCCCGTCCCTGGTCGGCGCGGTGCTGCCGGTCGCCGGAGGTGCCCAGCTGTGATCACCGAACGAGGGGAACGAGAGATGCTCACCGCCGAACAGCCCACGCCGGTCCGGGCGGCCGGCCTGCTCGCCGGCCGGCGCGGGCTGGTGCTGGGCGTGGTCAACCAGCGCTCCATCGCCTGGGGGATCGCCGAGCGGCTGGCCGCCGAGGGTGCCGAGCTCGGCTTCACCTACCGCAGCAGGTCGGCCGGGCAGTGGTTGGCCCGCGCCACTCCGAGGCTCGGCGGGCAGCCGTGGCTGTACCGGTGCGATGTCAACGATGACGGCGAACTGGCCTCCGTCGGCGACGAGTTCGCCAAGGCCGGCGGTGCCAGGGCCGGTAGTGCCGGAGACGGTGCTGCCGAGGCTGGTGGCGTCGAGGGCGGGAAGATCGACTTCGTGGTGCACGCCGTGGCCCACGGCGACCGCGAGGAGTTGGCCGGCGGCCTGGCTTCGACCAGCCGCAAGGGATTCACCGAGTGCATGGAGTCCTCGGTCTACTCGCTGATCGGCCTGACCGGCGCGCTGCGCCCCCACCTCTCGGACCGGGCAAGCATCCTGACGCTCTCCTACCTGGGCTCCGAGCGGGTCTGCCACGGCTACAACGTCCTCGGCGTGGCCAAGGCCGCGCTGGAGTCCGCGGCCCGCTACCTGGCGGCCGAACTGGGGCCGCAGGGCACCCGGGTGAACGTGCTCTCCGCCGGGCCGATGCGCACGCTGGCCACCTTCGGGCTGCCGAACTTCTCGGCCTCGATGTCCCAGCGTGCCGGACGCAGTCCGCTCGGCCGGGCGATCAACACGGCGGACGTCGCGGGCACCGCGCTCTACCTGCTCAGCGACCTGTCCTCGGGGGTGACCGGCGAGACCGTCTACGTCGACGCCGGCTACCACATCATGGGCACCTGGCCGGGCGAGCCGAGCCATGACTGAGCTGCTCAGTGCGCCCGCCCGCACGGCGACCGGCTGGTTCCTCGCCCTGTGCGGGCCGCTGGAGACCGCTACCGACGCGGACGGCCACATCACCGCCCGGGCCGACTACCTCCAGCCGCCCGACCTGCCGGCGCAGGCCCTGGAGGCGCTCGCCCTGGAGGCGCTGCACCAGATCAGCTGCCGGCTGGCCGCGCTGGCCAGGGGAGCGGAGCGCTGCGTACCGGCCCGGCTGGTGGAGTTCCGGGCCGTCGACGCGGTCGACGCCGTCGATGTCGGCGAGTCCGGCGCACCCGCCGAGCAGGGCGTGCTCCGGGCCCGGCTGCTGAGGTCGGGCCTGCTGTCCACCGTGGCGGCCTCGCTCGTCCACGGTTCCACCACGTACCACGCGACCGTCTGCGCCCAGGAGATCAGGGGAAGGTGAACATGAACGCAGTTGTCTTCGACGGCCTGCCCGGCCTCTACCGGCTCGGCCGGGCCGTGGTGCTCGCCACCCCAGGCCGACTGGACGCGGTCCATGCGGTGGCGACCGCGACCGCGGTGACCGAGGTGTCCCAGCGCAAGCTGCGCGGCCGGCTCGATCCGGCCTCGCTGCTGGCCGAGCTGGCCGCGACCGAGCTCGCCGCCGTGCAGCCGTCCGCCGCCGAACCGGCCAGGCGCGGGGTCTTCCTCGCCAGCCGGCGCGGCAACCAGGAGTCGGTGCGCCGATTCTCCGGGGAACTGGCCTCGGGGCGGCGCAGCCCCGCCACCTTCTCCGGCGCCGGGTACAACATCGTGGCGCAGAGCGCGGCCCGCGCGCTGCCCGCGCACGGCCCGTCCGTCGTGCTGGCCGGACGCCGGGCGAGCCTGGACGGGGCGCTCTTCCTGGCGGCCCTGCGGCTGCGGTCCGGGGCGGTCGACACCGCCTACACCGGCCTGGTCGGCTGGGTGCCGGGGGAGGGCGGGCCGGCCGGCGGTGAAGGTCTGTGCGTGCTCACCACCCTGACCAGGGCAGCTGCCCTGCCCGAGGCGGAGGAGCCGCACCGGATCGACCCGAGCGCCGCCTTCGAGGCGACCCGGGCCGGTGCCCGTCCGCTCGGGGAGCTCGGGCCCGAGGAGGTCGCGGCGCTGCGCCGGATCGACGCGGCCGCCGGAGCGCCGGTCCTGGTGGGTGCCGCATGACCGCGCCCATCCTGAGCAGCCCGGACCGGACGACCGCCTGGATCCACCCGCAGGCCGAGCTGGTCGAGCACCGGGCCGCCGGGGTCCGGGTGCTGCGCAGCGCCGATCTGCTGGAACTGGTCGAGCACCGGGCCGCGGACTGGCAGCGGCTCGGGCTCGCCCCGGGGGAGCGGGTGATCGTCGCCACCGGCAGCAGGCTCGGCACGCTGCTGGACGTCGCCTCGGCCTGGGACCTGGGGCTGGTTCCGGTGCTGCTCTCGGACAGCCTCGCACCCGAGAGTTACCGCATCCTCGCCGAGCACACCGGCGCGGCAGCCGTGCGGGCGACCCCCGCCGCCGCGCGCTCCTGGTCCGCCGGCCCGGCCCGACCACTGCCCGGACGGGACCAGGACGCGGTCCTGCTGGACCTGCGCGGCGACGGCGGACCACGGACGACCCCGGATGGCCCGGACGTCCCGGCCGAGGAGCCCACCCTGGTGCTGGCCACCTCCGGCAGTACCGGCCTCCCCAAGGCCGTGGTGCACCGCCGGTCGAGCCTGCTGCACAACGCCGCCATGCACTGGTCCAGCGTCGGGGAACCGCGACCCGGTGACCGCTATCTGCTGTCCCAGTCGCTGTTCTTCTCCTCGGCCTTCGTCTGCGGCGTGCTGGGCGTCCTGGCCCGGGGCATGCAACTCTCGCTGCTGGAGCCGCCGTTCGCGGTGACGGCGTGGGCAGAGGTGGCCGCCCGGCGGGAGATCACGCACACCGCGCTCACCCCGCACCTGCTGATGCGGCTGCTCACGGCCGGCGTGGAGCTGCCCGGCAGCCTGCGTCAGGTCACGGTCGGCGGCGACCGCCTGGGCCGTACGGCGGTCGGCGAGCTGCGCCGCAGCGGGGTCCGGGAGATCTTCACCACCTACGGCCTGACGGAGGCGGGCCCCCGGGTGGCCACCAACCGGCTGGGCGAGGACCCGACGGACTGGGACACCCTCGGGGAGCCGCTGCCCGGCGTGGAACTGCGCCTGGCCGACGGCGACGCGGGCCCCGGCGAGTTGCTGGTCCGGACGCCGACCGCGCAGGCCGGGTGCTACCGCGAGGGCAGCTTCGCGGGCTGGCCGGCCGGGACCGAGGTGCCCACCGGCGACCTCGGTGAGCTGACCTCGACGGGCCGGATCCGGCTGGTCGGCCGGGCCCGTCGGGTCGCGTCGGTCGCCGGGGAGAAGATCTACCTGGGCCTGGTGGAAAGGGTGTTGGGCGAGCACCCGGCGGTCGGTGCGGCGCTGGTCGCGCTCGACGCGGACGGTGTGCTCGCCGCCAGCATCCTGCCCCGGAGCGGCGCGGCCGTGTCGCCGCAGGACCTGCGCGGGTGGTGCCGCGGACGGCTGCGCGCGGTCGAGATCCCGCGCCGGTTCACCGCCGTCGATGCCGGCACCCGGCTGAGCAAGTAACGGCCGGCCGGCATCAATCAACTGACACAACGTCAACCGACTGACACAGATCGAAACTGACAGAGCATCAAGAGAGGCTGAAGCCATGAGCACTGCCAATCCCACCCAGGCCGTCGGGAAGGTCGTCCACCCCACCGACGACAATCTGCGGGTCGCCGCCGAGCTGATCACCAACGGTGGTGTGGTGGTGGCCCCGTCGGACACCAACCTGGCGCTGACCCTGGACCCGTGGAACCGTGCCGCGGTCGAGCGCGCCTTCGCCATCAAGCGCCGGCCGCCGACCTCGCCGCTGACCCTGTTCGTCCGTGACCCGCAGGACTGGCGGGACTACACCGTCGTCCCGCAGTCGCTGGTGACCCCGGTGGAGCGGCTGACCGCGGCCTTCTGGCCGGGCCCGTTCAACATCATCCTGCCGCGCAACACCCGGGTCCCGGACCACCTGGTCTGCGGCGGTCCGACCGTCGCGATCGGCTGCCTGTCCAACCCCACCATCCAGCGCCTGCTGGAGTTCACCCAGAAGCCGGTCGCGATGACCTCGGCCAACCTGTCCGGCCAGGCCGACGGTGTGCTGGTGGACCTGGACCTGGCGGTCACTCAGATCGGCGAGGCCGTCGACCTGGTGATCCGCGGCGGCAACCAGGGCACCACGCTGTCCTCCACCATCGTGACCCTGGTGGACGGCCGGTTCCGGATCCAGCGCGCCGGCGATGTCACCGCCGAGCAGATTCGCGCTGCCCTGGGCGACCGGGCCGATCTGCTGGCCGCCTGACGGACCGGAAGTATCCGTCAGGCGGCAGGTGCCTGGAGGGGCCGGAGGAGTCCGACGGGGTGGGAGGGTCGTCCTTCCACCCCTCGGGGCGCTCCGGCGAGCCGTCAGGCGGCGGCCGGCGACCCTTCCAGTCGCAGCTCCGGCAGGGCCTCGGGCCGGGCCAGGTTCGGCAGGACCAGTTCCCACATCGAGGTGATCCGTCGGTCCAGATCCTGGCGGCCGCTGAGCACCTCCGCGATCAGCTGGATCCCGGTGAACATGCCGACCAGGGCCTCGGCCGCGGCGTCGACGTCCACCCCGTCCCGCAGGGCGTCCTCCTCGCGGGCCACCAGCAGCAGCGCGCGCACGCCGGCGATCCACTGGAGGTAGGGCGTGGGGTCGGGGCTGGAGAAGGAGCCGTACTCGATGACCAGCCGGACGGCGCCGCGCGCGATGGGATCGGTCCGCAGGCCGTGCGCGAAGCGGTGCGACAGGTCGATCAGCCCCTGAAGCCCGGAGCCCTCGGCGCTCTCGCCGCCCGCCAGCCAGTTCGCCTGCTCCGCCACGACGGCCTTGGCGAGGTCCTCCTTGGACGAGAAGTGGAAGTAGACCGCGCCCTTGGTCACCCCGGCGGTCGCCAGGATCTGCGCCATGCTGGCGCTCGCGTAGCCGTGTTCGGCGAACACCTGGGCCGCCGCTTCGAGCACTTTCGATCGGGTCTGGACCGCTCGCTCCTGTTGTGCCATGACTCTTCTTTCCGAGGGTGTGGGGAGATTCGGTGCGAGCTCCACTGCTAGAAACCGCACGGTAGGTACTTTACTCTGCGTGGTTCAGCGTCACCAGGCCACGGAAGTCGTGCTCCGCCCCACCAGCGCGGCGGCCACCGCCACCTCGGTCCCGGCCAGGCCCACCGAACAGAACACGGTCAGCTCGTCGGCCGCGGTCCGGCCCGGGTGCGCCCCCGCCACCACCTCGCCCAGCTCCACCACGCGCCGCTGGTCGAAGAGGCTGTCCGCGGCCAGCTGCGCCCGGGAGTCCGTGCACACGGCGTCGGCCCGGGACCGCAGGTCAGGCGGGATCTCGTGCCGCTCGACGCCCTTGAGGCCGAGCGTCTGCAGATGGGTACCGGGCGAGAGCCAGGAGGTCTCGATCACCGGCACCTCGCTGCTGGTCGCCAGCACGACGATATCCCGCTCCCGCACCGCCTCCGAAGCATCGGCCGCGACCCGCACCGGGAGGCCGAACTCCCGTTCCGCCCGGGCGGCGAAGCGCGACGCGCTGGTCCGGCTGCGCGAACAGACGACTACTTCGTCAAGTTCACGGACCGTGCGGATCGCCCAGAGCTGGGCCCAGGCCTGCGGACCGGCGCCGACCAGCCCGATCGACCGGGCCTGCGGCCGGGCCCACAGATCGACCGCGACGGCCCCGATCGCCCCGGTCCGCCGGGCGCCCAGCTGATGGCCGGTGACCAGAGCCCGCAGCGATCGCCGGGGCGTGTCCCAGAGCGCGACCAGTTGCTCGGATCCGCTCAGCGTGTCGTACACCCGGAAGCCGTGCCACTCGCCGTCCAACTGCCCGGCGGTGAAGACCAGATCACCCCCGTTCAGCTCCGCGTGCACCCGCGCGGGGGCGCTGAGTCCGCCGCTGTGGTGCGCGAGCAGGGCCTGGCGGACCGCGGTGATGGCGGTGGCCGGGTCGAGCCGGGCCCGGACGTCGGCGTCCGAGAGTAGAAGGGGAGGCATCCGACGATTCTCCACCGGCTCCGTGGGGCGCGGAAGGGCGCTGCTGGTCCGCGTCCACCGGGTGCGCAGCCGGCGATCAGGCGCCCGCGGTCACGGCCTTGAGCTCGTCGAGCGACTCGCGGAGCACGGCTGACAGTTCCCGCTCGGCGTCCTGCTGGAGCCAGCGCTCGAACCCGACCTTGAAGACGGCGATCCCCGCCTCGGCCGCCAGGCTCGCGGCCGGGTCGGGGACGCCGCGCCCGCGCAACGCGTCCGCCAGGGCTGAGGCGAGTGCGGCGAGCTTGATCAGCTCGCGCTCCTGCAACTCCGGGTGCGCGGCGATGATCGTCTGACGCTGCCGGGAACCTTCACGGCCCCCCTGGAACTCGGCGCCGACCGCCTCGAGCGCTGCGCTGATCGCGTCGATCGGCGGCGCGGTGTCGGGTGCGCCGGTGACCGCGGTCGCCAGGAGTTCCTCCAGAGCGCGCGCGCCCCCGAACAGGACCTCGCGCTTGTCGGCGAAGTGCCGGAAGAACGTCCGCTCGGTGAGCCCCGCCCGCTTGGCGATCTCCGCCACCGTGGTCTGTCCGTACCCGCGCTCGACATACAGCTCGAATGCCGCCTGCTGCAGGCGGCCACGCGCGTTCGGTTCCCATCGACCCATGGCCCGATTCTATGCGATGACAGTAGATGACATCAGCTCGCATCGGAGCTAGGCTGATGACAGCGCCTGACATCGACTGTCGGGCGAGTGGTCGCGACCCGTCGGTCGCGGACCCTGTCACGAGAACAGCCGCTCATCTGGAGGTCTTCTCATGCGTGTCTTCGTCACCGGCGCGTCCGGCTGGATCGGATCCGCTGTCGTTCCCGAGCTCCTCGACGCAGGTCACCAGGTCGTTGGGCTCGCTCGTTCGGACGCCGCAGCGGCAGCCCTCACCGCGGCGGGCGTCGAGGTGCAGCGCGGCACGATCGACGACCTCGACAGCCTGCGGAACGCGGCTGCCGCGTCGGACGGCGTGATCCACCTCGCGTTCAAGCACGACATCGCCTTCAGCGGCGACTTCCAGGGCGCCGCCGACGCGGATCGCCGTGCCATCGAGACCTTCGGCGACGCCCTCGCCGGTTCCGACCGGCCGTTCGTCATCGCCTCCGGCCTGTTCGGGCTCGCCCAGGATCGGGCGTCGACCGAGCAGGACGGGCACGGTCCCGTCACCTCGACCGGCGTCGCGGAGGCCCGGCGGGCCAACGCCGAGCTGACGCTCTCCCTCGCGTCGCGCGGCGTCCGTTCGTCCATCGTGCGCCTGGCGCCGACGGTGCACGGCGAAGGTGACCACGGTTTCATGGCGACCCTGGTCGGCAACGCCCGCGAGAAGGGTGCCTCGGGCTACCTCGGCGACGGGGCCAACCGCTGGCCCGCCGTGCACCGGCTCGATGCCGCACGGCTGTTCCGCCTCGCGCTGGAGCAGGCCCCGGCGGGATCGACGCTGCACGGCGTCGGGGAAGAGGGCGTGCCGATCCGCGCCGTCGCCGAGGTGATCGGGCAGCGGCTCGGCATCCCGGTCGTCCCGGTCGCTCCCGAGCAGGCGGGCGAGTACTTCACCTGGCTGGCCGGCTTCATCGGGCTCGACATCCCCGCCTCGAACGCGCTGACCCGCGAGCTGCTGGGGTGGGAGCCCAAGCAGCCCGGACTGCTCGAGGACCTCGCCGCCCACTACGGCTGATACTGCTGACCGGCGGCGGCTGAGCGGGGCCGCCGCCGTCGTGCCGAAGCCGCGCCGCCACCGTGCCGTAGCACGGTGGCGGCGCGGCTTCGTGTCCCTGGGCGCGCCGGCCGGTGCGCCCGTCAGTGCCCGACCCGCTTCGGCAGCCGGGTCCCCAGCGCGATCACCACGAGCGTGAGCGCCAGTTGCAGCGTCAGCACCAGCGCCAGCGCGTGTTGCATCCCCATCGACGACGAGACCGACAGGAACAGCGTGCCGAGCGTCGCCACGCCCAGGGCCAGGCTGGACTGCTGGGTGGTGGCCAGGATGCCGCCGCCGACGCCGGCCCGCTCCACCGGCACCTCGGAGAGCACCAGGCGGATCAGCGGCGGCATCACCAGGCCCTGCCCGGTACCGGCGAGCGCCATGCCCGGCAGCAGCGTCAGCGGGCTCAGCCCCGACCAGTCGGTGAGGACGGTGGCCACCAGCACCCCCAGGCCGACGACTTGGACGATCGCGCCGGTCACGATCACCTTGGAGCCGAAGCGGGCCAGCAGCCGGGGCCCGGCGAGCGAGGCGGCGAAGAAGCCGACCGCCATCGGCACCATCGCGAAGCCGGAGGCGATCGGGCCCTCGCGCAGGCCGAGTTGCAGCGCGACGGCCATCACCATCATGAAGCCGCCGAAGCCGGCGAAGAACGGCACGGCCATGGTCAGCCCGGTCCGCAGCCCGTGCACCCGCAGCAGCGACATCGGCACGAGCGGGATCCGCCCGGCGCGCTCCGCCGCCCGCTCCACCGCGACGAAAGCGGCCAGCACGAACGGGAAGGCGGCCAGCAGCACCCAGGTCCACCAGGGCCAGCCGAGCGAGCGGCCCTCCATCAGCGGGACGAGCAGCGCCAGCAGCGAGGCGGCGAGCAGCACGGTGCCGGGCAGGTCGACCCGGGCCGGGTGGGCGGAGCGGGTCTCCGGCACCGCGCGCAGCGCCAGCACCGCGGCGACCACCGCGACCGGAACGTTCACCAGGAAGATGAACCGCCAGCCGGTGCCGAACAGGTCCGCCGAGAGCAGCACCCCGCCGAGCACCTGGCCGATCACCACGGCGATGCCGCCGACGGCGCCGTAGATGCCCATCGCCCGGGCCTTGCGCTCGCCCTGGGTGGCGGACTGGATGGTGGCCAGCGCCTGCGGCAGCATCAGCGCGGCCGCGGCGCCCTGCGCCACCCGCGCCGCGACCAGCGCGAGCGCGGTGGGCGCGACGCCGCAGGCCAGCGAGGTCAGCCCGAAGGCCAGCGCACCCGTGATGAACAGCCGGCGGCGCCCGTAGAGGTCGCCGAGCCGACCGCCGAGCACCAGCAGCACCGCGTAGGCGATGCCGTACCCGGCGACGAACAGCTCCAGCATGGCCGGACCGGCGGAGAGGTCGCGGTCGATGGTCGGCAGCGCGACGTTGACGATGAAGAAGTCCAGCATCGGCAGGAAAGCGCCGAGCAGGACGGTGATCAGGCCCAGCGTGCTCAGTTTCGGTTGAGCGGTGCCGGCCTTCGGCGGAGCGGTCAGGTGCTCGGGCTGCGTGGTGTCGGGCTGCGTGGTGTCGAGCCCCGGCTGCACGGGCGAGTTGCCGCCGAGGCGGGTGACGCGCGGTAGCACGTTCGCCCGGCTCGCGGTCGTGCGGAGGGAGGTGGTCTGAGTGCTCACGGGTACTAGACTCGGCCCTGTCTCAGCCTGGTACCAGAGTGTGGTTATCCAGGTATAAGAAGTACCTGGCAATGGGATCGGCGCAGGGGCATCCTAGAAGACATGGCAGCAACCACCGCACCCGCCACCACCGCACCCGCCGCTCTCGAACTGGTCCACTCGGCCTCCGGGCCCGACCAGGTCCGACGCCGCGAGCTGGCCGCGTTCCTGCGCAGCCGGCGCGAGCGCATCTCGCCCGACCAGGTCGGTCTGCCCGCCGGAGGCCGGCGCCGCACGCCGGGGCTGCGCCGCGAGGAGGTGGCGCAGCTCGCCGCCGTCGGAGTCACCTGGTACACCTGGCTGGAACAGGCCCGGGACATCCAGGTGTCCGCCCAGGTGCTGGACGCGATCGCGCGCGGACTGCTGCTGAACGCCGGGGAGCGCGAGCACCTCTTCATCCTCGCGGGCGCCGCCGACCCGTCGCCGGCCAAGGTCTGCCCGGTGGTGACACCCGCCGTGCGGGCGGTCCTGGACCAACTGGGACCGCTGCCCGCCTGCGTGGTCAACCCGCGCTACGACCTGATCGCCTACAACCGGGTGTACCGCCGGCTGGTGGGCGACCTCGACGCCGTCCCGCCCGAGGACCGGAACATCATGTGGCTGGCCTTCACCGACCCGGCCTGGCGCGAGGCGCTGATCGACTGGGAGCGCGCGACGCACTCCATGGTGGGCAAGTTCCGTGCCGCGATGGCGGATCACGTCGCCGAGCCGCCGTACAAGACCCTGCTGAAGAAGCTGCTGCTGGCCTCGCCCGAGTTCGCCGAGCTGTGGGAGCGCCATGACGTCGCCGGCACCGGCGACGGTCAGAAGCGGTTCCTCAACTCCCAAGTCGGCCTGCTGAACTTCGACTTCACCAACCTCTGGCTCGGCCCGCGCCCCGGCTACCGCATGATCACCTACGCTCCGGCCGATCCGGAGACCCGGGCCGGGCTGGAGCGGCTCGCGGCGATGTGACTGCGGGTCAGGATCTTTGGGACAGGAACGGGACACCGTCACAGCCCTGTCCTGGCACGGTGCTCAGCCTGGTTTGACCGTGCTCGGCCGTGTGACCCTGGTGGTGGTCGCGGCGGGGAGCCGCGAACCGACATCCTTGGGAGGGGTCCAGATGCGTGTTCGGCGTGCCCTGGCGGCAAGTGTGGTGGCGGTCGTGGCGGGGTTGGCGCTGACCGCCTGTCAGGACGATGTGAGCGGCAGTGTGACCACGGGCGCCGGGCAGCCGACCGCCGCGCGGACCGGCAGCGGGTCCACCGGCACCGGATCCACCGACACTGGGTCCACCGGCAGTGGCTCGTCGGGCTCGTCCGGTTCAACTGGCTCGTCCGGCGCGGCGGCGAGTGGCCACTGCACCACCGCCGACCTGGGCATCAGCACGTCCGTGGGCAAGGCGACACCGCCGGAGCCCGACCTGGCCTCGGTCAACGTCTCGTTCACCAACAAGGCAGGCGCGCGCTGCACGCTCTACGGCTTCGCCGGGGTGGACCTGACCACCGGCGAAGGCCCCACCTCGGTGCCGCGCGGCCCGCACGACGGGAGCACCGTCACCCTCGCCGCCGGGGCGAGCACCCAGTTCACCATCTGGTACCGCACCAATCCCCCCGGCCACCCCGGCACCAAGGTCACCGGTATGACGATCACCCCGCCCGGCGAGACCCACTCGGTCAAACTGGCCTGGCCCGGCGCCGAGTTCGCCACCGGCGCCGACGCGGGCGGGACGGACACCCTGTACCTGGAGCCGGTCGGCTACCACGGCTGACCTGCCGGCCCCGCACCGCTCGCGTCAACGGTGCGGGGCCTGGTCAGGGGCGGGCGGTTACTTGGCGGGACAGGGGACGACGAGCGAGTCGACCTCGCCCTGCGTGGGTGCGACGACGACGGCGTTGACGCCGAGCGCGCTCATCGCGGTGTCGGTGCCGGCGGCTTCGGTGTCCTCCGGCACGTAGACGCACTCGCCCAGCAGGCCCAGCGCGATGGTGCCCTCGGAGGCGTACTCGGGGGCGAAGCCGGTGTTGTCGACGACCTCGGCGTAGGCGCCGGCCTGGACGGTGAAGGTGGGGCTGGTGGCGTACAGCGCCTGGTTGTCGATGACGGCCGGGTCATCGCTCTGGTAGTCCGCAGTGGTCGTGTAGAGGCAGACGCTGTCGAAGGGGCAGCCGTGGTCGGAACTGGCCGGTGCGGCAAGGGGGGTGGCGGCGGGGCGGGTCACTGCGGCGGACCTGGCGGCGGTGCCGCTGAGGTTGTCGATCCAGGACCGCAAGCCGGGCTCGGCGACATCGGCGAAGACGGCGGGGTAGTCCGAGGTGCAGCCGAACTTGCCCCAGGAGACGATGCCGACCAGCACGGCCGTGCCGCCCTGGTCCTGGACGAGCGGGCCGCCGCTGTCACCGTTGCAGGAGGTCAGCCCGTCGTTGGCGCCGCCCGCGCACATCATGTTCTTGGTGATCAGGTTGATGTCGCCCCATCGGCCGTTGCAGGTGGCGCGGTCGACGACGTTCAGGCCGGCGTACTGCGCCTGCACCGGAAGGGGCGCCCCGTACGCCGTCCTGCCCCACCCGGCCACCTGAACCGCCCCGGACGCCACCGAGCCGGCAGCGGCCAGCGGGATCGCGGCGGCGTTGACGCCGTCCAGCGGGATCGGGCTCGACAGCTTGAGGACCGCGAGGTCGTTGTCGATCGTCGAGCTGCTGTAACTCGGGTGCATGATGACGCGGTTGAGGGATGCCTTCGTCCCGGCGGTCCGGTTCGCCGAGCCGTAGGAGACCTTGAGCGAGGACGTCGTGCCGCCGTCCGCGCAGTGCGCCGCCGTCAGCACCGTGGTCGCGTCCAGGATGGCGCCGCCGCAGATGTGCGAGTCGCCGAAGATGCCGGAGGACACGACGGACACCAGGTAGGGGAACTGACCCTGGGCCGCGTCACTGCCGCCGACGACCGCGCCGGCCGGTGGCGCGGCGACGAGTCCGATCAGCAGCGCGACGATCGCGACCAACCCCTGCGTAAGCCTGCTCTTGATCATCTCGGAATCCCTCCCCATCCGGCACTGGGCCCGATGCCCGTGCCGTCGGCCGGGGTTGATCATAGGGAGCTGACGCGAACATGACGGGCTGTTACGGGAAACTCGATCCCTCCGAGCGAACACCTCACCCGTCGGCGCGCCGCCGTGCCGTGATCCGCTAGGGTCTCGCTTCGCCGTGTCGCGGCGACGTGGTGAGCGTGTGGGGCAAGTTGAAGCAGCACCGCGGGCACTGACCGGCGGCTGGGGCCATCAGCTGAAGGGCGCGGCCCACAGCGGGATGCGGCGCAGATCGTCCAGCGTGCACCGCAGCCCGGCCAGCGCGCAGAGCACGCGCAGGTTGATCGCCCCGTCCGGTTCGCCCTCGTCGAGGTCCTCCTGGTCGAAGGTTCCGGCGGCCTCGACGGCGTCGCGCAGCGCGGCGGGGATCTCCTCCTCCTCGTCAGCGGTCGGGTCGAGTTCCTCGTAGACCGCGAACAGCGACTCGCCGTCGACCGCGTACTCGAGGTTCGTGTCCGCGTTGATGCTGAAGGTGCTGGTCGCCGCCTCCCTGCCGGTAGCCGACAGCAGCGTCGCCGGGGTGTCGCCGTCGAGTGTGAAGCCGGTCAGCCCGCCGTCGTCGTAGACGAACGTCCAGTCGCCCACCCGCCCGGCCAGCAGGACCGCGCCGCTGTCGGTCGGGCCGATCGCCGCCCGCGCGAGCGACGTCCACTCGTCGGGGCGTTCGGCGGGCAGCTCGCAGGAGGTGATGAGCGCGGGCTTGGCACCGAGCGCCAGCAGGGCGTCCTGCGGGCTCAGGTCGCGGACCACGTGCACGGTGTGGTTCGGGTGCTCGGACGCCAGGTCGGTGATCCAGACGGGGGTGCCGTCCTCGTCGAGCGTGTCTGCGGGGAAGCCGGGGGTCGGCATGTTCTCTCCTCGGGCGGATGGTGCTTCGCTTGAGGACACGGATGGGGAGCGCTCGGCGGATCAATTCCGGTTGCAGCAGGCCCTGGCACTTGGAGCAGGTCGACAGCCATGCGGGGGCCGAAGCCGCTGGCGGGTCAGAAGGGGCTCAGCTCGTCATTGGCCACGTCCACCGATTCCGCCACCGAACCATCCGAAAATCCGATGGCCGGATCGTGCACGCCGACCTACGCTCCGACCATCATGAAGTTCCGTGTCGAGTTCACCGAGCAGGCGGGAAGGCTCCGCGACTACCTCCCACCCGCTGACCGGCGGTCGCTGTTGAGGCTCGTCAGCAAGATCGCCGAGAATCCCTACGGCCCCGACACCCACCTCGCCTACACGAACGACGACCTCACACGGTCGAGTTGGTCCGATTCCGCCATGGTGAAGTACATCGTGGTCCCGGCTTGGAAGGTCGTCTACGTCGTGGAAGCGGACATCTACGACGCGGACCGGGGTTTCAACATCATCTGAGGCCGCGCCGCCCAACGCTGCGAACGCACCCACAACCGCAGCGAGTAGCGTCCGCTGGAGCGGCCCCCGCCGCGAAGTGCAGCCCCTGCTCCCCGCCTGGCGCGGACGAGTGAAATTCCCTCGAAGCCGCCCGCCGCCACGTGCCGGGCCGCCAGGATTGGCCGGGTGACCGCGACCACGCCCGCCCGCCCCGCCCCGGCAGACCTCTGGCACCACTACGGCCGCAACCGGGCCGCCACCGACCGCACCGTCCCCTCCTCCTTCTTCTGGACCTGGGGCCAGGACACCGGTCCGGGCGCCGAACTCCTCGGTGCCCTGGCCGGCCGGCACGTGGCCGACCTCGGCTCCGGCGCCGCTCGCCACGCCGCCCACCTCGCCGTCCAGCACAACCCCGCGCAGGTCGACGCCATCGACGCATCGCCCGCCCAGCACGCCATCGCGCTCGACCTCTACAGCCATCTCGCGCCCACGCTGCGACCCGTCCACGCCGACGTGACCCAGCACCTGATCGACCACCCCGACCACTACGACGCCGCCTACAGCGTCTTCGGCGCCGTCGACTTCGCCGACCCCCGCCGGTTGCTGCCCGCCACCGCCACGGCGCTGCGTCCCGGCGGGCTGTTCGTCGTCGCCACGCTCGGCCACTACCTGACCGGCGCGCCGGCCGAGCCGGATGTCGTCCACGCCGACATCCCGGCCAAGAACCCCGATGGCACCGCGGCGACGATGCGCCGCTGGGTCCTCCAGGAGCACGTCTGGACCAAGCTGTTGGACGAGGCAGGGTTCACCGGCATCACCGCCGACCTCCTGCCGCCGGCTACGCCGGGCCCGCGCGCGGCCGACACCCTGCTGCTGCGCGCCTGCCGCCAGCCCTGAACCTGCTCGCCCAGTAAGGGGTGTCGTTGACGGTGACCAGCAGTCCGTGGCGCGCCGTGGCTACTACTGCCCCCACTGCTCCTTGGTGATCTCGTACCGCACGCCTCCATGCTCGGAGCCCTCGATCATCTCCATGTCGGCGGGAGTAGGGATGGTGTCCGCGAGCGTCATTTCGAGCTTCTCCATGACGTTGCGCGAACCGTGGTTCACGGACATCGTGTCAGCCCAGACCATGCGCACACCGAGCTCCGTGAACGCCTTGCCCAGCAAGGCTCGCGAGCCCTCGGTGGCATAACCCTTGCCCCAAGCCGCTTGCCGCAGCCGGTAGCCGAGCTCGACTTCGTCCAGCGGGCCCTCCGGCTCGGGACGCAGGATGAACCAGCCGATGAACGCGCCGCCGTCCTTCTCGTGCGCGGCGAACAGTCCGAGGTCGCCGCCCCACTTCTCGTAGCCGGCGAGGATGTTCGGCAGGTGGCGCTCGCGGACGACCTCCGGTGCTGTCGGATTGCCGCCGGTCAGGTAGCGCATCACCGCCGGGTCGCTGTCCAGCTCGATCAGCAGGTCCGCGTCATCGGCAGTGAAGCGGCGCAGGGCCAGGCGCTCGGTCTCCAGGTAGGTGTCCACGAGTCGATCATGCCTGAAGCTGGTCGGACAGCCCAACGGTTTTCCTCGGCAACGGGGGCGCCCTGGTGCCCGCCCGAGGGTCACCGCCCAGGCCCCCGCAATGACCTGTGCAAGAGGCCACTTGGGCAGGGAAAACGCAACTTCGACATGGGGCGCGGAGGCAGCTACCTTCACCTGGTCTTCGGCTATCGCCCACGGCCGCACAGGAGTTCCTTCAGGCCGAGCCGCCCGCAGGTCCACACCAGGCACCCCCAACCAGGGAGAGACGCATGCCCCATCTTGCGCTGTACACATTCGGCGTTCTGAAGTCACCTCTCGCCGATCCCGCACCTCTCACGAACGAGTTCTACGACAGCGGCGAGGCCATCTACCGGAAGATCAGCCAGCACCCCGGGTACCTCGCTCGCGCTGAAGCGGCAGACGGCGACCGGGGCGCACTCTTCGACTTGGACTGGGGTGCATGGGGAGAGTTCGCCGTACCGACCTGGTACGGCAAGGGTCGTACGGTGGAAACCACCGCCCTGGCCGCGACCCTCTCACTCTGGACCGACCTGCACCTCGCCTTCGACGCCATCTACACCGGTCTGCACCGTGGGGCGCTGAACAGGCGTTACGACTGGTTCGAGAGGACAGGACGCCCGAATTACGTGTGCTGGTGGGTCTCTGACGGCGTGACACCCACCTGGCAGGACGGGGTTTCCAGGCTGGAACACCTCCACGACCACGGCTCCGCGCCGCACGCCTTCACCTTCCACCACTCGTTCGCCCCGGAGGGAACTCCGACCAGGATCGAAGGCATCGGGTCGAAGAGCGACCAGGTTCGCTGACAAGGAAGCCTGAACGACCAAAGGTGATGTGTCAGTACCAGGGGCGAGGGTCAGGTATCGACAGTTCGAGTACCAGGGATGGGGACACGATGCGGATCCTGTTCGACGGCGAGATCCATGTGCACTACGGCCAGTTCTATGTCGAGAGCGACGATGACTTCGAGGTCGATCTGGCCCAGGCGTTCGCCGGGCAGGTCGTCGGGCTGTGCGGTGGTGCGCGGGAGGGTGCGCTGTTCTTGCAGACCGGTCTGCACACCGGCAAGGTCGGGCTGGCCGTCGAACTGCACGACGAGCAGCCGGTGTTGGATGATGCATGGGAGGAGGCCGTGGAGGTTCCGTTCACTCCGGTCTCGCCGTCCTCCAACCTGCTCGAGTGGGCCGGTGCGGCCGAATGGTCGCTGGACCTCGAGGAGCGGTCGTATCGGGTCCGCTACTGCGCCCGGGGGATGGCGGAGGGGAGGGAGGCGGACACCCGGAAGCGGGAGGAGCCCCAACTGGATCGTTATCTGCTTCAGTTCTGGCCGTGCCCGCCCGCCCCTGATCGCGTGCTGAGGCAGACCACCGAGATAGCGGCCTACTGGCACGAGTACGCCCGCGAGCTCCCGGCGCCCCGCTCTACTCCGTGACCCCTGCCTGAGCCGGGCGACCGCCGCCGAAGGTGATTCTGTACCGGTTGTCGGGTGCTCGCGGGGGAAGGGTGCGGGGCGCGTGGGTGGGTGCGCCCCGCTGGGGGTGATGGGGGGTCAGGTGGTGGTGGCGAGGGTGAGGAAGGCGGTCCAGCTGGGGGACGGGAAGGAGAGGGCTGGGCCGGTCTTGTCCTTGGAGTCGCGGACGTGGATGGTGGTGGGGGTGGCGGCGACCTCGATGCATTCGCCGCCTTCGTTGTTGCTGTGGCTGCTCTTGACCCAGGCGACCTCGATGCACTCGCCGCCTTCGGCGTTGCTGTAGCTGCTCTTGAACCAGGTGAGTTGCGCGGTGCTCATAGTTCTCCCAGCATCTTCTCGATCAGAGCCAGGGACTCCGACGGCGTGAGTGCCTGGGCCCTGAGGCTGCCGTACTTTGCGGCCAGGATACGGACTTCCTCGGGATTCCTGGTCAGATGGCTGAAGCTCTGAACCTCGATGTAGCCGAGCTGAGGCTTCCCCTTGGGAGTGAGCAGGATGAACGGGCCGCTCATGCCGGCGTGCTCGGTGCGTTCGAGGGGCATCACCTGGATCTCGACGTTGCGCTTCCGACCAGCACGGAGGATCTTCTCCAACTGCCCGGCGTGTACGGATCGACCAGCGATCGGTCGGCGCAGTACGGATTCCTCGATGATCCAGGTCAGCTCGGGCGCAGGCCACTGGTCCAACAGGTCCTGCCGGGCCATGCGTGTCAGGATCCTTTCCTCGATGGTCTGTTCGGCGAGGAGCGGTTTGCGCATGGTCAGCAGTGCTCGGGCGTGCTCCTCGGTCTGGAGTAGCCCGGGGATGTCATGCGTGCAGTACTGGTGTCGCTCCACTGCGAGCGGTTCCAGTCGGGAGAAGACACGGAACGCGACTGGTGTCCGGAGCTGTGCCTTCGCCTTGGCCTGCTCGACGTCATCCTGGATGACCTCGAACATCCCGCCGGCGTCCAGCTTCACCTCCGCCGAGAGCAGGAACTCCTTCTGCATCACCCGCCGCCCGCGTTCCAACGAGGAGATCAGGTCCTCGCTGTAGCCGAACAGGTCCGCCGTCTGCTTCTGCGTCAGATTCGCGCGCTCGCGCAGGACTTTGAGCTGCTTCCCGATCGCGCGGAAGAACTCCGTACTGTCGTCCGAGTCCTCCGGCGCCTCCGGGCGCTCTTCGTCGTCATGCTGGTCCGCTGCCGTCATTGGTGACCACCGCCCCGCACCTGGTTACTGCCGCAGTTCCGTACTGGGTACGGAGCGTATTCGTACCGTGCACGCTCTGTACCGGCTGACCCTCTGGTCAGCGTACGCGGATCCCGCCACGCTCGATGGCATGAAGTCCGAAATCACCCTTGCCCAGCAGACCGACACCGCACTCTGCGCCGGCTGGCAGTTCCCCTCAACGAGACGCGGCGCGCGCCGGGCGCGGCAGACGGCGGCCCGTCAACTGATCTGCTGGGGCTGGACTCCCAGCGACGAGCTGTTCCAGGACGCCGAACTGATCGTGGCCGAGCTGGCGTCGAACGCGATCATGCATGGTCATGTACGAGGCGACGACTTCGAGTTGGGGATGCGGCTCGGGCCGTGTCCGGGGCTGGCGACGCTGCTGCGGATCGAGGTGTCGGACTGGCGCGGGGAGCAGGTGCCGAGCTTGCCGGAGGGCCCGGCGCTCGACGCGGAGTCGGGGCGTGGGCTGCTCCTGGTGGACGCGTTGGCCGATCGGTGGGGGGCGGTGACGCGGCCGCCCTCGCGGAAAACGCTCTGGTGTGAGCTGGATCTGACGGGAAGTCAGCAGAAATGATCAGTTGCGGACAGTGTCCGGATGTGCGCGAAGCGTGGTGTACGGTGGCCGCGAAAGCGCGGTAGCCCTGCAAGAAATGGGCGAGCCCGGCAGGTGTTAGCAGCACCAGTGCCGGGCTCTTCACCGCCCAGTGGATGCTTAGGAGTCCACGAGAGATGCTTAGGCATGTTAGCGCGCCCACGCGCGACTTCACGAGGATTCGCAACTCCCAGATCTGGGATGACGACCTGTCAGACAGCGCCTTCCGGCTGGCGGTCCGGGGGCAGGCGCTCTCGGAGGCCAAGGCTGCCCGCACCACCGTCACCGAACTGGCCGACGGCTTGACGGGCGGACGAGTCACCGCAGCGAGGGCGCGCAAGAACCTCGCGCACGCCGGTCTGCTGCACCACACGCGCTGGCGCGGCCGGAGCGGGCAGATTCGCAGCGAGTCACTGCTGTGCGATGAGCCGATGAGCGAGAAGGACGCTGAGCGGCTGTTCGCCGCGCACTTCGCGCAGCTGGAGCGGCTGGAGCGGCTGGATCAGAGCGATGACGAACCGGATGCCGGGGAACGAGAGGCCGGTGAAGCCGAGGCGCCGTCACCCGGCACCGTCCTCCCAGAGGGAGAAAGACTGGGGGAGGATGAGACTTCCCCCCTCCCGGTCCCGCCGCCCACGGAAGAACGCGTCAAAGCTGAGCGCGTGTTGCTCGCGCTGCGGCGCAGTGATCCGCGCCTGGTGCTCGGCGGCTCCGAGGTGCGGCGGTTGGCGCCGCTGGCGGCCGAGTGGCTGGCCAGGGGCGTGAGTTCGGAGTCGCTGCGGCATGTGCTCACCGCCGGGTTGCCGGGGGAGCTGAAGAGTGCGTATGCGTTGCTGAACCACCGGTTGGTGCACAAGATCCCGGACGCGCCGGAGCGATCCGCCGTGGTGGCGCTGGTGAACTGCGATGGGTGCGAGCGCCCGTTCCGGCCGGTCAGCGGCGAGGCCGCCTGCGGAGAGTGCCGACAGGCAGCGGCGGCGGCAGCGAGCGCACGCGGTGGCCCCGGACCCGTTCGGATGGGCTGGCGTGAACGGGTGGCATCCGTGACCGCCGGTACGACAGCAGCAGGCTGACTGACAGTCAGATGAGGCAGCCCGTCCCGGCAGACCTGACCAGCTGTACTCCGCGCCGTTGCGCCGGGACGTGGGCCTGGTCGAGTACGCGGTGAACGAGGACACCGATCCGCCGACCATCTACGTCTCCCGCATTCTGCGCGCCGACTGACTCCGCTACGGCCGCCGTGGGCTCAGACTGCGGCAGGGGCGGCGCTGTCGGTCGGCTGCGTGCTGCTCGGATCGCCCGGTATCCCGTTGCCCGGGTCGACCGGCTGGTTGTCTTCGGTGAGCGAGAGTGCTTTGCGGGCGATGGCCTCGGCGATCGAGGGGGCGTTGGTCCGCAGGGCTGCCTGGAAGGCCCCCACCGGGTCGGTGGTGTTGGTGCTGACCGCGTTCCAGACGGTCGCGTCGGCCTCGAAGCTGTTCACCAGCACGGCGATCTGGCCCTTGACCTCGGCGGGCCACTGCGTCTGGTCGAGAAAGACCTCGGTGTCCGCGAGTACCTGGGCGGTGCGCTCTGCCTCCCCGCCCGCCATCCCCGGGTCGGTCATCGGGTCCTGCAGAATCTCGTCCTGCAATCTGAGCTCGGTGAGGTCCTGCACGAAGGCCTGCTGAGTCGGGTTCAGATCGGCGGAGCCACCAGGGTCGCTGGGGATGTCGCTGGGCAGGGGGAAGGGCAGCGCGGGCGTTGAAGGACCAGCCCCGGTAGCGCTCGCGTGGACGTGCAGGACGCCGCTCACCATGCCCACCGTCCCCCCGATCAGCCCGAGCGTCCCGAGCACCACTCCCGCAATGGCGATCCCGAACCCCTCCTGGCGGCGACGCCGGAGCTGGACCAGCGCTGCGATCCCGAAACCCAGCGCGGCCGGCCAGAGGCAGCAGGTGACCCCGGTGACCAGCGAGGTGATGGCCAGCCCGTTGGTTCCCTCGACCACCGGGCGCCCGTCGTACGGGTAGGGGTACGGGCCGACCTGCGCGTATGGGTGGGGGTACGGGCCGACCTGCGCGTATGGGTGGGGGTACGGGCCGTTGCGGGGCGGTGGCCACGGGGCACCGGCGGGGCGGGCGTCCTGTGGTGCGTCGTCCTGCGGCGGCGCCCACGGATCAGGGGAACCGGCGTCGTGTGGAGCCGCGTCCTGCGGTTCCGCCTGAGGCTCCCCGTCGTCCGGCCGTGCTGCGTCCGTCATGCTCCCCGCCCCCAAGCCCGCTGCCCGCGCAGCCGTTCGATCGTGGCCGGACTCTAGCGGAGCTCACAGCTGGACGACGACTTTGCCCTTGGCGTGGCCCTGTTCCAGGTACGCGAAGGCGTCGGCGATCTGCTCGAAGGGGAAGACTCGGTCGGTCACCGTTTTGAGCATGCCCTTGTCGACCAGTCCGGCCAGCACCTCGAGGTCCGCTCCGCTGGGGTGCATGAACAGGTACCGGTAGCCGACACCCTTGCGTCGGGCCGCGCGGCGGATCTTGGCGCTGGCCGCCGTCAGTACGGCGGTCAGCAGCGGGCCGGCGCCCAGGTCCACGCGGGCCGTGGTCGCGTCGGGGATCCCGGCGATGGAGACGGTCCTGGCGCCGCGCTTGAGGATGGCGAAGCTGTCGAGCAGGTCCTGGCCGCCGGTCAGGTCGAATGCGCCGTCGTAGTCGCTGAGTTGGTCCTTGAACTTCTGCGTCCGGTAGTCGATGACCGTTTCGGCCCCGAGGGAGCGCACCAGTTCCTCGCCACGCGGTGATGCGGTGGTGGCCACCGTCGCGCCCAGCCAGGCGGCGAGTTGGATGGCGAGGGTGCCGACGCCGCCGGCTCCGCCGGAGATGAACACCCGGTCGCCCGCCTTGACGGCCAGTTCGTCGCGCAGTGCCTGCAGCGCGGTCAGCCCGGCGAGCGGGAGCCCGGCGGCATCGGCGAAGTCCAGCGACTGCGGCATCTTCGCCACCAAGGCCTCGTCGACGACGGCATACGGGGCGTAGGCGCCCAGCTTGTCCTTGTCCACCCTGGCGAACACCCGGTCGCCGACCGCGAAACGCGTGACGCCGTCGCCGATCGCCTCGACGACACCGGCCAGTTCACTGCCCGCCACCATGGGCAGGTCGAGGCGCTTGAGCAAGCGCATCTTGCCTTCGCGGATCTTGAAGTCGACAGGGTTCAGCCCCGCCGCGCGCACGCGGATGAGCACCTCGCCGCTGCTCGGCGCGGGCTCGGGGACGTCGCGCAGTTCCATCGCGCTCGCGTCGCCGTATCGGGTCATGACGTATGCCTGCATGAGAGTTACTCGCTTTCACTGCTGTGCTCGGTCCGAGCCCGCTGTTCGGTCCGAGGCCGGGGTGCTGCCACGCCGAGATTCGCGTGGACGGCGGCACGGACCCGGTCGGCGACGACTTCCGGCACGGAAGCGTCGAACTTGCCGTCGAGGTGCAGGAACGCGAGGCCGTGCACCAGGGCCCAGACGGCGGTGGACAGCGCCTCGACGTCAGCACCCGGGCCCGCTTCCGCTTCGCTGCTGTGCTTCCGAAAGGCCCGCCGGACGAGGCCGTCGACGTATGCGGAGATGGCGGCGGTCGCGGCGGCCCTTTCGGCGTTGCCCGGGTCGCAGGGCTCCGAGAACATGGCCCGGAACAGGGCCGGGTGCGCAAGGGCGAACTGCACATAGGCCACGGCGACGTCCGCGAGATCCTCAGGCGTCGCGGGCGCTGGGTGCGCCGCGGCGAGGCGCTCCGCAAGCTCGCGGTACCCCTGCGCGGCGACCGCGGAGACCAACGCCTCCCGGTCGGGGAAATGCCGATACGGAGCGGTCGCCGACACGCCGGCCCGCCGGGCCACAGCGCGCACCGAAAGCCCGCCGCCGTCCTCTTCCAGCAGCTCGCGCGCCGCACGTAGACACGCGGCCCGCGCGTCGCCGTGGTGGTAGGAGTCGCTCGGCTTGCCCATGGGACTCCTCTCGAGTGTGCGGTGCTTACATTGCGATCGTAGCCGCAATGTAAGCAGTGCGCACATCGACTCCTTGTCGAAGGGGTGTTTGAGGAGTCAACGGCGGCAGGCTGACGTACCGTCAGGTAGCCGTGGCCACGATCACGGTCGCCTCCAACTCCTCGTCCCTGCGGATCTCCACACCCAACCCGGCCGCGCGCACCGTGGCCACCGCGTTCGGCACCTGCCGCTCGCTGGTCTCGAAGAGCAGCGCCCCGTCCGGCGCCAGCCACTCGGGCGCCGCGAAGGCGACCCGGCGCAGCACGTCCAGACCGTCCGCGCCGCCGTCCAGCGCGACGCGGGCCTCGTGCACCCGGGCTTCGGTGGGCAGCAGCGCGATGTCCCCGGTCGGGACGTACGGGACGTTGGCGAGCAGCACGGCGACCTGGCCGCGCAGGCGGGTGGGCAGCGGGTCGAACAGGTCGCCTTCGTAGGCGTGCGCCCCGGCCGGAAGGTTGCGGCGGGCGCAGGCGACGGCAGCGGGGTCGACGTCAGCGGCGTGCAGCTCGACGCCGCCGTCGACGCTGGCGGCCAGCGCCGCGCCGAGCGCGCCGGAGCCGCAGCAGAGGTCGATGACGAGCGCGCCGGGCGCGGTGCGTTCGGCTGCGCAGTCGACCAGGAACTCGGTGCGGCGCCGAGGCACGAAGACGCCGGGGTCGAGCGAGATCCGCAGGCCGTGGAAGTCGGCCCAGCCGAGCACGTGTTCCAGCGGGAACCCGGCAACGCGCTGCTCGACCATGGCGGCGAGTTGCTCGGGCGTGGTGGCGGTGGCGACGATCAAGTCCGCCTCGTCCTCGGCGAAGACACAGCCTGCGGCGCGGAGTTGGGTGACGATGGAGGGGAGGAGCGACATGAGAGCGGTGAGTGCCTTCCGGGGTGACCGAAGGGTGCTCTCGCGGTCTGTCTCTGTCGTCTACGCCTGCGTCTACGAGTGGCGTACGGCGGGACCGCGCGGGGAGAGCACCCGGGCTGCAACAGCGGTAATGGGTCTCACCTCCTGGGTCGTGGTCCTGCGAGGCCGTGGTGCGGGCCTGCGGCGGCAAGAGTAACAGAGGGGGGCTGCGGGGCGGGGGTGGAGGAATTCTCGGCGAGGGGTGTCGAAGCCGGGTGGGCAGCGGCGTCATTCATGGTGAGGCCTCGAAGGCGCCATGCCTGCCGAAGGACCTACTGCTGAGTAACCTGCTGGTCAGTCCTGATAGCCACTCTGCCCCGCCGGGTACTCCCGGCGGGGCAGAGTGGCAGAGCCCGGATCAGCTAACAGCGTTGCGTTGCCTGCGGGTCCGGGTGTTGCTCAGGGTGAGTCGGTGCGGCTCAGCTGTTCTGGTAGATGTTCGTCACCTGCTGGTTGGTGAGGGCGTAGGGGTAGATCTGGACGTCGCTGACGGCGCCGTCCAGGGCGTTGCTGAGGCTGTATCCGGTGGCGGCCGATGCGCCGATGATGGTCGGTCCGGTGGTCTTCCAGGGGCTGGGGTTGGTGCCCGAGCCGGCGAACTGGCCGCCGACGTAGAGGGTCATGGCCTTGGTGTCGGCGTTGTACGTGGCGGTGAGGTGCGTCCAAGCCCCGACCTGTGGCGCTGTGTTGGCCGAGGCCGAGTAGTAGGTCGGGGTGTTGATGTCGTCGGCGCCGGCTGCGATGAAGGCCCAGGTGCCGAAGGACTTGGAGTACTGGAGGTAGAAGGGGCTGCGTTGGTTGCCGGCGAGGCAGAGGATGGTCTGGTTGTCGTAGGTGCTGTTGATCTTTGCCCAGGCCGAGACTGAGAAGCTCTTGGTGGTGTCGGGGGTGGGGATGTTGGCCTGGAGGTAGCTGGGGGTCGAGGCGCCATGGAACGAGGCGGCGGCGTTGGGGGTGCCGTTGTGGTCGGCCTCCCACTGGTAGGCGCCGCTGGGGCTGGCGGTCAGCGGGTTCTGGCCGTTGACGTCGAGGGGCGGGCTCGCCGAGGCCAACTTCCACTCGTAGTTGGGTGCTCCGGTGTTGAGGACGGTGTCGGGGCCGGTGGTGAAGGTGTAGCCGGGCGTGGCGGTGTCGGCACCAGTGGTGTTGCCGGTCCAGATCTGGATGTCGCCGGAGGGGGTGATTCCCCAGAGGGTGGGGTGGCCGTTGCCCGTGAGGTCGCCGTCGGAGCCGATGGTGGGCCAGTTGGCGGTGGTGACACCGCTGTTGATCTGGGTGCTGGTGGCGATGCCAGTGAGGGTGGGGAGAGTGACCGAGCCAGCGAAGGGGACGTTGACGGTGATGGTGCCAGTGCTGAAGGTGTAGGCAGTGATGTTGCCGCTGGCGTTGCTGGTGCTGGTATCGCGGGCCCACAAGCCGGGGCGGCCCTGGCCCGCCCAGTCGCCGGGTGAGATCAGCTGGAGGTTCTTCCAGCCGGTTGCGGCAAGTTTGACCGGTGAGCCGAAGACGGCGTTAGCGATTGCCGGGTAGAACCAGAGGGCCGCGTCGTTGGCGGGGTTGGTCTCCACGGTGAACAGGCCGGTGCGGTTGAGGAAGTGCTTGGTGGGGTCGAGGTTGGTGGTGCTGGGGTCGCCGCTGGCGGCGATCTGCTTCACGCTGGACCAGTCGGTGGCGTTGTAGCCGGTGCAGTCCGTGAGGGTGGGGTCACAGGCGGGCTTGGTCAGCAGGTTTGGGGTGTCGAAGGCGCCGGTGATGCTGTTGTTGTTGGGGTTCTGGTAGTAGTACAGGCTCTTGGCGCCGACCTTGTACGCGATTAGGTCGTCGACGTGATTGGCGCCGCTCAGGCTGCCGCGGTGCGTGATGAGGTAGTTGTTCCAGGAGTCAGCGCCGGGTGACTTGGCCTGAGGGGCGGCGAGGGTGGTGGCAGGCGCCTGGGCGAGCGGGTTGCCCGGGACGGTGTAGGAGCGCAGGTTGCCGGCCGAGTCCGGGGCGACGATGTCGGGGACGCTGTCGCCGGTGATGTCACCGAAGACCGGCGCGGGGCCGTTGGGGTTCCACGGGGCGTAGAAAGAGTACGGGGCGATCGGCGAGAGGTTGCCGGCGTTGTCCTCGGCCTGGACGTAGAGGATGTTGGTGCCCCAGTGGCCGGGGATGATGCCCGGGATCTGGCCGCTGGGCATGTTCGAGCCGCAGGCCCAGTTGGAGCCAGCCAGTTGTGGGTCCCAGCCCCAGCGCAGGCAGCCGACGCCGGAGGAGTTCAGGCCCGAGGGGTTCGGGTCGGTGGCGATGAACGGGACCGCGCCGGTCTTGCCGGCGTAGATCTGCGGGATCTGGCCGTTGCCCGAGGGCGGGAATGTCGTGGCGAGGTTGCTGACGGTGGACGGGAAGGTCACGGTCGGCGGAGTCAGGTCGACCTTGAAGTAGCAGGTCGGGGTGGAGGCGGACCAGGACACGCCAGGCAGTTGGTCGCTGGCCATGATGCCGTAGCCGTAGGAGTGACCGTCCTGGATGACGCTGCCAGGCACACCGAAGCTGGTGGTGCCGCCGCTGGCCGCCAGGTTCGAGTACCCGGACGCCACGTCAGGGACGCCGGAGAGCTGGTAGTCCCAGAGGTGGTCCCAGGACCACAGCTGGCCCTGGGTGGGGCTGGAGACGGTGGCGTTCAGCCAGACCGCGCCGTTCTGGTTGCTGCCGGCGCCGAGCCAGGCCCAGTCGTTGGAGTTGCCGTCTCCGCAGGACTGGTTGGTGGTCCCCGTGCTCATGGTCTTGGGGGCCGGCCAGACCACTGGGTTGGTCGGGGTGTTGGGGACGCGGTCGTACTGGATGGATATCGAGGGCTGGTAGGTGAAGCGCTTGAACGCGTTGTCGTTGCTCTCGTTGCCGTAGAGGCCGAAGGTCAGCTGGCCGTTGTTGGCGTACTGCTGCATGGTGCCGGTGATGTTGTACTGGAAAGGTATGTTCGGACCGCAGCCGGAGCCGCCGACCTTGTCCTCGCCGAGCGAGCCGCCGACCTGGCCGGGCTGGTTGGTCCAGTTGGTGCCGGTGCCGTTGGGGCCGCTGCCGGGCGGGTAGATGGCACCGGTGAGGTAGAGGTCCAGCGGGTAGGTGTCGGCGCAGGTCCAGTCGGCGGAGCTGTACTCCTGCATGTTCATCGTGGCGGAGGAGACGATCGCGCCGTTGAGCCCGCTGATGTCGAACTGGTAGAAGCTGCGGTATTTGTCGACAGGGGAGCAGCTGTTGCCGGCGGCGTAGTAGCCGCAGATGCCGACACCAGGGTGGTCGGAGTCGCCGCTGCCCGAGCGCATCCAGTTGGACAAGTTCGGGTAAGCGGACTGGACCCAGGTCCAGGAGTTGGCCGACGGTGACCACGGCACCCAGGCCGGGTCGATGTAGTAGGGCGCGGTGCCGTGCGCCAGCAGGTCCTGGTCGGGGGTGAGGTCGATGCCCGTGCCGTCAGCCTTCACCGGCATCGTGGCGACCTTGGATGCAGCACCGGGGCCGTCGGTGGTACTGGTGGGCGCGGCCGTGCCGTCGCCACCGGCGGCTGTGGTCTGGAGGGCGGCGCGTAGCTGCATACCGTTGGCGGCGGGAGCGGCGGGCGTGGTGCTGCTGTCCCACATCTGCGGAGTGGGGGCGAGGAAGCGGGGGTTGCCGTCGGCAGCGGTCGCGGTGATGTCACCGACCTGGTCACTGCTGACGGTGACGCCGTCGGCGACGGTGTCGAAGTGCAGGTCCTTCAGGACCGAATTGGCGGCTGCGGCTTGGGTCTTGACGACCAGGACGGTGGTCAGGCCACCGAGCTTGGTCGCAGTGACCTTGAGGTCGATGTCCGGGGCGACAGACGGGTAGAGAACGCTGTCGCCGCTGACGGTGGGCGCGGGAAGCGCGAACGGGGCGGTCAGGGCGAGCTTCTTGCCGTCCGTGCTGGTCATGGTGGCCAGCGGACCGTCACCGCCCTTGGACAGCACCAGGTTCGCGACCGAGGCCTTCGGCGAGTAGCTGCCATCGGGGTTGGCCGCCAGGTCGGCGTCCAAGGCTTGCCAGGTGCCGTTGCGCTTGACGCGCTGCTGGTCGGGGTGGCTGGTCAGGGACAGATGACCTGTGGGCGTCGCGACCGTCTCGCTGAACTCCGTGGTCAGCGCGTCGATCGGAACGTTCTGCTTGGTCGCCTCGGCCTGCGCGATGGCCTTGTCGGTGTCGTTGGCCGGAGGCCGCTCCTGCGAGCGCAAGGCGGTCGCGGCGTCGATCGCGGCCTGCGAGGGCAGACCCGATGGGCCTGCGGCGTGCGCGATGGGTCCGGCGAGGGCAGCCGTCAGTGCCACGACCGCGGCCGTGGTCAGGAGACGAGTGGGCGCGCCAAAGTGATGGCGCCGGCTGGTCACGGTGAAAGTCCCCCAGGAAAAAGGTGAGAGGCCTGTGTAGGCAAAAGTCGTCAACACGCTCGTGGATGTCACGAACCGTGGCAAGTCATTTACGGCTGGTGCTGTCCGGGTTTGGCGGAAAGAGCATCGGAATGCGTGCGCGTGAGAATCTTCACGCCTGTGATGATCTTGACGTGTCCTCAGTGAACACCGCTACGCTGCGCCTGGTTTGTGTCGGGAGGGTGACCCGGTCGTGCCGGGTCGGTGGGGGGAACGGTGTTCGCGTTGCGTCCTGTTGGTGGCCTGTGGCAACGAGTTGATCGACGGCGGGACCGACCACGTGGCGGCTCCAGAAGCCGCGTTGCCGCGGTCGCCGCAGTGGCTCTGCTGGGTTCGCTGGTGGCGCCGGTGTCGGTCGCGGTGGCGGCAGGGCCGGACTACTCGCGGGTGTGGTCGCCGGGCACGGCGTTGTCGAAGACGGCGTCGGTCAAGGGTCACAAGGCCGCTGCAGTTCCCGCGGCGAAGCCGGCGCACCCGGTGCCGCCGGTGTGGCAGCCACCGAAGTCCGCGCATCCGATCCCCAGCGGCCAGGTGTCGGTGCAGCTCGGCTCGGGTCCCGCGCCGCAGGCGCCGGCCGCGGCCGCGGCCCCGGCCGCCGGTGGCGAGACGGCCGCGTCAGGTCTGCCGGTCACACTCGCGCCGGTCGCGGGCTCCTCGGTCGCTGGGCAGAGCGTCCAGGTCGATGTCGCGGACCCGAAGTCGACTGCCAAGGCCGGTATATCGGGGCTGGCGGTGACGCTGACCCGGTCGGGCCAGGGCGATCCGGGCGCGGTCCAGGTCGGGATCGACGCGTCGGGTCTGGATTCCGCGTTCGGCGCGAACTGGGCGGAGCGCGCGCACCTGGTCCTGCTGCCCGGCTGCGCTGTGACGGATCCTCAGGCGGCCGGGTGTCAGAAGCAGACGCCGCTGGCTTCGCAGTACGACCCCGCCTCGAAGAAGATCACCGCTGATGTGACGTTGCCCGCCGCCAACGGCGGTGCGGCGCAACCGCGCAGCATGGCACTCAACAGCGCCGCCTCGTCCTCATCCCCATCCTCGACCACGGTCGGGGTGGTCTCCGGATCCTCCAGTGGTACAGGCACGTACTCGGCGACTTCGCTGAACCCGTCCCAGGCGTGGACGGGCGGTGGCTCCTCGGGCTCATTCACCTACTCCTACCCGGTGCAGGCCCCGCCGGCGCTGGGCGGTTCCGCTCCGACGGTGCAGCTGTCCTACGATTCGTCCTCGGTGGACGGGAAGACCTCCTCGACGAACTCGCAGGCGTCCTGGATCGGCGACGGCTGGGACTACACCCCTGGCTTCGTGGAGCGCTCCTACCAGCCGTGCTCGAAGGACGGGATCACGACCTCGGGCGACGAGTGCTGGGCAGGGGCGAACCTCACCCTGTCCCTTGGCGGCCACTCCGGGCAGCTGGTCCCCGACGACCCCTCCTGCCAGGCCAACGCGCCGGCAGCCACCGAGCAGTCCAACTGCACCTGGCGGATCAAGGGTGACGACGGCACCAAGGTCCAGTTCCTCACCGGCGCCACCAACGGCACCTGGAACGGCTCCTACATCAAGGTGACCGACACCAGCGGCACGGTCTACTACTTTGGCCTCAACCACCTGCCCGACGCGAACGGCAACCCGACCACCCTGGGCGCCGACAGCGGCTCGGCCTGGACGCTTCCGGTCTACTCGCCGAACTCCGGCGACCCGTGCTACGACCCGGCCAAGAGCCAGGCATCGTGGTGCCAGAGCGCGTGGCGCTGGAACCTGGACTACGTCGTCGACTCGCACAGCAACCTGACCACCTACAGTTACACCCCCGAGGCGAACTTCTACGCCCGGGGTGGCGGCCAGAACAACGGCACCGGCTCGAACAGCTCCTACACGCGCGGCGGCGTGCTCGCCTCCATCGGCTACGGCCAGCTGCTGTCCGACCAGCTGAACAACAACGGCGGCTACCAGCCGGCCGCGAAGATCGTGTTCAACTCCACCGAACGCTGCGTCACGTCCACCGCAGCCTGTGACCCCTCGCAGCGCACGTCCGCGAACGCGGCGAACTGGCCTGACGTCCCGCTCGACCAGCAGTGCGCACAGGGCGACAACTGCACCAACTACGGCCCCACTTTCTGGACCACCAAGTGGCTGGCCTCGATCGCCACCCAGGTCAAGATCAACGGCAGCTACCAGCCGGTGGACTCCTACGCGCTGAACCACGTGTTCCTCCAGGTGCAGAACGCCACCGAGAACACCCAGGTGCCGTGGCTGGCCAGCGTTCTTCGCACCGGCCAGGACGCCCAGGCCCCTGGGATCTCCGTCCCGCTGCCCCTTGTGTCCTTCACCTCGGAGCTGCTGCCCAACCGCGTCGACGGCACGAACCTGCTCCCCGCACCGCCGCTCTACAACCGCCCCCGCATCCAGCTGATCACCACCGAGACCGGCGCCACCATCGGCGTCACCTACGCCAGCGCCGGCGCCACCGGCACCACCAACCAGCCCACCTGCTCCCGGGTCAACAACGTGATGCCGGCCTCGGCCGACAGCGACACGATGTCCTGTTACAACGTCAAGTGGAACCCGCCGGGCTCGGTCGCGGGCGCGACTCCGGTCGACGACTGGTTCCAGCGCTACCCCGTTGCCAGCATCACGGTCAACCCGGGCACGCCGGGCTCGGCGCCGATGACCACGACCTACAGCTACGGCAAGGCCGCCTGGCACCGCAACGACTCCCCGCTCACCCCCGACAACGCGCGTACCTGGGACCAGTTCCGCGGCTACGCCTCCGTCACCGCAGTCTCCGGCAGCGGCAACGACGGCCCCCAGTCGCAGAAGACGACCACGTACTACCAAGGCATGGACGGCGACCTGCTCGCCAACAAGAACGCCCGCAGTGTCTCGGCGGCCGGTCCGATGAGTGGTCCGGTCACCGATTCCGACTGGCTCTCCGGCCAGACCCTGGAATCCGACACCTACACCCAGGCCGGCGGCAGCATCACCGGGTACACGGTCAACACCAGCAGCGGTCCCGTCGCCACCGCCACCCACAGTCAGGGCAGCCTGCCCGCCCTGATCGCCCGCTACGCGGCCACCACCACGGTCTCCATGACCAAGTTGCTGAAGGCGGACGGTACCTGGCGGGCCACCAGCACCACCACCAAGACCGACTCGGCGTACGGCAACCGGACCATCACTTCGCTTAGCAGTGCGGACGGGCTGCCAGACATCTGTACCCGCACCAACTACGCGGCAGGCGCCGACCCGCAGGTCTCGGCGCTGCCGGACGAGACGATCACCGTCAATGGCGCGAGCACCTGCACCGCCACCACCACCGCCACTGCGGCCAACACCACCACGTGGAAGCGGATCACCTACGACGGCCTGTCCTTCGGCCAACTCGGCACGGCGCACGACGCGACCAGTACGTTGACGGCCGACCACTTCGACTCCAGTGGCAACCCGCAGTTCACGGCGGCCAACGCGACGTACGACAGCTACGGCCGCATCACCAGCGCGACGGATCCCAACTCCACTGACAGCGCTCACCCGAACGGCGCCACCGTCACCACCGCCTACTCGGCCGCCGCCGCAGGTGAGCTGCCGAACAGCGAGACGGTCACCACGCCGGCCCCGGCCGGTACGAGCGACGCCGCGACGGGCCGCGCCACGACCACCACGTATGACCCGGCGCGCTCCCTGCCGCTCGCGGTGACCGATCCCAACGGCCGCGTCACCACCGAGGCCTACGATCAACTCGGTCGCGTGACCGCTGTCTGGCTGCCCGGCCGCGCCACCACCAGTAGCGCCAGCAAGACCTTCGCCTACACGGTGCCCGGCGTGGTCAACAACGCGGCCGTCCCCCCGACTGTCACTAGCTCCACCTTGCGCGCGGACGGGTCGTACAACGTCAGCATCGCGATCATGGACGGTGAGGGTCGTAGCATCCAGACCCAGTCCACCCCGGCGATCTCCGCCTACAACAACGGCCGGTTGATCACCGACACCGCCTACGACTCGCAAGGGCGGGTCATCCGCTCCAACAACACCTGGTACAACAACGACACCCCGGCCAGCACCACTCTGTACCAGACCACCACCCAGCAGGTCCCGGGCCAGACCTACACGGTGTACGACGGCCTCGGCCGTCCGCTGACCCAGCAGTTCGTCGCCTACGGCGTGGTCCAGAACACCACCACCACGGCCTACCCGGGCGCGGACCGCACGGACGTGACACCGCCGGCCGGCAGCACGCCGACCTCCACCGTCACCGACGCCCGCGGCCACACCGCCCAGCTCTGGCAGTACAAGACCCCCACTGCTACTGGGAACCCGGCCGCCGCCGATGTGACCTCGTACACCTACACGGCCGACGGCCAGCAGGCGACCCAGAAGGACGCCGCCGGCAACACCTGGAGCCACACCTACGATCTGAAGGACCGTGAGGTCAACTCGGTCGACCCGGACACCGGGACCACCGCCACGACCTACGACCCGGCCGGTCGTGTGGCCACCACCACCGATGCCCGCAACCAGACCATCGCGTACACCTACGACCTGCTCGGTCGTAAGACCGGCTCCTATCAGGGTTCGGCGTCGCCCGCCAACCAGCTGACCGGTTTCACCTACGACACGGTGGTCAAGGGCCAGCCGAGCACCTCGACCCGGTACGTGAACGGGGCCTCTGGCAACGCCTACACCACCTCGGTGCTGTCCTACGACACCGCCTACCACCCCACCCAGACCACCACCACGATCCCGGGCGCCGACATCGGCCAGGGCTCGACCCCGTTCACCTACACCTACCAGGCCCTCTACGATCCGATCACCGGAGCGTTGAAGGACGACAACCGCTCGGCGGTCGGCGACATCCCGGCCGAGACCATCGCCTACACCTATGAGGTCAACGGTGAGCTGACCAGCTTCGGCGCGTACGGCGGTGCCACCTACGACGTGTCCTCGAACTGGGATGCCTACGGGCATCCCATCCGCGCCACGGTCAACCCGTGGGGCACCCAGATCGTGGTGACCAACACCTTCGACGAGTCCACCGGGCGCCCGCTGCAGCAGTTCGTCGACAAGCAGACCGCCGCCACCGGCGCGGTCCAGCAGACCACCTACGCGTACAACGCCTCCGGTCAGGTCACCGGGGTCCGCAGCATCCCGGACAACGTCCCGTCCTCCACCGACCTGCAGTGCTTCGGCTACGACTACCTCGGCCGGCTGACCACGGCGTGGAGCGATACCGGCACCCTCACCCAAGCCCCCCAGCCCTCGGTCGGCGGACAGGGCTCGTGCGCCAACTCCAGCCCAACGAGCGGCGCGCAGGCCCCGTTGCGTACCACCGTGGGTGGACCGGCGGCGTACTGGCAGAGCTATGGCTACGACCTGACCGGCAACCGCACCCAGCTCGTCCAGCACGACCCGTCCGGCAACACCGCACAGGACACCACGGTCACCCAGACCTTCCCGACCCCGGGAACCCTCAACACCCCCACCACAGCCCAGAACACGGGCGGCGGTACGGGCGGCCCGCACGCGCTGCTCGGCGCCACCACCGCTGGACCGAGCGGGAACAGCTCGGCTGGCATGCAGTACGACGCGGTCGGCAACACCACCTCCATCACCGACCCGACCGGCACCGCGACCCTCAGCTGGAACGGCGAGGATAAGCTCGCCTCCTACAGCAAGACCGGCACCGCCGGACCCACCACCTACACCTACGACGCGTCCGGCAACCAGCTCGTCCGCCGCGACCCCGGCAAGACCACCATCACCCTCGGCAACGACGAACTCGTCTACGACTCGAACGCCAAGACCCTCACCGGGGTGCGCTACTACACGATCCCCGGCGGCGTCACCCTGGTCCGCCAGGGCGGCACCTCCACCTTCCAGATCGCCGACCCCCACGGCACCAACACCCTCGCCCTCGACGGCACCACCCTCACCGAGACCCGCCGCCCCACCGACCCGTTCGGCAATCCCCGCGGTACCCAGCCCAGCACCTGGGCCGGCGACAAGGGCTTCGTCGGCGGTACCCAGGACCAGGCCACCGGCCTGACCAACCTCGGCGCCCGCGAATACCAGCCGAGCACAGGTCGGTTCCTTAGTACGGACCCCATCTTCAACCCCGCCGACCCCCAGCAGTGGAACGGCTACGCCTACAGCAACAACAGCCCCGTCAACAGTAGCGACCCCACCGGCAAGCTCTCGAATGTTCAGGGGGGTGGCTGTGGCACCGGATGCGACGTCAATGCGGTCCTGAACGACCCCAACTACTACCCAAACGTTCCCGAGCCTGACAACAGCCCTTTCAAGCCTGCTCCCAGCACCACCGGAAATGCCAAGAGCGACCAGGGCGGCTGCGACGACAGTTGCCAGGGCGCTCTGAACTCCCTTGTCCATCACGGGCACTGGAAGGACGACTCCCAGGAGACTGGGGTTCACCAGGCCCTCGCCACCGAGCTGCAGAAGTACATACTGACTCTCGGCGGCAACACCCGGCCCTGCCAGGCAGGCGCCTCGGTGACGTCTGGGACAATTGCGGCCTGCAACCAGCTGGCCGGAACCTCGCCCCAGCTGACCTGGCAGGACCTGCTGAAGCTCTGGGCGATGGGGAAGGACGGTGCGGACATCTCGTTCGACGGGGGTAGCCCACTGACCCAGCAGATCGCCGCGAGTGAACACAGTCAGGAGATCCTCAGCAATCTGGCCGCGCAGATCAGGGCGGGTGGCTACGCGGTCCCCCTGTCCGAGTTGGGTGGGCAGAACGACTACGTGGACGGGGCGAACCTGCCCGAGAAGCTGAAGAACTTCCCCAAGGACATGCTCGGAATGGGCACGGACGGGAAACACGGAACTCCTACACCGGAAGCCTTCCTGGGTGGTTATGACGTGGTATACCAAGTAATCAATGAATCGCCGAAGACTCGTTCCTTCACCGTGGCATTCGCCGCCTACAATGACACCGGGATCGCCTCTCTGACGCACGCCTTGCCGAACACCACGTCCGGCGCCGGGGCAAGCGTCAGGCAGGAGTTCTACTGGGCCGGAGCTCTCCATGAGTGACCGGAGCGTGAGCAGCCCGCGCTTCATCGACCGGATGTTCGCAAAGCCCGTCCGATGGGCCGCGCTGCTCGTCCTGGTAGCCGGCTACCTGGCTGTGCTGGTCAGTCTGTTCCCGGTGCACAGTGAAAACTCGATGCTCGTCGACGACCTCCGGTCGCACCGCACATCTGTGGTCCGGCTGGACACTGACGGCTCGCAGGTGTTCGCCGAGTGGTCGACGGGAGTGCTCGATCACAAGGCGGAGACCTACCGATTCGCGTACGGGAATCCGGGTTCCGCCGGAGCCATCGACGCGTTCGAACAGGTCATCAATCAGGCAACAGTCGGGAGCGGTGCCACGGTCAGGTTCCAGACGTTCGACGCGAGCCACGGATTCGGCGGTCTGAGCGTGTTCGTCTCGGTGCTGTATCCGAGTGTCCTCGGTTGGTCGCTGCTCTCTGTCGGGGCCTATGCCACGGGGCTGCTGATCATCAGCCACATCCTGCTGGGGGCCGGAAGGCGCAGGGATGCGGGAGCGGGCTGGCTTTGGATCTGCCTCCTGACTGGGTTCGGTTTCTTCTCGTACCTTTGGCTCGAGCCGAGCCCGCTGCTCGCCTTCGCGATGAGGCGCCCGAAGCCCGCACGAACCAGGCCGCTGGGCGTGCTAGGGGCGCTCGGAGCCACCACCGTTGCTGCCGCGTTCCTGGCTGCGCTGGGCCTTGTCTTCATCCACCTGATCGACTCCGTACATGCCTGAGCAGAAGGCCCAGTGGATCTGTTCCCGCTGGGCCTTCTCGAGTGCCAGGCCGGGCCAGTGAGGTTCAGCCGGAATGGGAGTAACTGCAGCTGGCATGGCACAGAACTACGACATAGTTGCCGACTATGATGTCAACGGTGAGCTGAGCACCTTCGGCGCGTTCGGCGGTTCCACCTACGACCTGTCTTCGGACTGGGACGCCTACGGTCACCCCATCCGCTCCACGGTCAACCCGTGGGGCACCCAGATCGTGGTGACCAACACCTACGACGAGTCCACCGGCCGTGCGCTGCAGCAGTTCGTCGACAAGCAGACCGCGGCCACCGGCGCGGTCCAGCAGACCACCTACGCCTACAACCCTTCCGGCCAGGTCACCGGGGTCCGCAGCATCCCGGACAACGTCCCGTCCTCCACTGACCTGCAGTGCTTCAGCTACGACTACCTCGGCCGGCTGACCACGGCGTGGAGCGACACCGGCACCCTGACCCAGGCCGCCCAGCCCTCGGTCGGCGGGCAGGGCTCCTGCGCCAACTCCAGCCCCACCAGCGGCGCCCAGGCCCCGTTGCGCACCACCGTGGGCGGACTGGCGGCGTACTGGCAGAGCTACGGCTACGACCTGACCGGCAACCGCACCCAGCTCGTCCAGCACGACCCGTCCGGCAACACCGCCCAGGACACCACGGTCACGCAGACCTTCCCGACCCCGGGAACCCTCAACACCCCCACCACAGCCCAGAACACGGGCGGCGGCACCGGCGGCCCGCACGCGCTGCTCGGCTCCAGCACCGCTGGACCGAGCGGGAACAGCTCGGCCGGCATGCAGTACGACGCGGTCGGCAACACCACCTCCATCACCGACCCGACCGGCACCGCGACCCTCACCTGGGACGGCGAGGACAAGCTCACCTCCTACGCCAAGACCGGCACCGCTGGACCCACCACCTACACCTACGACGCGTCCGGCAACCAGCTCGTCCGCCGCGACCCCGGCAGGACCACCGTCACCCTCGGCAACGACGAACTCGTCTACGACTCGAACGCCAAGACCCTCACCGGGGTGCGCTACTACACGATCCCCGGCGGCGTCACCCTGGTCCGCCAGGGCGGCACCTCCACCTTCCAGATCGCCGACCCCCACGGCACCAACACCCTCGCCCTCGACGGCACCACCCTCACCGAGACCCGCCGCCCCACCGACCCGTTCGGCAATCCCCGCGGTACCCAGCCCAGCACCTGGGCCGGCGACAAGGGCTTCGTCGGCGGTACCCAGGACCAGGCCACCGGCCTGACCAACCTCGGCGCCCGTGAATACCAACCTGCCACGGGGCGCTTCCTCAACGCGGATCCCCTCCTTGCCCCTACTGACCCCCAACAGTGGAACGGCTACTCCTACGGTGACAACAAGCCGACGGACGCGTCCGACCCGACTGGTTACAGGGTCCACGACGACATCACCGGTCTCAGCTTCGGCATGGCAAGGGCCATGGAGGACAACTACGCCGCACACCCGCAGCAGATTCAGCAGGACCTCCAGGAGCAGGCCGCCTCGTACAAGAAGGCGCAGGAGGAGCATCCCACCTGCCTGCATGACTGCACGCCGCACTCGGTGAAGCCCGACTACACGTACACCTACAAGGAGGACATCGGACCGGTCGCGAAGGCGGGGCTGCCGATCGACGTGATGTCTATGTTCCTGCAGTCGCCCGCTCAGATCTTCCCCTTCCCGGTCAGTGGTTGCAGCTCGTTCTACGACGGTTCGCATTGCGAGCTGCATCCGGGGCCAGCCATGTTCAAGGGGGACGGAACTGTTGAGGTGGTACTCGATACGCCCACGAGTTTCACCTTCATCGTGGAGTCTGACCGCTACTTCGACAGGGCTGGGTCGACCATTCGGTTCTCGCTGAGCGATGAGCACAACGAGCTCTACCTGACCCAGCACGGGGAGGCCCGGAGCAACTCGGCGCTGGTTTCGGCTGGGAAGGACGCCGGGTTCATCCACACAACCTGGAAGGACATGGCGCACAACCTGCGCACCGAGCTCGGGGTAGCGCCGTCCAAGCCGCAGATTGACTGGACATCCCCGGGTGACTGGGCCGACCTCATCGGCGGCAACTGGGACCAGTTCCAGTAGTTCGCAGTCCTCGATCAGTACGGCCCCGCTGACACCCGGCGCCGACGTGGCCGCGACCACTCGGTAAGCTGCAGAGTGGTCGGCGAAGTGCAGAAGGTGATGATCCTTGGAAATTGCCCAGTTGCTGTCGTTCCTTTTCGTGGCGGCCGCATTCATCCTGTTGCTCGCTTCCCCCATGCTGGCCGTGTGGGCCGGGGGGAGGCTGGCCCGGATCTATGCGCGATCTAAGGCCCGCGCGATCGGGATTGCCGCCGCATTCCTCGTATCGCTTCCGGTCGCGGTCTACGCCTTCCTGCGATGGGCTGAAATACCGCTCATCTGAGGCAGCTTGGCTTGACCTGGTGTCCCGGCGGAACCCGTTCCGCCGGGACACTGCCAGTTGCTCACTCCCAGGCGCCGGACCATAGAGAGCACCTCCGCTGGCCCCGCCAGCAGGTCGAGGTCGATACCCACAGCACCGAACCGGGAGCGTACTCACCGCTCTCGCTGACACGAGCAGGGGGAGATCGAGACCGCACTGGACCAGTTGAAGACCCACCGGCGGCGCGCAGGCCCCGTTGCGCACCACCGTGGGCGGACTGGCGGCGTACTGGCAGAGCTACGGCTACGACCTGACCGGCAACCGCACCCAGCTCGTCCAGCACGACCCGTCCGGCAACACCCTCCAGGACACCGCGGTCACCCAGACCTTCCCGACCCCGGGAACCCTCAACACCCCCACCACAGCCCAGAACACGGGCGGCGGCACCGGTGGCCCGCACGCGCTGCTCGGCGCCACCACCACCGCACCCAGCGGGCCCAGCTCGGGCAGCATGCAGTACGACGCGGCCGGCAACACCACCTCCATCACCGACCCGACCGGCACCGCGACCCTCACCTGGGACGGCGAGGACAAGCTCACCTCCTACAGCAAGACCAGCGGCGCCGGCGCGACCACTTACACCTACGACGCGTCCGGCAACCAGCTCGTCCGCCGCGATCCCGGCAAGACCACCATCACCCTCGGCAACGACGAACTCGTCTACGACTCGAACGCCAAGACCCTCACCGGCGTGCGCTACTACACGATCCCCGGCGGCATCACCCTGGTCCGCCAGGGCGGCACCTCCACCTTCCAGATCGCCAACCCGCACGGCACCAACACCCTCGCCCTCGACGGCACCACCCTCGCCGAGAGCCGCCGCCCGACCGACCCGTTCGGTAACCCTCGAGGCAACCAGCCCAGCACCTGGGCCGGCGACAAGGGCTTCGTCGGCGGCACCCAGGACCAGGCCACCGGGTTCACCAACCTCGGAGCGCGGGAGTACCAGCCGAGCACGGGTCGGTTCCTCAGCACGGACCCGCTCCTCAACCCCGCCGACCCCCAGCAGTGGAACGGCTACGCCTACAGCAACAACAGCCCCGTCAACAGTAGCGACCCCACCGGCAAGCTCTCGAATGTTCAGGGGGGTGGCTGTGGCACCGGATGCGACGTCAATGCGGTCCTGAACGACCCCAACTACTACCCCAACGTTCCCGAGCCTCAGATTCTCGCGCCCGATGGGTTCGGCAAATACGCACAGACTGCCCCCAGCAGCAGCGGAAAGAACAAGAAGAGCGACAACGGCGGCGCGGGTAACTTCAAGGACTTCCTGTTCGGCGTGGGAACAATCCCGTGGTCCTTCGGAGCCGCGATTCACAAGGTCCTCTGGGTGGGCGACTCCCAGGACGACCCAATACCGCACCCGATGGACAGCTATTACAACTGGGCCCAGAGAAACGGCGTCGACACCGACAGCGCCAACTTTGCCTCCGGGTCGTTCTTGTTTGCCGCGCTGGGTGACAGCTACGCTACCTCCGGCGACGATCCGGCAGCGATCAGCAGCGGAGGTTGCAACAGCTTCCTCCCAGGGACGCCCGTACTGCTGGCAAACGGTGCAACCAAGGCCATCGACAAGCTGGCTGGCGACCAAGTAGCCGCCACTGACCCGCAGACCGGCCTCACCACCGCAGAGCCGATCACGCAATACATCGTCACCCCGGGCGACCAGGACTTCACTGACCTCACCCTGCTCATTACCCCGAAGCTTGCCGCGTCGAGTACTCCGCCCCGCATCACCACAATCGCTTCAACTCAGCATCACCCATACTGGGATCTCACGACCAAGCGGTGGACCGATGCTGGGGACCTCCATCAGGGTGACCAGCTGCTGGCCGCAGACGGATCCACCGTTGTCGTCCAGGCCATTCGCAACTACCAGACTCCCCCAACGACGACCTACAACCTGACGGTCGATCAGGTCCATACGTACTATGTGCTGGCAGGGGCCACGCCGGTCCTCGTGCACAACTGTGGTGGAAACGACGCGCCTTTCCTGAACGACAGAAACGGACAATATAATCTTCAGAGTGAGCTTGGTCGTGCGGATTCGCTGGGCGTGAAGCCGGTGAGGCCTGGCCAGCCTGGCTTTGACGAAGCGATCAACTCCGGTGATATCAAGTGGGTAGTGGGCAGCGATGGAAAATTGGTAGTGATGCCGAAGACTGTGGCTGGCGAGGAGATTCCTCACAGTGTTCTAACTCGCGGTCAGCCAGTTCTGGCTGCCGGCGAAGCCGATGTTGCCGGTGGGGATGGGTTCTACTTCGGGCTCCGAATATCGAATAACAGCGGTCACTATATGCCCTGCAACTGTAGTCTCGATATTGGGATACAAAATTTCCGCGAGGCTGGAATTGAATTCGATCCAGGGAGCGTGGAACGTGTTGCCCCTTGATGCTGAAAAGATCCACGATCTCCTGGAGATGGATGGCGATTCACAGCGCCGCTGGTTGGTCGCAGGTCAGCCATCCGTAGTTGGTGAGCGCCACTACTGGTGGGAAGCCGTCACTACGATCGCACTGAGTGGTCTTTATGACGCCGCCCCGGCTAGCCCCGATGAATTGAAGTATGCGCTCCTGGCTATGCGCTCAACTGAAGGGGCCATGGCGCAGCATGTCTTGGCTAGAACGGATGGACTGATTCGCATTGCCTACCTGGCGTCGCGATACGGTCGTGATGCAGGCAATGACATTCGCAGCATTCTAGACCCTGATCAATTGGCGAGCGACTGTTTGGCGTCGATTGAACTGCCGTACGAGGTCGTGCTGCAGGCTCTGGATGACTGGAGGTCATTGCCGCGCTCAGAGATACTGGCGCTCCGGAAGGTCAAGAAAGTTATCAGTGCAGTCGCGGCGCTGATCCCGCATGTTAGCGACGGTGAACTTCGGGACAACGTTCTTCGATGGCTCGAAATTCGCGACCTGTTGCCCTAGGGCCTCTGCTGTCTGGAATTAGCGAGATCTAGTCGGAAGCTCCGTTGAAAGGCGGTGGTTTCTAGGAATCGTTGCAACACGTAGTCGATTTGATCAGGCCGCGAGCAGTTTATGCAGGCGCTCGGCTGGGGTTTCCCAGCCGAGCGTTTCGCGTGGGCGGCCGTTGAGTTCGGCATTGACGGCGGCCAGGGGCTCCGCTCCGTGGACTCTCGGGCGAGTGCCCTTGTCGGCGATGTGGATCCACTTGAATTTTTACGTCAGTGCTGGCTGTTGCCGGTTGCGGGTATGATACAGACGCACCTAGGCATGATGGCGGCGTGTCAAGCGATGCGCGTGCTTATGAAGGGTCCTCCGGTCTCTCGCTTGGCGATGCATCTCAGCGAGACGCAATTACGTTCCCGCCCGCAGCGACAAGTCTACATTTTAAGACGGTTGGAGATCCGGGCGGCGGAAGTTTTTATCTGACCTTCAAGGCTCTAGGGAATTCGGCTGACGGATTTCTGGGGCAGCTCGGGACATCAATGAGAAATTGCAGTCAGCCATTCGGTGATATTGAATCTGATGTGGCCTCGCATGCGGGGTGGGCAATTGCTGGCGGCAATCGGTTTAATTTTAATGGCTGTACCGGTGGCATTGGCAATGGGAGATTCTTCGAAATTTCGTTGGATAAGATCGATTCGTCAGGCATCATAATTTACTACTTCTCGGGCGAGGATGGGGTGGGTCAAATACCGCTTTGCCATAGCAGGCGCTACTTGCATGTCGGTTCGCTAGGTGCTTCGAGCGGTTGCGGGTTTTTGGACATGAGCCCTCGCCCTGCCCATGCCCCCTTGTGGGCTATATAGTTAACTTCCTGTTAGGCGGCGCCGTAAGCCTGCAGTGAGCTTGGTGAGGTTTCCGGATATGCCATCCCGCATGAGTGGGATTCGTCATCTTGTCGAAAGAATTATTGTGAGGTCTGGCTCCTGGTGTAGTTTTTGATGTCAAGGAGGAAAAGATGTCGCACCTCTTCGATGACGACTTCGTCAGAGGCTCGCTCGAAGTCCATCTCCCCGAGGCATGTGTGCTCCTGGGGCGACTGGACATGGCTGAGCGTGCATCAGCAGAGGACTTGGGGCGGAGCCCTCGGTCCCTCGGTATGTACACGGTTTTGCCTGAAGCCTTCTATTGGGATATTCTCCGGCCGGCTCTGAACCCTGCGGAAACCAGTCTCGATCTCCTGGGAAGATGCAAGGATTTTCTTGATGAACTCACCGAGAGCCGACGCTATGGGGTATTGCAGGCGCTGCGAATTCGTGTGTGGGAACATCTAACACGTCCTGAGCGCGAGATTCTTGCGTGGAGTGGCCCCGATGCGGTCGCCCCGCCGTCCTAGCGTCGATCTTTCGTGACGGTCCGTCGGGCTTGCCCGGCGGACCGTTTCGGCTCGCGGGCCTGGGGCGGGCAGGACCTGAAGGCCAGCTTGAACAGCTTCCCGAATAGCAGCAATCCGCATTTCAGCGAGTACGTCGTCTATGCTGTCGGAGGAGATTCTGGTGGATGGGCTATGACCGGCAGGGTCGGTGGTCAGCGGAAGTGCGACGGTTGGGGATGCTGAGCCATGTCGAGTGACGCGGCCATCCTGGTCAGGCGATACACCGGACCTGCCCTGACCGCGGCTGAGATTGCCAAGGCTCTGGGGCTTCCGTTGGATCCGACATCGGTGGCTTGGCAATCTGTTGACGGTGCTGACGGATCCCGGTTCAGTCTTCGGCTGAGCACGGCCCTCGGTGACCGCTTGGGTCCGGCGGTCGGCGCTGGTGGTGACTGGCCAGCGGAGCGTGAGTATGACTGCTTCGTTCATGTCGGCATCGACCGGACGGCCCCGGACAGCGATGACAGCGTCGGTGCGCTGCGGGCCTTCTGCCGGTCCGCCGTCGTCAAGTTGCGTGCCGAATGGCGTGGCCTGGAGACGGCGTTCAATCTCGATTTAGACGGCGCGTACAGCTACGCAGTCGATCTGGCCGAGCCGCCGGGGCCCGAGGTCGCGGTGTGGTTGGCCAGTCGACAGCCGTCGGGTGCCGAGGAGTTCTCCGCTGTCGAGCTGGTCGACCGTGCGATCCGTGCTACTGGGGCCACCGTGGCCGTCGAGGCGGAGCAGCCTGGGCGTTATCTCGTCTCTGCCGATGCTGCGGCCGATGAGGTGACGGAGTCCCTTGCGCTCCGCGCTGATGAGCTCAGCTTCCAGGCAGCCGTCCTTGTACCCGAGTGGCACGCTTCAGTTCGGGAACTGGAGGCTTTCGGTGACCTGTTGGTCGCCGAAGCGGCTGAGGCCTTCGACGGGGTGGATGTCGCCTGGTGGGCCGGACGGCAGCTGGTCCGTTACGAGGTCGAGGCTCGCCCGAACCGCAGCCTTGGCCCGAGTCCGAGGTCTACCGGCTGAGCACCGCGCAGGGTTGCCGCGTGATGACGCTACGTCAGTCGCACGCGTACGGCGCCAGCATCCCCTAAACAAAGTCGGCAAGCAGCGCCGACAACGTCGTACGCCAGCACCCCCGCCCCCACCCCACGGCAGGCACCGCCCCCGCCGCGTGGCAGTGGCTCAACGGCTCGCGCACCACCTGCTGGTAGAGGTCGAAGTGGACCACCTGCCAGACGAGCCGGCGCGGGGCGCGGCGCGCGGACGGCGGCGCCGAGCGGCATCACGGTCGGTCGTCAGTACCAGTTCGGTTGCGGCCGCACGAAGAGCACGTTCTGCTGCCCCTCCGCCCGCGTCTCGTGCTCGTTGCGGCCCGAGAGGCTGACGTTGAGCCGGGGGTCGGAGTGCTGGGTGTAGCGGACGTCGCCGTCGGGGGTCACGGCGGTGACGATGGCGGTGTGGTGGATGTTGCCCTGCTGGAGGCTCGGGTCCTGGTCGTTGCCCTGCTGGAAGAACATGATGTCGCCGGGCTTCACCTGGTCCTGCGGGACCTGGGAGCCGCCGTTGCCGGTCAGGAAGTCGTGCAGGTTCTGTGCGCCGCCCCAGCTGTGGGTGTGCTCGGGGCCGGCCAGTAGGCCGCCGAGGTCCCAGCCGTTCTCGCCGGCGGTGCTCTGGTTCCAGCCGCTGTCGTCGAGCGTGTTCCAGCCCTTGTACTGCATCCCGGCCTGGTGCAGCGCGTTGGAGGTGAAGTTGGTGCAGTTGTCCTCGCCGCTCACGTCGCCGCTGCCGTCGTTCCAGTGTTGCTGGGCGTACTGCACGACCGCCACCCGGTCGTACTTGCCGTCGGTGCCGTGCAGGTCGGCCTTGACGGAGTCGGGGATGCCGGGCAGGCCGGCGATGGCGACCGGTTCGGAGAGCATGAACTGGTGCTGCTGGAGGGGGGTGAGGCCGTTCCACCAGTCGGTGACCAGTTGCGGGTTGTCGCCGCTGGGGATGTCGCCCTGGTAGGCGGCGAGTTCGACGTTGGAGGCTTCGCCCTGGATGTCGTCGAGGGCCTGGTTCAGGTCGGTCACGCAGGTGTCGTTGCCCAGCTTGGTGAGCTCGGCGGCGACTTGCTGGTCGGCCTGGGTGGCCTCGCGCAGCGCCTCCTGGAGCAGGGCGTCGACCTCGCCGACCTGGCTGGCGTTCGTCGGCTCGTTCGGGTTGCCGGCGGGGATGCTGCGGCCCTGGTCGAGGTCGACCGGCAGGTTGTACTGCTGCGCGAGGTTCAGCGCGTTGGCCAGCGTGCTCTTGGCGTACTCGATGCTGTGGGTCAGGCCGTCCAGCACCATGGCGACCCCGCGCATGATGTCGGAGGCGGCCTCCAGCGCGTCGGCCTGGTCGGAGAGCTTCTGGCCGGCCGCCTGGCCGACCGCGTCCTTCCAGTGGTCGCCGAGCGGGCCGACGCCCTGGGCGTGCAGGTCGTTGGAGGCGTTGGTGGCCTCCTGCGAGGCGCGCAGCCAGCCGTCGGCGGCGGCCTTCCACTGGGTGGGGTCGGCGTGCTGCAGGTCGGTCAGGGTCACCATGGCGATCAGCCCGCGTTCAGGTCGGTCAGGGACTGCGCGAAGCGGCGCTGGGCCTCGGCGTCGGCGGCGTCGTAGGAGTCGGCCGACTGGCTGAGCTGGGCCGAGTAGGTCTGCAACTGGCTCACGATGCCGTTCAGGTGGGCCTGCCAGTTGTCGGTGCAGGTCACCAGGGCGGCCGCGGACTGCCAGGCGGGCTGGGCCTGGGCCACCGTGAGGCTGTCGTCCAGCCAGTGGCCGGCCGCCGGCGAGCTCTGGTCGGCGATGGTGTTCACGGCGGCGGCGGTGGTGCGGACGCCGCCGGGATGGATCTGGATGTCGTTCACGTCGCTCTGCTTCCCCGTATGTTGCTTCCCCGCCACCAGTGATGCGCGGCGCGCGGCCGGTGGTGATCTTGAGTCTAGCGCGGGGCCAGGGCGGATTCTGAGGGCTGGTCAGCTCTGCGGCCCTGGTCAGCGCGGTGCCGCCGGTACCGGGAGCCCAACCGTTCGCGGCCGGTTGGCGTCTCTCATACTGAACCGATCAGCAAGCGAGAGTCAGCCGCCCGACAGGTTGCGCTGACGGCGGGAGGGTTGCCACATGGCAGTTGCAGTCATATCGGCGAGGGCGGGGGTGGACTTCGCGTGAGCAACCCGATTGTCAAGGCGCTGGAGTCGGGCGCGCAGAAGGTCGGCAAGGCCCTGACCGAGGACGGCGGCAAGGCCGTCAAGGACCTGTACCACTCGACCGGTGAGAACCTGAAGAAGGTCACCAAGAACACCGTCGACGCGGACACCAAGCACGAGGGCGAGCTCAAGAAGCTCCTCTCCTCGGGGAAGAAGGACGAGCCCAAGGACCCGCACACGCCCGGCGGCGGGGGGAAGGGGCCCGGCGGGTCGGGCAAGGGCGGCAGCGGCGACGAGAACGGCCCCAAGGCCCCGCACCAGCCCGGTGGCGAGGGGTCGGGAGGCGGCGGGTCGGGCAAGTCCGGCGGTGACGGCGGCGGTCGCGACCAGGTCAAGGACCCGCGGACGTCGGGTCGCCGGGACGACTCGATCTGCCCCGGTGGTGAGCCTGTCGACATGGCGACAGGGCGGATGTTCATCAAGCAGACGGACGCCTCGCTGCCCGGCTCGCTGCCGCTGCTCTTCACCCGCAACTTCGAGTCGGGGTACGGGGCCGGTCGGTGGATGGGCCGCCGCTGGGTCTGCACCTTCGACGAGCGGCTGGAGATCGACGCCGACGGCGTGGTCTACCTCAGCCCCGACCTGTTCTCCCAGGCCTACCCGCACCCCGAGCCCGGCGACGATCCGGTGCACGCCAGTGCCGGTCCGCGCTGGGACCTGGCGATCGACGAGGCGAGCGGCGACTACACGCTGAGCGACCCGTCGACGGGCGTGGTACGGGAGTTCAGCACGGTGCCGGGCGGGCACGAGGCGCTGCTGACCCGGGTCCGGGACCGCTTCGGCCGCCACTACGACCTCGCCTACGACGACAGCGGCACCCCGCTGTCGATCACCCACTCCGGCGGCTACCAGCTGCTGGTCACGGTCGACCACGGCCGGATCACCGCGCTGCGCCTGGCGGACGCCGTCTCGGGCGGGCGCGCCGAGCTGCTGTTGCGCTACGGCTACACCGACGGGCACCTGAGCGGCGTCTACAACTCCTCCGGCAAGGCGATGCGCTTCGCCAACGACCCGAGCGGCCGGATCCTGTCCTGGACCGACCGCAACGACAGCCACTACCGCTACACCTACGACCAGCACGACCGCGTCACCGACGAGGGCGGCGCCGACGGCACCCTGCGGTTCAGCTTCGGCTACGGCGAGCCCGACCCGGTCACCGGCATCAAGGTCCACACCGAGACCAACGCGCTCGGCCACACCAACGCCTACCAGGTCAACGAGCACGCCCAGATCGTCGCGCAGACCGACCCGCTCGGGAACACCACCCGCTACGAACGCGACGACTACGACCGCCTGCTGGCCGAGACCGACCCGCTGGGCCGCACCACCCGGTGGGAGTACGACGGCGCCGGCGACCTGATCTCCGTCACCCGACCGGACGGGGAGCGGATCACCGCGACGTACGCCGGGCGGCTGAGCCTGCCGGAGACGGTCACCTACCCCGGCGGTGCCACCTGGCGGCACACCTATGACGAGGCCGGCCGCCGCACCACGCTGACCAGTCCGACCGGCGCGGTCACCAGCTACGGATACGACGAACTCGGCCACCCCAGCTCGGTCACCGACGCCCAGGGCAACACGACCCGGGTGCGCTTCAACACCGCCGGGCTGCCGGTGGAGGTCGTCGAGTCGACCGGTGCCACCGTGCGCCTGGAGCACGACGCGTTCGGTCGCGTCGTGCAGGCCACCAACCAGGCCGGCAGCACCGCCCGGCTGACCTGGACGGTCGAGGGGCAACTGGCCTCGCGCACCGGGATGGACGGCAGCACGGAGTCGTGGACCCACGACGGCGAAGGCAACGTGCTGACCCACACCGACGGGCTCGGCCGGCTCAGCACCTTCGAGTACACGCACTTCGAGACGCTGACCGCCGCCACCGGCCCCGACGGCGCCCGCTACGCCCACACCTACGACGCGAACATGCAGCTGGTGGCGGTCACCAACCCGCTCGGCCAGACCTGGCACTACACCTACGACGCGGCCGGACGGCTCGTCGCGGAGCAGGACTTCCACGGGCGCCGCACCGGCTACCAGCGCGACGCGGCCGGCCAACTGGTCTGCCGCACCGATCCGCTGGGCCAGCAGACCCGCTTCACCTACGACCTGCCGGGCCGGGTCACCGCGAAGGACGCCGCAGGGCGCGTCACCACCTACGGCTACGACCGCGCCGGCTACCTGGTCCGGGCCACCAACCCGGACGCCGACGTGGTCCGCACCGTCGACGCGCTGGGCAACCTGCTCGCCGAGTCCACCAACGGACGCACCCTCACCCACACGCTGGACACCCAGGGACGCCGGGTGCGGCGCACCACCCCGGGTGGGCACACCAGCAGCTGGACGTACGACGCGGCCGGCCGGGCCACCGCCCTGGCCACCCCCGGCGGGAACCTCGAATTCAGCTACGACCAGGCGGGTCGCGAGCTGCAGCGCGTCTATGACGGGCACCTGACGGTGGACAGCGTCTGGGACGCCGTGCACCGGCTCACCAGCCGGACCCTGCGGACGGCCGGGCAGGCCGGGCAGGCCGGGCAAGCCGGGCCCACCGTGCTCCAGCAGCGCGACTACACCTACGGCGGCGCCGGTCTGCTGACCTCGGTCGACGACCAGTTGGCGGGTCGGCGCAGCTTCGACCTCGACGAGTCGGGCCGGGTCACCGGGGTCCGGGCGGAGGGCTGGACCGAGAGCTACACCTACGACCAGGCGGGCAACCTGACGAACGCCGACTGGCCGGCCACCGGTGCCACCAAGGCCGCCCTCGGCGCCCGTACCTACGAAGGCACCCAGCTCACCACCGCGGGCCGGGTCCGCTACGAGTACGACGCGGCCGGCCGCGTCACGCTGCGGCAGAAGGCCCGGCTGTCGAAGAAGCCGGACACCTGGCTCTACACCTGGGACGCCGAGGACCACCTCACCGAGGTCACCACCCCCGACGGCACCCGCTGGCGCTACCGCTACGACCCCTTCGGGCGACGGGTCTCCAAGCAGCGTCTGGGAGTTGACGGTGTCACCGTCGAGGAGCAGACGGACTTCGTCTGGGACGGCTTCACGCTGGCCGAGCAGACCACGCACGCGCCCTACCTGCCCGGCCCGCACACGCTGAGCTGGGACTACCAGGACCTGCACCCGCTCGCCCAGACGGAGACCATCACCACACCGGCCGGCGCCGATCCCGCCGAGAGTGCCCAGGATCTGATCGACCGTCGGTTCTTCGCCATCGTCACCGACCTGGTCGGCACCCCGACCGAGCTGGTGGACGCCGCCACCGACACCATCGCCTGGCGCGCCACCAGCACGCTCTGGGGCCAGACGACCTGGCCCACCGGCAGCACCACCTACACGCCGCTGCGCTTCCCCGGCCAGTACTTCGACCCGGAGACCCGCCTCCACTACAACGTCGGCCGCTTCTACGACCCCGAGACCGCCCGCTACACCAGCCCCGACCCGCTGGGCCTGCTCCCCGCGCCGAACCCGGACACCTACGTCCACAACCCCCACACCTGGTCCGACCCGCTGGGGCTGTCACCCCACCCGCACCAGGATCTCCTCGACTCCGTGAAGGGGAGGGCGGACCAGGCCGCGACACTGTCGAACAAGCAGCGTCCAGGTGTGGCGGAGGGGCTCAAGCTGCCCGACGGGACGATCACGACGGCCACCAGTGGCAAGGACGTCCCGACGCTGCATCCCAGCGTCCAGCAGATGCTGGACAACATCGAGGCGGACGACCGCGGCAACGGCCACGGGAAGTGCGGGATCCCCCGGCTCCTGTCCGATGCCTTGAACAATGGGCACAATCCGCAGGGAGCGGCGGCGGCCGCCATGCTCGTCACCAAGAAGGCGGAGACTCACGGCAAGGAGATCGGCCCGTGCGACAGCTGTAGGGTCCTCTCGAACCACTACGGTCTCAACTTCATCACTGACGACGGATTGACGGGTGGCACGTCGTGAACGACAACGACATGCAGAGGTTCTCGGACGAGGTCGAGCGGGTGCTCCGGGCCGCGGGCTGGCAGCCGGGACGGCAGGTCGACACCACGGCCTGGCGTCGTGATCTGGAGAGCACCGGGTTCCGCATGCACGAGGCAGCCGAGCGCTTCCTGGCCGAGTTCGGCGGCCTGAAGGTCGACATCCGCGGGCGGGGCATCTCGGTCGCCCGCGAGCCCTTCGAGTTCGACCCGATGCTGGCCGACGGGGAGGACGACCGGTTCACCGAGTGGGGCGAGGACATCGGACAGGCCCTCTTCCCGATCGGCGTGCTGGACCAGGGGCAGTTCTTCCTCGGGATCTCGGAGTCGGGCGAGGTGTACCTGGTCACGAACTGGCTCGCCTCGTTCGGGGTCGTCCCGGAGGCGCTGGAGCGGCTGATCCTCGGCATCAAGGCGGACGAGATCGCGGAGTAGCCGACGGCGTGTTGTGACGAGCACGGCCCCGACCGCCAGGCGGTCGGGGCCGTGCTCCTCGCTCTGACGATCCGTCAGAGCAGCGCGGCCGAGGGCTTGACCATGCCGCGCGCCGTCTTCGCGTCCACGTACTCGCCCAGCGCCGTCATCACCCACTCGCCCGAGAACTGGCGGACCAGCTTGCACATCACCACGCCCGTGTGGGGCTCGGCGTTGGTCAGGTCGAAGCGGACCAGCTCGTCGCCGGTGGTCAGGTCGAGCAGTCGGCAGTAGGCGTCCTTGACCTCGGTGAAGCGTTGGCCGGAGAAGGAGTTGACCACGAAGACCAGGCCGCAGACCTCCGCGGGGAGGCCCTCCAGGTGGACGTCGATGGCCTCGTCGTCGCCCTCGCCCGCGCCGGTCAGGTTGTCGCCGGTGTGCTGGATGGCGCCGTTGAAGACGTTGAGCTTCATGAACCAGACGGTCTCCAGGCGTTCGCGCTGCGCGTCGAAGGCGATGCAGGAGGCGTCCAGGTCGATGTTGCGGCCGCGCTTGGCGGGCTCCCAGCCGAGCGCCATCCGGACCGAAGTGAGCAGCGGGCGGCCGTTCTTGACCAGCGAGACCGAGCCGCCCTTGACCAGCGAGACCCGGCCCTTGTCGAGGGTGACCCGGGGCGTGCCCGGCGCGGCGGCCGGCGGGGCGCTGGGCCTCGGGGGGACGCTGGTGGGGGAGGGCGGGACGGCGGTGGGCGCGTAGTCGGGCATCGGCGGCAGCGCGCCCTGGCCCGGTTCGTCGATCGAGACGCCGAAGTCGGTGGCGATCCCGGCCAGTCCGTCGGCGTAGCCCTGGCCGACCGCGCGCACCTTCCACTCCGCGCCGCGCCGGTAGATCTCGACCACCACCAGGGCGGTCTCGCGGGTCAACCGGGGCGGGGTGAAGGTGTGCAGGACCCGGCCGCTGTCGGCGTCCCGGACGGTGGCGGTGGGCTCGGCGCCCGCGAAGCCGGTGCCCGGGGGCGTGCGCTGCTCGTCCAGGCTGGCGACGATCACCACGGTCGCGACGTCGGCCGGCACCGCCCAGGTGTCCACCGTGATCGCGTCCGGGGCGGCGCCGCTCGCCGGGCGGTGGACGACGCCCGGGCCGCGCGGGGCGTTGAAGAAGACCAGGTCGGCATCGGAGCGAACCTTGCCGGCCTTGGTGAGCAGGATGCCGGAGACGTCCACCCGCTGACGGCAGCTCACTTCCACGCTGACCCGGACAGCGGACAGCGGCGCGTTGGCACCCTGGGTCAGGGGCGTGGTCACGTGAGCCTCCTCGGCTGGGCGGGCACGGGGGTGCGAACCGGCGTGCGGTGCGAGGCCAGCCTAGCCAAGGGCAGGTCAGGGTGGAGTCAGGAGTCCGGCGGCTACCTCGTGGGCATCGCGGCGGTGGCAGTGGTGGTGGGGACCGTGGCGGCGGTGAAGGTGCCGAGCGCGGCCACCGCCTGCGGGCTGCGCAGCGCGAAGCCGGAGGCCGTCCAACTGCCGGCGGCCGGTGCGGTGTCCGGCCCGGCGGACCGGGCGTCCTGCACGGTGAAGGTGTAGGTGCCCGGCGCCAGGTCCTCGCCGGCCGCCGGGGCGAAGCGGTAGACGACCATGGCGCCGCGCTGATGGAGCGTCACCTGGGCGCCGGGCAGGGTGCTCCAGGCCATCGCGCCGGCGGTGGCGTCGGCGTCCAGCCGCAGCTCGACCTCGACGGCGGCCAGCGGCTCGGTGACGGTGAGCGTCACCGTGTGCCGGCGGCCGAGTCCGGCGGGGGCGCCGATGTCGCCCTGGCCGGTGAGGATCGGGGCGTCCGGGGCGGGGGTGGTGGCGCCGTCACCGCCGATCGGGTCCGGCGAGGGGCGGGGCGCCGGGATCAGCGGCGGCGCCGGGGAGGTGGGCGTCAGCGGGGTGGGGGCGGGCGTCGGGGTGGCCGTGTCGGGCGTGCGGGCGGGCGGGACGATGACCGGGGCCGCCGGCTGGTCGCTCGCGCCGCTGGGGGCGGGCGTGGGGGTCGCCGTGTCGGGCACCCGGCCGACTCCCGTGGTGGGGTGGGCGGTCGGCGTCCCGGCGTCGGTCCCGGAGGTGCCGGAGGTGCCGGCGGTGGCCGGTGCGCCGGCCGGTGACGACGAGGTCGGCGATGGCGCCGAGAGCGGGTCAAAGGGACCGGGCGCGGCGGGTGCGGGGCTGACGGGGGCACCCGAGAGGCGGGGGTCCGGCTGGGCGGGCGTGGCCGGGGGCGAGTACGCCGGGCGCGCGGGCCCGCCGGCGACGGGCGCGGGGCCGCCGGACACCCGGCTGCCCGCCGTGGGCCCGCTCGAGGTCCTGGCGACCGGCGCGGTGCTGGCGGGTCCACCGGTGATCGTCCCGCCCGCCACCGGCGCGGGCGCGGTGGGCCCGGCGGAACCGGCGCCCGGCGGCGTGCCGGGGGCCGTGGTCCCGGGATCCGTGGGCGTGGCGCCGACGGTGGTCATCCGCACGCCGTAGCCGATCCGCTGCTGGGAGCTGATCAGCCAGGTGGTCGCGATGCTGATGCCGACCACGGTGGACATCGCCATCGCCGCGCCGGAGACCCTGATCGCGGGCAGCCGGAACTGTCCGCCGAGCGGCTTGGGCCGGCTGTGCCGACCTTGCGCAAGCGGCCGCTGCGCCGCCGCGGGGGTGCCTTCCCGGTGAGCCACCGGACTCCTCTCCTCCCCAGCCGACCTCCCCGGTCGGCTGCCAATGCCCCGCTCGAATGCCCCGTCCCAGCCGTGACACGCGGTCCCGCTGCGATCCGGGTGCGAACCGGTTGCCCGTGGCGAACCGTTACCCCCGTGGCACCACCCGTGTCGACAGAGTGACGAGAGTACCAGCGTGGCGGCGCTGCGTGACCGGGCGGGAACGTGCGTAGTGGGTACGACGGTTGCCGGTCGACGACCTGGACCGAATGCGGGCTGAACGTGGACTGGCTGTCGGACGGCGAAAGTTGACGTACCGTCTGGTAGACCGGACCGAACGCGGGAGCGACGGGGCGGCAGCGGGCGGGCGACGGGGGAGCGGGGACGGTGCGCTGACGCCCGGTGACGCCGCCGGTGAACGTCCGGGAGTCCGTCGCCCGTTGCAACCCTCTGCAACCTTTGCGGCCCCGGCGGCGGCGGAGCAGGCTGGCCCGGTCCCGTCTCGCCCCGGAGTAGCAGCCATGCCGCGCGATCACCTGTCTCCCGCCCCCGGCGGAGTTCCGTACCGTGCCACGCAGGGAGCCCGGCCGCAGTCACCCGGCCGGCCGGCCCTGCCGGTCGAGGACGTCCTGACCCTGCGGATCGCGCTGGGCCGGGACCGGGTGGGCACCGTGCCCACCAGGTTCCGTTACCAGCCCGAGCGCCCCTACGAGGTCCTGGTCACCTTCCACCTGGGCCGACCCGACGAGGTCGACTGGGTCTTCTCCCGCGAACTGTTGCGCGAGGGCCTGCACGGCCTGACCGGCCAGGGTGACGTGCGCCTGTGGCCCGCGCACTGCCCCTGCCACGGCGCGACCCTGCACCTGGCCCTGGAGTCGCCGTACGGCAGCGCGCTGTTGGAGGCCTCCGCGCCGCGGGTGCGGGAGTGGCTGGACCGCACCTACGCCGAGGTGCCGGACGGCGCCGAGCCGGACTGCGCGCCGACCGACGAGCAGTTGACGGCGTTCCTGTTCGGCGACAGCTGAGAGTTGCGACAGCGGTGCGTGCTGCCGCCTGAAGGCCCGTCAGGAGTCCGGGCGTTCAGACGTTCAGGTGTTCAGCCGTCGGTTCTTCTGGGGCTGGGCACCTGTCTGTCCAGCGGCCCCGCCGACTGCTCGGCAGCCTCGGCGGCCTCCGCGATGCGGCAGCCCGCCAGCAGGATCGCGCCGTCGTCGAGCAGCGCCCGCAGGCGGCGGATGCCGGGGGCCGAGGAGGCCGGCAGCAGCTGGGACGGGTCGGCCGGGCGGATCACCTCCGTCTGGACGGACTCGGCGAACCGGTACGGGCGGTGCTCCAGCAGGCCGCCCAGGTAGCGGCGCAGGCGGGAGAGTTCGGCCCGGACGGTGACCGCGCGGGACGGGTCGCCGAACAGGCCCAGGGCCAGCTCGGCCGCCGTCTGGCCGCTCTGATGGGCCGCCAGCAGCAGGAGCAGCTCGGCGTGCCGCGGGCTGAGCGCGTGCGACCAGCTGCCGGCGCCGCCGCGCACCGAGACCTCGGGCCGGTCGGTGCGGCTCAGGTCGAGCACCAGCCGGGCCCCCGCGGCCTGTTCGGAGACGGCCTGCGGTGAGCCGGTGAGCGGGCGGACCAGCCAGCCGTCGGCGAGCGGCTCGACCGCGCACTCGCCGAGCGAGGGCAGCCAGTGCACCGAGGCCGAGCCCCAGCCGTCGGCGGGCAACCGCAGCCGGCTGATCGGCGGCAGGCCGGCGGTGGCGGCAGTCCAGCCGTCCCGGTCGACCACCAGCGCCGGGCCCGAGGCCTGGGCCAGCACGGGCGCGGCGACGGTGCGCAGCCGGTGCAGCGACTCCAGCTGGGCGGCGCGCAGTTCGGTCTCGGCCAGGCGGGCGGCGGTGACGGCGAGTGCCAGCAGCTGCGGGTGCACCCCGCGGGCCGGGCCGCTGAGGTCGACCACGCCGGCCACCCGGCCGGTGCGCGGGTCGCGGACCGGGGCGCCGACGCAGGTCCAGGCGTGCTGGTTGCGCACGTAGTGCTCGCTGGAGTGCACCCGCAGCGGGCGTCCGGTGCGCGCGACCGTGCCGATGCCGTTGGTGCCCACCGCCTCCTCGCCCCAGCGGCCACCTGTCATGAATCCGATCAGGTCGGCGCTGCGGCGCAGCTGGCGCGGCCCCTCGTGCCAGAGCACCGTGCCGTGCGAGTCGGCGACGGCCAGGATCAGCGGCAGGTCGGCGACCGGGTCGAGCAGGGTGTCGCGCAGGGTGGGCATCACGACGTCCAGGCCGCTGGCCCGGCGGCGGTGCTCGATCTCGGCGGTGCCGAGGTGCTCCGGCTCCCGGCCGCGCTCCGGGTCCAGCCCGAGGCGGCGCAGCCGCTCCCAGGAGTCGCCGATCTCCGGGCGTGGTGCCTGGCGGGGGATCTCACCGGTGACCACCTGCTCGTGGCTCCTGGCGGTCTTGGCCGTGGACCGGACGGCGGCCTCGTCGTTCCGGCCCGGGTGTCCCGGGTGCGCGGTCTCCCGCATGGTGGCTCCCCTCGCCGCATCGCCGGCCCCGCTCGACCGGCGCAGGGCCCGGCAAGCCCTGCCGCCCACAGCGTACGGGTGCCGCAGCTCGCGCGGTCGGGGGATCCACGCACGAGCGGCGCGGGTTGACGCGAGGTGGCAGCGGAGAGCGCCGGACCCTCTCAGCGCCCGCCGGCCGCCAGCTGCGCGCTCTCCACGGTGTGGTGCAGGTCGCGGGTGGCGGCGGCGGTGGCGGCGGTGCTGACGGTCAGGCAGGCGGCCAGGGCCAGCGCGGCGGCCACCCGGCGGCGCCTGCCGGTGCGCGGGTGCGGGCTGAGCAGGGCGGCCACCCGGCGCGGCACCGGGCCGGCCGTGGCGGCCGGCGCCAGCAGGGGGCGCGCCGGGTGCGGGGTGCGGGCGGCCGCCAGCGCGGCACGCCCGACCGCGCGCGCGGTCACGGCGCGGTCGCCGACCTCCCTGGCGGCGCACTCGTCGGCCCAGCGCTCCAGATGGAAGCCGAGCGGCGCGCGCAGCCGGCGGAGCGCCGGGTGGAGCACGGCGGCGTACTCGGCGGCGGCCAGGAAGAGGTGGTGGCGGGCGGTCAGGTGGGCGCGCTCGTGGGCGAGCAGCGCGGCCCGCTCGGGCGCGGGCAGCGCGCGCAGCATGCCCGCGGTGACCACGATCCGGCCGGGCCGCCCCGGCAGCGCGTAGGCGTCGGCGCGGTCGTCGTCCAGCACCGCGAGCGGGTGGCCGTCGTCGCCGCCGGCCTCGGTGCACGGGCCGAGGGCGGCGCGGGCCCGGCGCAGGTCGCTGTACTGCTGGTGGGCGGTGTGCAGGGTGAGGACGCCGGCCACCACCAGGGCGGTGGCCGCCAGGGTGGCCAGCACCATCGCGGTGGGCGAGGCCTCGTCGAGCCAGGGCAGCGAGATGTGGGCGAGCGCGGCGACGGCCGGGATGCGCAGCAGTCCGGCCGCGGCGAGCAGGCCGAGCGAGGCGGCGCTGGCGCCGGCCAGCACCACGCCGGTGGCGCCGAGCACCCAGGAAGCCGGGCGCGGCGGCAGCGCGTCGGCCAGCCGGCGGGCGGCCGGGGCGGCGAGGAAGGGGATCAGGAACGGGGCCCAGACCAGGAGGATCATCGCGCGCCCCCCGCTTCCTCGGCGGACGCCTGCGGGCCCTCGCCGAGCAGCTCGCGCAGCAGCCGTTCGTCGTCGTCGGAGAGGTCGGAGACGAAACGTGCCAGCACGGTGGAGCGGTCCAGCTCGCGCTCGAGTTCGGTGCGCATCCGGCGGGCGGCGAGGCCGGCCGGGTCCCGCACGGTCGGGGTGTAGGCGTAGGCGCGCCCGGCCCGGTGGCGCTCGACGGTGCCCTTGTCGTGCAGCCGGGCCAGGATCGTGGCGATCGTGGTGCGGGCCAGCTCGCCGCCGAGGGCCGACTGCACGTCCTGCGGGGTCAGCGGCTGGTCGGCGGCCCAGAGGGCGGCGAGCACCTGGGCTTCGAGCTCACCCGAGGGGCGGCGCGCGACGGGCACTTCGGTCATGTCGACGTGACCTCCAGTCGTCGTCTACAGTCGTGTAGACCGTCTACGTCACTGTAGACGGTCGAGGCGCGTTCCGCAGGACCGCCTCCACCAGTATGAGAGGTCCGCCCATCGTGCCCTTCGCCTCCTCCCTGACGGCGCTCGCCGGTCATGCCCTCGCGGGTCATGCCCTCGCGGTCAACGTGCTGGACGCCTCCTCGCTGCTGGCCGCGTTCGGCGCGCTCGGCATCGCCGTGGTGCTCTTCGCCGAGACCGGTCTGCTGGTCGGGTTCTTCCTGCCCGGCGACTCGCTGCTCTTCACCGCTGGGCTGCTCTGCGTCTCCGGTACGCACAGCGGGCCGCACCTGGTGCTCTGGCAGGTGATCCTGGCCGCGGTCGCCGGCGCGCTGATCGGTGCCCAGGTCGGCTACCTGATCGGGGCCCGGGGCGGACGGGCGCTGCTGGCCCGCAACAAGCGCAAGTCGCTGACCAAGGGCGTCGAGCGGGCCGAGGAACTGCTGTCCAAGTACGGCTACGGCAAGGCGATCGTGCTGGCCCGGTTCATCCCCGTGGTGCGCACCGTGCTCAACCCGCTGGCGGGCGTGCTGGAGGTGCCGGTCCGGACCTTCACGCTGTGGCAGGTGGTCGGCGGCACGGTGTGGGCGGTCGGCGTGGTGCTGGCCGGGTACGCGCTCGGATCGTCCGTTCCCAACATCGACAATTACTTGTTGCCCATTATTGGTCTGGTAGTAGTTGTCTCCGTGATCCCCATTGCTCTCGAATTGCTCCGCGCCCGCCGCGAGGCGCGCCAGTCCGGCTCCGACCAGCAGGACGGGGGTGCGGCCCGATGACGACCGCGCTCCTCGCCTATGACGGCAGCGGCATCGACGGTGGCCTCTACACCACCATCACCGGGTGGGCGGCCGACGCCCCGCACTGGCTCGACCAGGCGATCAGGACCTGGTCCGACCTCGGCCTCGGCCTCTTCGCCGTCTTCATGATCTGGGGCTGGTGGCAGGCCCGCCGGGCGGACTCGGTGGTGATGGCCCGAGTGCTCGCCTCGCCGCTGATCGTGGTCGCCGTCTACGTGGTCAACTCGATCCTCAAGAGCCTGGTGCACGAGGTGCGGCCCTGCCAGCAGCTGCCGAGCACGGTGACCGTGGAGACCTGCCCCGGGGTCGGGGACTGGTCGTTCCCGAGCAACCACTCGGTGATCGCCTTCGCGGCGGCCGTGGCGCTCTTCTTCGCCTACCGCAGGCTGGGCGCGATCGCGCTGGTCGCGGCCGTGCTGATGGCGGCCTCCCGGGTCTGGATCGGCGTGCACTACCCGCACGACGTGGTGGTGGGCTCGCTGGTCGGCATCCTGGTCGCGCTGCCGCTGGCGCTGCTCGCGGGCCGGGCGGCGCCGCTGGTGGACCGCCTGCGCGGCGGGGCGCTGGGCCCGGCGCTCGGCAGCGGCTGAGATCTGTCCCGTTGTGAGCTGTACCGCATGAAGCCGGGTTCCGGGCGGGGCCCGGCTTCGCGCTTTCGGGTGGGAGCGGCGGTGTCCTGGTTGACGGCCCGCGGCCGCGGGCCGGGTGGATCTTCGCCACCGCTGGCGCCACCCCCTGGCCTTTGACCTGGTGATCGTCAGCCCCTTGTGCGCCCGTGTCCGGCGGGGGCAGCATGAGATCCCGGGCCGACGCCCACCTGGCCGGCCCGGTCCCCGCACCGTGCGCCATCTGCGCTGCGCCACGCGCCGTGCGCCGCGGGCGGGGCCACTACGGTCGGTCGAAGGGACGCGCATGCCGTACCGGCTCGACAACATCCAGGGCGACTGGCCCGCCGAAGAACTGCGCAAGGGTGTCGAAGGCCTGCTGGCCGAATCCATGGTGCTCACCCTCGCCACCGCGGGCCCGGACCACGGGCCGCACGCCAACCTCGCCTTCTACGCGTTCGACGCGGAGCTGGTGCTCTACTTCGTCAGCGAGCGCTCGACCCGGCACAGCCTGCACCTGTCGGAGCAGGGCAGGGCCGCCGCCACCGTCTTCCTGCCGCCGCCGGTCTTTGGCGAGCAGCTGCGCGGGCTGCAGCTGACGGGTCGGGCGGGGGAGGCCTGGGGGCAGCACGCGCAGGCGGCGCTGACGGCCTATCAGGGGCGCTATCCGACCTTCGCCCAGGATCCGCAGGTGCGCGAGCAGTACCTGAACGGGGGCGGGGCGGCCGCGCTCTACCGGTTCGAGGTGGCGGAGCTGACCGCGGTGGACGAGCCGCACTTCGGGCGGCGCAACTACCTGCGGGCGCGCGTGGTGCGGGACTAGTTTTTGCCTGTCCTTGGTTGATGGGTTGTACAGACAACTACTGGCTGGTTGTCTGTACAACTTGACGACTATTGGCCCGCGCGTCGCTGATCGGACACCTGGCGGCCACCTGGATCACGCAGCCTGGTAGCCACCATGCAGGGCCAATAGCGCAACCGGTAAGGACACCCCCCGATGAGCATCGAGAACCCCACCGACAAGATCACCCTGGTCGTGCTCGACATGGCCGGCACCACGGTGGCCGACGACGGCCTGGTCGAGCAGGCCTTCCAGGCCGCCGCCGGCGAGCTGGGCGTGGTGGCCGGCAGCGAGCAGCACCAGGAGATGCTCGCGCACGTCCGGGCCACCATGGGCGAGTCCAAGATCTCCGTCTTCCGCCACCTGTTCGGCGACGAGGAGAAGGCCCAGCGGGCCAACGCCGCCTTCGAGCGCGCCTACCACGACCTGGTCGACGCCGGGCACTGCGCCGCCCTGCCCGGTGCCGCCGAGGCGATCGCCGAACTGCGGGCCCAGGGCCGCACCGTCGTCCTCACCACCGGCTTCTCCCGGGCCACCCAGGACCAGATCCTGGCCGCGCTCGGCTGGCAGGAGATCGCCGACCTGACCCTCTGCCCCGCCGACGCCGGCCGCGGCCGCCCCTACCCCGACCTGGCCCTCACCGCGCTGCTGCGCACCGAGACCGACTCGGTCCGCCAGATCGCGGTGGTCGGCGACACCGGCTACGACATGCTCACCGGCACCCGCGCGGGCGCGTCCGTGGTCGCGGGCGTGCTGACCGGCGCGCACGGCGCGGAGCGGCTGACGGCGGACGGGGCGACCCACGTGCTGGGCTCGATCGCCGAGCTGCCGGCGCTGCTGGCCGGCCGCTGAGGGCACTGCCGCGTGGTTGGCAGAGCTGCCGTGCTGCCAACCACGGGGCACTCAGGTCTACCGTTGCGCTATGGCTCCTACACCTGCGCAGCCTGTCGAGGCAGACACCACCGTCGGGCAGCGCGTCCCGGGGGTCGGCGCCATCGTCATCGAGACGACCAATAGCATCCTGAACCGCGTGCACCGCTGACTGCCTCGGGCTTCCGGTCCTCACCGCCGAGTTGGCCCGGGCCGACCTGCGGGACCACCTCACCGCGAAGATCGTACTGATTCGCTGATCCGCCCTGTTGGGATCCGCCCGGGAGTCAGGCCGGCCGGCCCTCCTCGTCCTGCCCGTCACCCTCACCCAGCTCCGACGCGGCCGAGGCCAGCAGCAGGTCCAGGGCGGCCGGGTACGCGCTCTCGTTCATCCGTTCGGCCAGCAGGTCTGCCGTGGCAGCGATATGAGGGTGCGTCTGTTCCGGGAGCCGCGCGTAGGTCGCCTGCCAGACGGCCTCGTCCGTGCGGCGGGCGGCCGCCGGAAGGGCGAGAGCGGCGGCGTCGAGCGCCGCGAAGGCCAGGCTCTGGTCGATGAAGACGTGGTAGATCCGGACCGCCGCCCGGTCCGGGAAGCCCGCACCGCGCAGCAGCCCCAGAACGGCCTCGTCCGCCGCGATCTCGTGGGCACGGCCGCTGACGCGGCTCGCGGCCAGGACGGCCGCTTGCGGGTGGGCGAGGTAGGAGGCGTGCACGCGCAGGCCGAGGGCGCGAAGGTCGGCCCGCCAGTCACCGGTCGGGGCCCAGCCGGTCATCGCGCGGTGCATCAACTCGTCCGCGATGGCGCGCGAGAGCTCGTCCATGCCGCGGAAGTACCGGTAGACAGTGCTCGGGTCCGCGCCGAGGGCGAGGCCGAGACGCCGCGCGGTCAGCCCCTGCGCGCCGTGCTCGCGCAGCATGCGCAGCGCGCTCTCCACGATGAGCTCGTGCGAGAGCACCGTGCCCTGCTTGGTCGGCCGTCGCCGACGCCGCTGCTCGTCCTGGACCACCGCTTTCGCCATGCCGCGAGCTTATGCCAACGCCATTGACGTGTGTGGCGGCCCCGGCGTTTGATCGGCACGCGGCCGCTCAACCGCCTGAAAGAACGCACGCCCATCCCTCAGAGGAGTCCCCCATGCGTGTCCTGCTGGTCGGCGCCGGAGGCGTCGGTACCGCGATCACCCGGATCGCCGCCCGTCGGCCCTTCCTGTCCCACCTGGTCGTTGCCGACTACGACGTCGCCCGCGCCGAGGCGGCCGTCGCCGCACTCGGCGACGAGCAGGCGCAGCGCTTCAGCGCCGCCCGCCTGGACGCGACGGACCAGGCCGCCGTCGAGGCACTGCTGCGCTCCGAGCGCTGCGAGGTGCTGCTCAACGCGACGGACCCGCGCTTCGTGCTGCCGCTCTTCGAGGCTGCCTTGGCGGCCGGCGCGCACTACCTCGACATGGCGATGTCCCTCTCCCACCCGCACCCGGAGCGTCCGCACGAGCTCTGCGGGGTCAAGCTGGGCGACGACCAGTTCGCCCGTGCCGAGGCGTACGAGAAGGCGGGCCTGCTGGCGCTGGTCGGCATGGGCGTCGAACCGGGCCTGTCGGACGTCTTCGCCCGCTACGCCGCCGACGAGCTGTTCGACGAGATCGAGGAGATCGGCATCCGCGACGGTGCGAACCTGACCGTCGAGGGCTACGACTTCGCCCCCTCCTTCAGCATCTGGACCACGATCGAAGAGTGCCTGAACCCGCCGGTCGTCTACGAGGCGAACCGGGGCTGGTTCACCACGCCGCCGTTCAGTGAGCCGGAGGTCTTCGACTTCCCCGACGGCATCGGCCCGGTGGAGTGCGTCAATGTCGAGCATGAGGAGGTGCTGCTGGTGCCCCGCTGGGTGGACGCCAAGCGGGTGACCTTCAAGTACGGGCTGGGCGACGACTTCATCGCCAAGCTGAAGACCCTGCACGCGCTCGGCCTGGACCGGACCGAACCGCTGACCGTCCCTTCGGCCAATGGCCCGGTCCAGGTCTCCCCGCGTGACGTCGTCGCGGCTGCCCTGCCGGACCCGGCGACCCTGGGCGAGCGGATGCGCGGCAAGACCTGCGCCGGCACCTGGGTGAAGGGCGTCAAGGACGGGCAGCCGCGCGAGGTCTACCTCTACCACGTGGTCGACAACCAGTGGTCGATGCGCGAGTACGGCTCACAGGCGGTCGTCTGGCAGACGGCGATCAACCCGGTCGTCGCACTGGAACTGCTCGCCACCGGCGCCTGGTCCGGCCAGGGCGTGCTGGGGCCGGAGGCGTTCCCGCCGAAGCCGTTCCTCGATCTGCTGACCGCGTACGACTCGCCGTGGGGTCTGCGCGAGCAGTAGCACCGGCGGGCCATGGGAGTTGTGAGTCAGGGAAGTTGCATGGACTTGGCATATTGCAGGGCCGGCACAGCCGTGGAGGACCTCACGGCGCAGTTGGCCGCGGTCCGCGCCGCCGCGGTCGCCGAGGAGTTCATCTACGTGGACGACAAGACCAGCCCCATCGCTCATCGCGAGGGCCTCACGACGCTGATCGCCTTCGCGCGGCCGGGCGATCGGATCACCGTGGTGACGTTGGACCGGCTCGGCTGCGGCCTGCGCGAGACGTTGAGTCTCGTCCGCTACTTCACCGAGCGTGGGATCTTCCTGCGCACGCTCGATCGCGACCTCTCCCTGGACACCAGCACTCCGGGGCCAGGCACGGACATGGCCGTCGCACTCCTGACCCGGTTGGCACACCTGGAACGGATCTACAAGTCGGAGCACGCCGCGGCCGCACGGGCTGCCAGACGGGCTCACGGGCCGACGCCCGGCCGCCGGGACCAGCCGGGCGCAGCCACCCACGTGACTTCCGCGCAGATCCAGGTCGGTGTCCTGCGGCCCCGACTCCTCTGAGGTGCTAGGCGCAGGCAAACGGCCCGAACGTGCCACGCTCCCAACGGCCCAGCCAGAAGGCCGCGGTGGACTCCGCCTCGCCCTTGGTGGAACCGTCGTGCGGCAGGTATTCGGTGGGCGCCAGGTAGCCGTCGCCGGGATCGAGGCGGATGCGCAGGCATCGAAGCGGATGACCGGCTGCGACGTACGCCCGCAGGTCGTCGGTGTGTGCGTAGCGGCTCGCGTAGCCGTGGTGCTTCGTGCGGCAGGTCGTCTGCCTGGGCAGCCTTCGCCCAGAGCGTCGCGGGCGGAGCGTTCGGCGACGTCTGAGTACCGGTCAACCACCAGGCCCCGCTCGCCGATTCTGTCCGGTCGGCGGGGTCTCGAGGTCGATCACTTCGTGGTGTGGCGACGAGGATCGCGGCCAGGTTCTCGCCCGGTTCGACTGCGACCACGTGTGCGCCGGCGGCCAGCAGCGGCCCGGTCGCCAGACCGGTGCCGGCGCCGATCTCGAGAACCCGCGTGCCCGGTCGCAGCCCGCAGCGGCCGGCCAGCAGGTCGAACACCGCAGCCGGGTACGGTGGCCGGCCTCGCTGGTAGGTGCTCGCTGCGCTGGTAGGTGCTCGCTGCGGCGTTGAACGACATCCGGCGGTCCGCAGGTGCCGAGCCAGGCGCCGTCGACTCACCGGTCATGCCGATGCCCTGACCGGTACCGCCATCGTTCAGCGCTGCATCCGACACGAACGCCCCCAGCCTCGTCGTGATGGCACGGTCAGTTAACGAGGTCCCCGGCGATGTCACGTGCTACCGGCGTCGAATGACCTGCGCCTCAGCCCGTTCCACCGTCGCTCGCCCGTAGACGTGGACCAGTGCGAGGTGGAACAGCGCCGGGGCCAGCGGAGCCCAGCGGTGGATGCGGTCCGTGTGCAGCAGGTACTTGGCCACTGTTGCCGCGCGGAACGGCACGTACTCGATGGTCTGGTGCTCCCACCTGTCGGCGACCCCTCGGCTCAGCCGCGCCTGGAGCCCCTCGCGGGTCAACTCGTCCAGGCGCGCGTAGAAGTGGGCGCTCCAATGGCGCTTCTCCACGTCCAGCACGAAGGCCAGGAGCTCGAGGGAATACTCGTGTGGCTCCAGGGACAGCTCCTCCCGCATGCCGCGCCGAGCAACCGCATGGAGGCCCGGTGCGTTCCTGCCGGATGAATCGATGTGCCGGGACATGCCCTCGTTGACGGAGGAGTTCCAGGCGCCCGGTGCCATCCGGACCCGGTCGCTGCGCTGGCTGACGACCAGCAGGTCGTCGGCGGTCACCACGGCGATGTTGACGCCCAAGCTGCACTGCAGGAACGCTGGTGCCTCAAGCGGCTGGTCGGGGTCGAGGTAGCGGGAGCGGAGAGTGGTTCCGTCGGGCAGCCGGCGGTCGAGTTGCTGGGCGGCAAGGAAGGTGTAGTAGTCCGTGGGCCGTAGCCGCAGGCGGACTTCCGGTTGCTCGTCGACGGGCGTCCGGGAGATGTCGAACGACTCGACCGCGTAGCGGAGACCGTTCCAGACCGGCGTTCGTCCTTCCGCTCGGAGCCGAGCGCTTTCGGCCTCGATCTCGCCCCACCAATGCGTGATCTCCGCCGGAAGCCTGGTCTCGCCGTCGAGTACCTGGATGTGCACGCCCTCGGCAGGGATGGGTGTTTCGCCGTCGCCCTCGACGATCAGCGCCGACGTGCGGAGTGGGCCCAGAGAGAAGGTCGTCCACGAGGGGCTGTGCTCCTCCCGGAGCCGAAGGCTTCGAACCGCAGTGAGCCAGCGTCTGCGCACCTTGAACCACGTGTCCTGCAGCGGCTGTTGGAACAGCACCGCGAACAGCATCCCGATCACGGCGCCGGCGACCCCGTTGACCACGTCTATTCCGCCCATGCCGCGGAGCCTAGCGGGGGCGGTCGAACCACGGGTCAGCTTTTCTGGTCGAGGCCGAGGCGGACGCGACCACGTGTGCGCCGGCGCCGATGTCGAGATCCAGGGCCGCGCGTTCACCAGTCCCGCGCGGCCACCAGTGCCTCGACGTCGGCGTCCTCGAACCCGTACGCCGACGCCACGAACCCGAAGTCCTCGCAGATCTCCTCGCGCGCGAAGGTCTCGATCTCGCTTCCCACTGCCTCGAATTCCGCCTCCAGCGCGTTGAACTCCTCCGTGGGCCACTTCGGTCAGCGCGTAGAGCGCTGCCAGGTCCGACGGCTGTTCGGCCTCGATCCGCGCGCACAGCCTCAGCAGGATCTCCTTCCCCTTGGTGACGACCTGGTCGGGGAAGTAGTCGTCCTCGAACAGCCCCTTCAGAAACGGATACCCTGCCACCTGCTGGTTCGTGACCGACATGGCGATCCCGCCTCCTACCGAAGATCCGATGTCCCGATCCTGGAGCACAGCACTGACAGTGGACCGGCTCGAGGGCGAGCTGCGCCACCCGGGTGCCGGTCCGACCGGTGATCACCGCTGGGACGATGGGAGTCCCGTGGCTGGGCCAACTGGCGCGTCAGCCGAAGGAGTAATTGTCAGTACCTGTGGATGAGAAAGACGGCCGGCATGGCTATTTCCTACAGTCTCGACCTGGTGACCCCGGTCCCCGCGATCGAGGTCGCGCAGAAACGTGATGAGGTCGCCCAGTCGCTGCGACTGATCGACGCCTCCGTGACCGCCGAAGCGTTGCTCAACGGCACGCTCGCGGTGTACGGCACCTGGATCAGGGTGGTGACGACGAAGCCGGTCCCGTGGGGCGACCCGCTGATCGGCGGCCGTGTCTTCACCCCGACGGTTTCGGTTGTCTTCCGCCTCGACAAGGCGGGCGACATCTCCGGGCAGCAGGACGACATGGTCCGGCTCGCGAGCGGACTGCTGTCCCAGGTGCCTGGCGACGCGGTCCTGCACTTCGACTACGAGGATGTCTGGCTGGTCCGCCAGGACGGCCAGTTGAGCCTGAAGGAGCGCTCTGACCTCTGGCCGGCGCTTCGCCTGTCGGGCGTCTCTCTTCCCTATGGTCGGCAGACCCACGAGTTCGTCTTTCCTGAGGACTGAGAGTTGTGGATCGGCTCGTTGGCCGCGATCGCCGACCAGACGTGCTGAGCGAGGTCGTCGACGGGACGATTCCCGTCGACGACCAGGTCGCAGTCGCCACGCAGGGGTTCGACGTGCCGCTCGTGCGCGGCCCGCCGGTGGTTGAGGTAGTTGAGCAGGAGGACATCGAGGGGAAAGCCGTCCCGCAGGCACTTGCGCTGGATCTTCCGGACCAGGCGCAGGTCGGCGGGCAGGTCGACGAAGACGTCGAACCGCGCGCATGCTGCAAGTGGGTTGACATGGCGGGCGAACAGGCCGTCCACGATGACGACGGGCGAGCCGGCCAGCGCGGCGTCGGTGTCGTGGGCGAGACGCGCAAGGTCCAGCGACCGGGGGTCGCCAACGTCCAACCGCGGCACTCCGGTTTCATCGGGTGCCCACACCCCCTGCTCGGGAGCGCGGAAGTAGTAGTCGTCACCGTGGAGTACCCGCACTGGGCCCCGGGGCGTCGTAGCCGCCAGCGCGGTGGCCAGCGTGGTCTTTCCAGCCCCAGCCCCGCCAGTCAGCGTGACCAGCATGTCCTCTCCTCGCTGTCGTGGTGACGCTCGGAGCATCGCATACGGCCTGTGGGTTCACGCCACCAGGTCCGAGGAGCGTTCCACTGGCGGGCCCGAGTACCGCGCGGCGCCCCCGGTCATCGACCGAAGGCGCCGCGCACCCTGCTGACCAACCGTCAGCTCCGGTGCGCCCACCCCGCGTACCGCTGGGCGAAGCGGGTGCCGGTCCCGGCGGTGACCGTGACGTCGTAGCGGCCCTGGGGGTCCAGCGGCCAGTCGAGCTTGGCGGTGCGTCCGGCGTCCACCCAGACGGTCTGCGGGGTGCCCGCGAAGTCGTTGCCGGTGGCGGTGAAACTCACCTGGCCGGCGCCGTCGTTGGCCACCTCGAAGCGGATCGAGTGCGGGTCGCGCAGGTCGGCGCTGACGATCGGCACCGCCACGTCCTCCTGCTCCAGGCGGGTCACCGTGCCGGCGAAGCGGGTGACGAAGCCGTCCGCGCCGTGGATCGTGAAGTCGTAGCGGCCGTCGGTGGTCGAGGCGTCCCAGACGTAGCTCTTGCTGGCGCCGGGAGCAACGGTGAACGGGGTGCCGGCGAAGGGGAGTTCGATATTCGGGTAGACGGTGAAGCAGTAGCCGACCGAGCCGAAGTTGGTCATCGTGCAGGTGACCTTGCCGCTCTCGCGGTCCACGTCGATGTCCGCCCAGGGCCGGTAGGGCAGGGTGCGGTGCGGGCGGTCGCCGCGCTCCGGGGCCGGCATCGACTGGGTGCCGGGTGCGGGCAGCGCGACCGGGGGCAGCGAGGAGTTCGCGTCCGCCTTGGCCATCAGTGCGGTGGTGTCGGGGAGCTTCGGGATCGAGAAGTCCGGCTTCTTGAAGTCGAAGCAGCTGGTGAGGTCGCCGCAGACGGTCCGGCGCCACTGCGAGATGTTCGGCTCCTGGACCCCGGTCACCACCTCCAGGAAGCGCAGCACCGAAGTGTGGTCGAACACCTGCGAGTTGACCCAGCCGCCGCGCGACCAGGGCGAGGCCACCCAGAGCGGCACCCGGTTGCCCAGGCCGATCGCCCGGCCCTGGGTGAACTCCTCGGGCGTGCCCGCCTCCGGGGTGGGCGGCACCTGGTGGTCGAAGTACCCGTCGTTCTCGTCGTACATCACCAGGAAGACGGTGTGCTCCCAGACGTCCGGGTTGGACATCAGCGACTGCAGCGCCATGTCGACCCAGTGCGCGCCGTAGTCCGGGCTGGCGTTGGGGTGTTCGCAGAACAGGTACGGCGCGACCAGCCAGGAGACGGTGGGCAGCGTGCCGGCCTTGCAGTCCGCGTCGAAGGCGGTGGGGTCGAACTTGGTCATCGCGTTGATGTAACGCGGGTCAGTGGTCGGGAAGTTGTGGAACTGCTTGAAGTACGACAGCGCGTTGTCGTCGTAGTCGCCGGTGCGGTCGTCCTCGCTCGGGTTGTGGTAGACCCGCCAGCTGACCTTGGCGGCCTCCAGGCGCTCGGCGTAGGTGGTCCAGTCGGCGACCGGGTTCTGGGTGACCGGGGTGTTGTCGATCCACGGCCCGGTGGTGCCGTCCTTGCCCGGGCCCGAGGTCCCGGTCCACAGGTAGAGGCGGTTGGGGTCGGTCGGTCCGGCCAGCGAGCAGAAGTAGGCGTCGCAGAGGGTGAACGCGTCGGCCAGCGCGTACTGGTAGGGGATGTCCTCGCGGGTGAAGTAGCCCATGGTGCGCTCGCCCTTGGCGGCCACCCACTTGTTCATCGCGCCGTCGTTGATCGCCTGGTGGCTGGTCGCCCAGTCGTGGGCGAGGCCGGCCGCGTTCTGCGCGTTGTACTTGGTGGTGTCCATCCGGTAGGGCAGCATGGCCCCGCCGTCGCTGCGGCCGGCGTCCGGCTGGCGGAAGACGGAGTCGCCGTTCGGGAAGGTCAGCGCCTGCTTGTCGGCGAAGCCGCGGACGCCGTTCAGGGTGCCGAAGTAGTGGTCGAAGCTGCGGTTCTCCTGCATCAGGATCACCACGTGCTTGACGTCGGTGACGTCACCGGAGTGTCGGGTCCGGCCCTGCGTGCGCTGGGTGGCGTCGGCGGCCTGAGCGGCCTGGGCGGCCTGGGGGAGGCCGACCATGGTTGCGGCGGCCGTCGCGGCGGCGGCGCCGAGGACGACGCGGCGGTTCAACTCGGTCATGGCGGTGGGCCTTTCAGAGCGCGAAGGTCGAGACGGCGGCGGCGGTGTCCGAAGGCCAGCCGTTGGCAGCCGAGTTGGGGTCGGCGGCGGGCCAACCGGTGGCGATCACGTGGGCCTCGCGCAGCTCGATCCGGCCGCTGTCGGCGTAGAGCACGTAGTCGATCCGGTCCTGCGGCTCGGGCTTGCTGCCGCGCTGCTTGCGGGTGGGCGACCAGGTGGCCCCGGGGAACGCGGCGGGGTCCGGGTGCTCCTCGCGGAAGCTGTCGGTCAGGCCGGCGGCCTGCACGGCCTCGGTGACCGGCCAGTTGAACTGCGCGCCGTGGGTGGCGGTGGTCCAGTCGAGGTGCGAGGGGGAGGAGAGCTCGGCGGCCACGATCAGCTCGGCGGGGTGCTCGCCCCGGTGCAGGGCGGCCTGCTGGGCGGCTTGCTGGGCGCTCTGCTCGGCCTTGATCGCGGCGAGAAGGGCCTGCGCCTGCTGGTAGCGGAGCGAGGCGGTCTCGGTGGCGAGCACCTGGGCCGGGGTCTGGCCGTCCTGGATCGCGTACGGGCCGTAGGAGTTCTCGTCCAGGTGCGCCGTCCACAGGCGCACCGAACGGCCGCCCGGCAGCTGCACGGTGACGGCGGCGGCGGGCAGCGCGGCGGTCACCGCGGTGACGGCGGTGAGCGGGTAGCGGCTCAACACGCCGACGCTGCCGGCGCTCTGGTAGGCGTACCAGCCGAGCACGTCGGCCAGCGCCTTGGCGTTGGTCCCGGCGGTCTCCTGGAGCGCGACCACGTCCCAGCCCTGGGTGAGGATCACCCGCAGCTGCTTCTCGAAGCCGTCGGTGCTGTGGGTGCCGGCGTCCCAGAGGTTCCAACTGGCCACCTTGAGCTGCTGCTTGCCGTTGGCCTCGACCACCGGGACCTGCACGGTGACGGTGTCGGTGGCGCCCGTGCTGTCCTTGACGCCGACGGTGACGATCGCGGGGCGGGCGCTCGGCCGGCCCGGGGCGGTGCCGGTCACCGTGCCGTCGGCGCTGACCGAGAGCCAGGAGTCGCCGCTGACCTTGCGGAAGGTGGGGGTCCCCGGTGCGTTGCCGGCCGGGCGGGCCCACAGCCCCTGGAGTTTGACCTGAACCTGACCTCCGGGCTGGACCGGTGTCGCGGTGAGCGCGTCGACCGCACTGTGCGGCGGGACGACGGCGGGCTTGGGCCTGAAGCTGAACGGCGCCGTCTGCGCGAGGATCCCGTACCCGTCCTTGGCCAGCAGATAGGCCGTGTAGGGCCCGCCGGTCAGCGCGGAGGTGTCGAGGGTGAGGTCGCCGGAGCCGCCGGGGGTGTACTTCCACAGCAGCGAGGAGCCGGTGCCGGGCTGCCGGGTGCCGTCGTAGATGCCGACCCAGTTCTTGGCGTCGGGCGCGTCGGTCGTCCAGTGGAAGGTGAGCTTGTCGCCTTCGTTCGGGCTGGGCGGCGTGCTGAGAGTGAGGGAGCTGCCTGTGGCCACGGGGATCCTGTCCATCGGGTGACGAGGGTGATGGGGGGTGATGGGGGGGCGAGCAGAGTTGGCTGCACAACTCTGCTCACATTCAGGTGATCTATGAGGGCCGGTGCATGAACGAGGTGTGACGGGTAGTCGGGAATCCGCCTAATTCGCCGATTTGACCGTCCAGTAGCGGTTACGGGGCGCAGCCGCGCGAGGAAGGCCGAAGGGGACCGCCGAGCAGGAAGGCCGAGGGGGAACGCCGAGGAGGAACGCCGAAGGGGCTGCCCGCCGTCCGGCGGGCAGCCCCAGTCACAGTCAACCTCAGTGCGTGGCCCGCAGGTTGAGCAGCACCACGCCCAGGATGATCAGCGCGATGCCGGCCAGCTGCGGCCTGCCCAGGTGCTCCCCGAAGGCGACCACGCCTATCGCGGCCACCGCCGCCGTGCCCGCGCCTGACCAGACGGCGTAGGCGACCGAGACGGGGATCTGCTTCAGGGCCTGGCCGAGCAGTACGAAGGAGAGCACGTAGCCGATGCCCACGCCCACGCTCGGCCAGAGCTTGCTGAAGCCGTCGGTCAGCTTGAGGCAGCTGGTGGCGCAGACCTCGCTCATGATGGCGAGGGCGAGTAGGAGGAAGGAGGGCATGGGCCTATTCTCGCGGGCCGGTCAGCGCGGCCAGCATCGGTAGGTCCGCCTCGGTCAGGCTGGCCAGCATCGTGATGCCGGGGCCCTGCGGGATGGGCACCGCGGAGGACGGGACGGCGAGCACCGCGCAGCCGGCCGCGTGGGCGGAGGCGACGCCGGTCGGGGTGTCCTCGACGGCGACGCAGTCGGCCGGGTCGAGGCCGAGGTGGGCGGCGGCGGCCAGGTAGGGGGCCGGGTCGGGCTTGGTGCGCGGGGTGTCCTCGGCGGCCAGGGTGATGGTGAACCAGTCCCGGCCGAGGTGGCTGAGGACCAGGTCGACCACCTGGCGCGGCGAGGCGGAGACCAGCGCGGTGGGCACCGCCGCGTCGCGCAGCTCGGCCAGCAGGGCGAGCGCGCCGGGGCGCGGGACCACCTGGGCGGCGACCCGGGTGATGAACGCCGCGTTGAGCCGGGCGGCGAGCTCGTCGACGCCCGGGGAGGCGGCGACCACGCGGTCCAGGTGGGCCGCGGTGTGCTCGACCGCGTGGCCTAGCACCTCGGGCTGATCGGCGACGGTGAGGGCGTAGCCCAGGCCGGCGGCGATCTCCTCGGTCGCCGACCACCACAGGTGCTCGGTGTCGACCAGGGTGCCGTCCATGTCGAAGAGGACGGCGCAGGGGAGCAGGGAGGTCATGGAGGTGATCACTGCCCCGCGCCGGAACGGACGTCGACCAGGACCGGGCGGTCCGGCAGCGTCACGTCGGCGTTGCCGCCGATCGGCAGCTGGGCGGCCTCCTCGGTGGGCAGGTCGGCCTTGACCGTGGTGCCGTCCGCCAGCCGGACGGTCAGCCGGGTGACCGCACCCAGGAAGCTGGCACCGACGACCACCGCCGGGCCGTCCACGGCCGGGCTCAGGCCGACGTTCTCCGGGCGGACCAGTACCTCGAGATCACCGGCGGCGGGCAGCGTCCCGTCCACCGCGTGGCGGCGGCCGAAGACCTCGACGCCCTCGCCGGCCCGCACGGCCGGGATCCGGCTCATGGTGCCGACGAACTCCGCGACGAAGGCGGTGGCCGGGCGCGCGTAGAGCTCGCTGGGGGTGGCGCACTGTTCCAGGCGGCCCGAGCGCAGCACCGCGACCCGGTCGGCCATCGACAGCGCCTCCTCCTGATCGTGCGTCACGAACAGGGTGGTGATGCCGAGTTCCTGCTGCAGCCGGCGGATCTCCTCGCGCAGGTTGAGCCGGACCTTGGCGTCCAGCGCGGAGAGCGGCTCGTCGAGCAGCAGCACCCGCGGCTGCAGGGCCAGCGCCCGGGCGAGTGCGATGCGCTGCTGCTGGCCGCCGGACATCTGGTGCGGGAAGTGGGCGGCGCGCTGCGGCAGACCGACCAGCTCCAGCAGCTCCATCGCCCGCTTGCGCCGCTCGTCCTTGCCGACGCCGCGCATCTTCAGGCCGAACGAGACGTTGTCCAGCGCGGTCAGGTGCGGGAAGAGGCTGTAGGACTGGAACACCATGCCCGCGTCACGCTTGTGCGCGGGGATCCTGGTGACGTCCTCGCCGTCGACCAGCACCTCGCCCGAGTCGTGGCTCTCGAAGCCGGCCAGGATCCGCAGCGCGGTGGTCTTGCCGCAGCCCGAGGGGCCGAGCAGTGCGAGCAACTCGCCGGGGTGCACGGTCAGGTCGAGGCCGTCGAGCGCGACGGTGCTGCCGAACGCGCGGCGCAGCGAGCGGAACTCGACGGTGGCGCTGCCGGGTGCGAGCGGCACTCCGGTGGGGACGGTGGCGGCCGTGGTCATGAGGGGAACTCCTGGAGGAAAGTGCGTGGGGGATCGTACGCGATCGACGATGCGCGTGCGATCAGTGGCGCGGGTGCGATCAGGAACGCGCGATCAGGAACGCGCGGCCTTGCGACCGCGGTTGCCGACGACGGACATCAGCAGCAGCACGACCCAGACGACCAGCAGGCTGATCATCGAGACCGCGACCGACATCTGGCCGTCGGTCTTGCCGTACGAGTTGATCCACACCGAGAAGGGCTGGAAGCCGAGGATCGAGGCGGTGGTGAACTCACCGAGCACCAGGGCGACGGTGAGCACCGAGGCGCTCAGCAGCGCGCTGCGCAGGTTGGGCAGCACCACCGAGAAGACGGCGCGCGGGTAGCTCGCACCGCAGTTGCGGGCCGCCTCGACCAGCGTCACGACGTCCACGCCGCGCAGTCCGCCGTCCAGCGCGCGGTACGCGAAGGGCAGCGCCATCAGCACGTACGCGATCAGCAGCACCGCCGGGAAGTCGGGGTTCTGGATCGCCACGAAGGTCTGGAAGAACGGCGAGTTCGCGAAGTACTCCGGCCCCCAGCGCAGCACGCCGACGATGCCGGTGGTGAGCGCGACCACGGGGACGACCAGCGGCAGCGAGCACATCACCTCGATCACCGGGCGCAGCCTGGGCGAGCCGAGCCGGGCCGCGAGCAGCGCCGGCACCAGGATCAGCAGCAGCACCACCACGGTGGCGGCGGCCAGCTCCAGGCTGAGGTACAGGGCGTCCAGGAAGCCGGGCGCCCCGAGCAGCTTGGTGTACGCGTTGAAGGTGATGCCGCCGTGGTAGTCGTCGATGCTGAACCAGATCGACGCGCCCATCGGCACGAAGAAGTAGATCGCGGCCAGCAGCAGGACGCCGGCGCGGCCGGGGCGAAGGCGGCCCAGTGCGGTCTGGGAAGTCAGCTGAGCCACTTGGCACTCCGGCGCTGGAGGGGCAGGTAGATCGCCATCACCAGACAGGCGACCACGATCATGTCGAGACCGAGCGCGAGGGCCAGGTTGCCCTGGCCGACCAGCACGTTGCCGGAGAGCGCGTCGCCGATCTGCATCGAGATCAGCGGGATCGAGCTGCCGACCATCGCCTCGGCGGTCGCGTACGCGGCGAACGAGGCGCCGAACAGCAGCACGTAGCCGCCGAGCAGCGAGGGCAGCAGCACCGGCAGCGCGACGTGGCGCCAGTACTGGAAGGTGGTGGCGCCGTTGTTCGCCGCCGCCTCGCGCCACTGCACCCGCAGACCCTCCAGGGCCGGGGTGATGGTGAGGATCATCAGCGGGATCAGGAAGTAGAGGTAGACGACCGCGAGGCCGTCGAAGGTGTAGAGGCTCCAGCCGTACTTCTTCAGGCCCAGGCCGGTGGTGACCTCGCCGGCGTTGCCGAGGGTGGCGACGAACATGAAGGCCAGCGGCACGCCGCCGAAGTTGGCCAGCACGCCGGAGCCGGACTGCACCGCCTCGCGCACGAAGCGCCAGCGGGAGGTGGCCACCGCCTGCGCCAGCGGCAGGCCGATCACGGTGCCGATCAGCGCGGTGAGCGCCGACAGCTTCACGCTGCCGAGCAGCGCCGTGAGGTAACCGCCCTGGAGGGAGGCGGTCAGGTTGGACATGGTGAAGGTGCCGCCGCCACTGGGGGCGTCGGGCGAGGTGGTGAACGCGCCGATCGCGATGGCGATCGCGGGCAGGCCGAAGCCGACGGCGAAGAACACCATCAGCGGCAGCGCGCCGAGCCAGGCGCGGTTGCCACCGGCGCGGCGGCGCCGGCTGGCCGTGGGGGCGGCCGGGGAAGCGGGAGTTGCGGTACCGGGGGTCCCGCCGCCGCCGCTGATGTCAGCGGCGGCGGAGGTCGGCACCGGGGTGGGAGCCGTAGTCATCGTGTGGGTCAGCCCCCGATGGCCTTGGACCAGTTGGCCGTGATGGCGGCCTTGGCAGCGTCCTGCTGTGCCTGGGTCGGGAAGGTGGTGAACGGCTTGGCGATGGCCGGCAGCTTGGCGACGGCGGCCGCGTCCAGGGTGCCCGCGGTCTTCATCGAGTCGAACAGCGCCGGGGTGGCGTAGCCGCCCAGGAAGCCGTTCTGGCCCTCGGCGCTGTAGAGGTACTCCTCCCACAGGCGAGCGGCGGCCGGGTGCGGCGCGTACTTGCTGACGGCCTGGTTGTAGAACTGGGCGAAGCTGCCGTCCGAGGGGATCGACACCTGCCAGTCGATGCCCTTGCTGGCGTACTGGGCGGTGTAGCCGGTGTTCAGGTACGACCAGTCGATGGTGATCGGGGTCTCACCGTTCTGCACGGTCGCGGAGGTGGCCTCGACCGGGTTGAAGTTGCCGGCCGCCTTCAGCTTGCCGAAGAAGTCGATGCCGGGCTGGATGTTGTCCAGCGAGCCGCCGTTGGCGAGCGACGCGGCCCAGACACCGCTGAGCGCGGCGTTGGCCTTGGTCGGGTTGCCGTTCAGCGCGACCATGCCCTTGTAGGCCGGGTTCAGCAGGTCGGCGAAGGTCTTGGGGCAGGGGTTGACCTTCTTGGCGTCGCAGCCGATCGAGACGTAGCCGCCGTAGTCGTTGTAGCTGGTGGCGTCCGAGGCCTTCATCGAGGCCGGGATCTGGTCGTAGCCGGCGACCTTGTACGGGGCGAAGAGGCCCTGCTGGGCGCCGGAGATGGCGAAGGCGGTGCCCACGTCGACCACGTCGGGGCCGCGGTCCTGGCCCTCGCGGGAGGTGATCGCGTTGATCTCGTCCTGGCTGGTGCCGTCGGGGTTCTCGTCCTCGATCTTGATGCCGTACTTCTTGGTGAAGCCGTCCATCAGGACGCCGTAGTTGGCCCAGTCCCGGGGAAGGGTGATGACGTGGAGGTTGCCCTCCTTCTTGGCGGCCGCGACCAGCGCGTCCATCCCCCCGAGGTCGGCGGCCGAGGTGGCGGTCTTCGCGCTCTTGCCGCCGCTGCTGCTCGCGGTGGAGGAGGTGGCGGAACCGCAGGCGGTGAGAGAGAGCGCTGCGCAGGTCAGCACCGCCGCGACGGCGGCGATACGGGCACGGTGCACGGTCACGGGAGGATCTCCTGGATCGGGGTGCGGCAAGGTCGCAAGGGCGTCGCACGGCAGGAATTCGGGGCTGCTGCTGCGACGGGGAGAGGAGCCGGGGCCAAGTTGGCCAGCCAACTTTGTCCGACGTGGGACAGTACGCCGGACCTTGGTGACCAGGAGGTGAACGGGCGCCCCAGAACAGGGGTCGGCTGCGGGAACGGTGGAGTGGGGTCGGTCGATACCCGTCCATCTGGCGTGCGAACGGTCTGCGCGAAGCCGATAGGGTCGGGACCGTCCTGAGCCGCTGGTGCGCGGGACACTGAAGTAGGAGGGGGTCCGGTGGGAGGCACGGTGACTTCGAGCGTGACGCAGCTGGACGACCAGGAGGGCCAGGACGGCCCGTCCGGCGGTGCGCTGTACCGGCAGGTCGCCGCGGATCTGCGGGAGGCGATCACCACCGGCGCGTACGGCGAGGCCGGCCGGCTGCCCGCCGAGGGCGCGCTGGCCGAGCGGTACGGCGTCTCGCGCGGCACGGTGCGCCAGGCGCTCGCGGTGCTGCGCGCCGACGGGCTGGTGACCTCGCGCCGTGGCACCCGCCGGGTGGTGCTGGGCAACGCCCGGGTGCAGAGCTTCTCGGAGCTGCTCAGCTTCACCCACTGGGCGCGCGCGCTGGGGGAGGAGCCGGGGGGCCGGCTCGAGTCGCTGGTCCGGCGGCCGGCCGACGCCGCCGAACGCGAGCAGCTGCGCCTGGAGCCGGGCGCCGAGGTGTACGTGACGCTGCGGCTGCGCACCCTGTCCGGCACCGCCGTGATGGTCGAGCGCACCGTCTACCCGCCCCATGTCGGCGTGCTGGTCGCCAAGTTGCCGCCGGACGTGGTCTCGCACACCGAGCACCTGCGGGAGCACGGCATCCTGTTCACCGACGCCGACCACACCATCGACGTGGTGGCCGCCAACGCCGAGGACGCCAAGCTGCTCGGCTGCCGGCGCGGCGCCCCGCTGCTGCGTGAGCGCCGCCGCACCACCGACCCCACCGGCCGCCCGGTGGAGTGGTCACAGGACCGCTACCTGCCCGGCACGGTCTCCTTCAGCGTGCACAACTCGATGGTGACGTCCGCGCTTTCGCGGCACGCGCGGACGTCCGACGACTAGGGCCTGTACGGCGGATCTTTTCGGATGAGCCCGCGGCGTTGGGCGCCCGGCTGGGCGTGCGCCCGAGTCGTCCTCGTACTGGACGTACTTGGGCGATTCGGGCGTGCGTCCAGCCGGGATGCCCGGCGTCGCGGGCCCGGAAAGATCCGCCGTACAGGCCCTAGGGCGTACCAGGCGTTCGACGGTCAGTGGTCCATCAGCCCGGCCAGCAGCTCGCGGAACTCGGCGAAGGTCGGCGTGGCCGCATCCGCGACCTTCGCCTGGTCGTCCCACCGCCGCAGTGCCACCGCGTCCGCCGCGCCGGGCAGTTCGGCGAAGGCCGCGGCCTGCTCGGCGCCCATCGGGCCGCCCTGCACCCGCAGCGTGTACTCGGAGGCCTCGGAGAGCTGGGCCCGGTAGGCGGGTTCGACCGTGCAGAGGTAGCGCTTGGCGGCCACGTGCAGCCTGATCGGCTCGGTGACCTCGGGGCCGAACCACTGGGCCAGCCAGTCGGCGCCGGTGTCGCTGTGCCGGTTGTCCTGACCCAGCATCAGCTGACGGCCCGTCACCACACCCTTGAAGTGGCCGATGTCGTGCAGCAGTGCGGCCGCCACCAGGTGGTCGGGGGCGCCGCTGCGCTGGGCCAGCACGGCGGCCTGCAGCATGTGCTCGGCCTGGGTGACCGCCTCGCCCAGGTACTCGCCCGCGCCCTCGACCTCGAAGAGCGTCTGCAGCTCGTCCAGCGCGGCCGCGCGCCGGTCCAGCACCGCGAGGGTGGAGGAGAGCGAGTCCAGGTCCGCGTAGCAGCCTTGCAGGTGGCGCCGCCCGTCCTGCTCGAAGGCGGTGCGGGCGTGCAGCAGCCGGGTGTTGTCGAAGATCAGGCAGTCGCCGGGAGCGAGCCGGAAGTCCAGGCGCAGCGCCGGGCGCAGGGTGATCTCGGCGAACTTCCGGTAGGCGCTGTAGAAGGCGGTCAACTCGGTCGCGGGCAGCTGGAGTCGACCGATCGAGCGGTTGTTGAGCCGCACCTCGCGGATCCGCCCGAGCGGGTCGACGTCGATCAGCGGCCGGTCGGCGTGCAGCTCGGCGCTCCGGTCGCGGAAGGTGAACGGGACCAGGGTGCGGGTCAGCACGGCGAAGTCCTCGGGTGCCTGCGCGCGCAGCAGGGCGGCCGCCCGGAAGCCGTCGACCAGGCCGGAGTCGCCGCCGGTGGCCGAGTTCTCCAGGCAGTGCAGCAGCTGCAGGGTGGGGACCGGGTCGCGGTACGGGTTGTCGGTGTGCGGGGCGATCTCCGCGCTGGTGAAGGCCAGGTTGTTCGGGTCGGGCTCGATCCGCACGTCGAACAGCTCGCCGTAGTTGGTCGTCCGGACGTAGCCGAAGCTGCCCGCCACGGCCAGCACCTGCCGGTCCACGGTGGGGACCTCGCGCAGCACCGCGAAGCCGAGCCGCTGCACGGCGCGCAGCACGGCGGCCTGCTCGGCGGGGTCGGTCGAGTAGTCCGCCCAGCGCGCCTCGGGGATCCCGGCGGCGAAGTCGGCGGCCTGCCAGAGCCGCTTGCCCGCCTCGGTGCGGCGGTCGTCCTCGACCTCCGTGGTGAACCAGTCGAGCGGGTAGCGCGAGCGGTGGCCGTCGTTCCAGAGCACCTCCAGGCGGCCGTTCAGCTCGGTGGCCGCCGCGATGGACAGCTCGGCGGGCAGGTCGGTGATCTGGAAGTACTTCTGGCCGTTGCGCGGGTCGCGGCAGTCGGGGCAGCCGCAGTTGTCGCGCAGCCAGTAGGGGGAGAGGGAGGCGGTGGCATCGGACATGGCGGGCCCTCCGGAAGGCGGTGTCCATCAGGGAGAGTGGCCAAGTTGGCTATACAACTTGACCTCGTCTGGACCCTTTCGAGCGCCGATGAGCAGCATGTGAACGGCGGGTGGCGGGCGCTGGAACAGCTGTGGGCCACCGCGGCGGCGGCGGGGTCGCGGCAATCGGGGCCGGTGGTGCGGCCGCCCGAGCCCGGCGGACCGAGGGGTGCGGTCCGCCGGGCACGGGTTGCGGCTCACCGGCGGCGACGGCGTCCGGCACGTCGGAGGGCGGTGAGCGGCCCTGGTGCGGCCGGACGAGCTGGGCCGAGAATTGCGCGCGATCGACGACTTACCGACCGTAGTCAAGCATGGCTGTCATGTCCGGTCAATCAAGTTGTCGCGATCACCGGCCGCTCCGTTCACACTCTTTGATGACGCGTCAGAATCCGGTCCCGGACCAGCGTCCCCCTGGCGGGTGATCGCGCGCCGCCGGAGTCGTAGAGTGCGGGCATGACGGAAGGCGCGGTACTGCACATCAAGGGCCGGATCCTGGTCGGCCCCGACGAGGTCCGGGACGAACTCTGGGTGCTGGACGGCCGGGTGAGCTACCAGCGGCCCGCCGGGGCCCGCGATGTGCGGACGGTCACCGGCTGGGTACTGCCCGGCCTGGTCGACGCGCACTGCCACGTCGGGCTGGACGAGCACGGCGCGGTCGACGAGGCCACCAGCGAGAAGCAGGCGCTCACCGACCGCCAGGCCGGCACGCTGCTGATCCGCGACGCCGGCTCGGCCGCCGACACCCGGTGGATCGACGACCGGGAGGACCTGCCGAAGATCATCCGGGCCGGCCGGCACATCGCCCGCACCCGCCGCTACATCCGCAACTACGCGCACGAGATCGAGCCCGGCGACCTGACCGCCTACGTGGTGCGCGAGGCCCGGCGCGGCGACGGCTGGGTCAAGCTGGTCGGCGACTGGATCGACCGGGAGCGCGGCGACCTGGCCGCCTGCTGGCCCGGCGACGCGCTGGCCGAGGCGATCGCGGCCGCGCACGCCGAGGGCGCCCGGGTCACCGCGCACTGCTTCGCCGCCGAGTCGCTGCCCGACCTGCTGGCGGCCGGCATCGACTGCGTGGAGCACGCCACCGGGCTGACCGAGGAGCTGATCCCGGCCTTCGCCGAGCGGCAGGTGGCGATCGTGCCGACGCTGGTCAACATCGCGACCTTCCCGAAGCTGGCCGACGGCGGCGAGGCGAGGTTCCCCGCCTGGGCCGCGCACATGCGCCGGCTGCACGAGCGGCGCTACGACACGGTGGGCGCCGCGCACGAGGCGGGCGTGCCGATCTACGTCGGGACGGACGCGGGCGGCTCGCTCGCGCACGGCCTGGTCGCGGCCGAGGTGGCCGAGCTGGTCAAGGCCGGCCTGAGCACCACCGAGGCACTGTCGGCGGCCAGTTGGGGAGCGCGCTCCTGGCTGGGCCGCCCCGCGCTGGCCGAGGGGGCGCCGGCCGACCTGGTGGTGTACGCGGCGGACCCGCGCGCGGACGTCCGGGTGCTGGCGGACCCGCAGCTGGTGGTGCTGCGGGGGAAGGTGACGGGCTGACCGGCTGTCCAGCTGGGCCGATAGAGTGAGGGGCATGGCACCGCGTCCCTTGCACGAGATCGTCGAACCCGGTTGGGCCCAGGCCCTGGAACCGGTGGCCCGGCGGGTCGCCGCCATGGGCGAGTTCCTGCGCGGCGAACTGGCCGCCGGGCGCACCTACCTGCCGGCCGGGCCGGACGTGCTGCGCGCCTTCCAGCAGCCGTTCGCGGACGTCCGGGTGCTGATCGTCGGTCAGGACCCCTACCCCACGCCCGGGCACGCCGTGGGCCTCAGCTTCTCGGTCGCCCCGCAGGTGCGGCCGATCCCCGGCAGCCTGATCAACATCTACCGCGAGTACGGCCAGGACCTGGGCTTCCCGCCGCCCGCCAACGGTGACCTCATGCCGTGGACCCAGCAGGGCGTGCTGCTGCTCAACCGGGCGCTGACCACCGCGCCCGGCAAGCCGGCGGCGCACCGCGGCAAGGGCTGGGAGGAGGTCACCGAGCAGGCGATCCGGGCGCTGGTGGCGCGCGGCACCCCGCTGGTGGCGATCCTCTGGGGGCGGGACGCGCGCAACCTGCGCCCGCTGCTGGGGTCGGTCCCGGCCGTCGAGTCGGCGCACCCGAGCCCGATGTCGGCGGACCGCGGCTTCTTCGGCTCGCGTCCGTTCAGCCGGGCGAACGACCTGCTCGTCCGCCAAGGCGCGCAGCCGGTCGACTGGCGACTGCCGTAGCACGCACCGGCAGTGTTCCGGCCATGCATTTTCGGCGTCTCAGGCGTTCAGATCAGGAGGTCGAAGAGCTCGAAGGCTTGGTCCCACTGCTCGGTGGCGGGACGGCGGGTTTCCGGGGCGATCGTCTTGAGGGCGCGGCCGAGGGCGATGCTGAGGCCGCCGGCGAGCAGTGGCAGCCGGGCTTCGGTCTCCTCGGAGGCGTCCATCCCGAGGGCGGGGCGGGCGGCGATCTGGTCGAGCAGGGGGCGCAGCTCGATCTCCTCGTCCAGTTTCTTGAAGGCGTGGATGCTCTCCTGCAGGCCCTTGGTGACGGGGAGGTCCTGAGGCTGGATGACGTCCCGGTCGTTGGCCTTGGCGTTGGCCGTGCCGATGACGAAGAGGTCGTAGAGTTTGGCGTCCACGAAGTCGCTGTAGCGCTTGAGGTCGTTCTTGCTGACGTCGAGGCCGGCTGCGGCTCTGAAGAAGTGTTCGAACTTGGCAACTCCCATGACGGGCATGCGATTCACCTTCTCCTGCGGTGGGTGAGCGGGTGTCAGTGGATTCCGGGTGATCCCACCTCCCTGAGGTGTTCGTGGACCAGGCGGACGGCCATCGAGCCTTCGCCGACCGCCGAGGCCACCCGCTTGACCGAGCCGCTGCGGACGTCGCCGGCGGCGAAGATTCCGGGGCGGTCGGTCTCCAGGGCGAACGGGGTGCGAGCGAGGTGGCGCCAGAGTGCTGCGGGGGCAGCGCCGGCCAGGTCCTGTCCGGTGGGGATCGAGCCGTGCGGGTCGAGGCGGATGGTGCCGACGAGCCAGGAGGTGCGGGGGCGCGCGCCGATGAAGACGAACAGGGCGTGCACCTCCAGCACACGCTGTCCGCCGGAGCGGTTGTCCCGGACCACGACTGACTCGACCCGATCGGTGCCGGTGACTTCCTGGACTTCGGTGTGCAGCATGACCTCGATCCTGGGGTGCTGGGTGATCCGGTCGACCAGGTAGCGGGACATGCCGGCAGTGAGGTCGCCGCCGCGGACCAACAGGTGGACGCTGGGCGACTGGGCTGCCAGGAAGAGCGCGGCCTGGCCGGCGGAGTTGCCGCCGCCGACGACGGCCACCGGGTCCAGGCGGCAGGTCCTGGCCTCCCAGAGCGTGGCGGCGTAGTGCACCCCGACGCCCTCCAGCCGGTCGACTCCCGGTGCGGGCAGGCGTCGGTAGCGGGCGCCGGTGGCCACCACGACCGCGTGGGTGGAGATCGCGGTTCCGTCGGCCAGCCGGATCAGATGGTGCCCGCTCTCCTGTTCCAGGCCGACGGCCTCGGCGGGGACGGTGATCCGGGCGCCGAACCGCCCGGCCTGGAGGACCGCGCGTTCGGTGAGCTCGACCCCCGAGATGCCGGCCGGGAAGCCGAGGTAGTTCTCGATCCGGGAGGAGGTGCCGGCCTGGCCGCCGGTGGCCACCGCGTCCAGCACGACGGTGGCCAGCCCCTCGCTGGCTCCGTAGACGGCGGCGGCCAGACCGGCCGGTCCTGCGCCGACCACCAGAAGGTCGCAGACCGTCGCCACCGCAGTGTCGGTGCGCAGGCCGATCACCCGGGCCAGGTCGGCGTTGGAGGGATTGCGGAGCACCCGGTCGCCGCGCCACACCACCACCGGCGTCTCCTCGGGCGTGATGCCGAGACGGCGCAGCAGTGTCTCGGCCTCGGCGTCCTTCTCCAGATCGACCCAGCGGTGCGGGAGCCGGTTGCGGGCGGTGAACTCCAGCAGTCGGCGGGTGTCCGGTGAGAAGGCGGAACCGATGATGCGAAAGCCGGTCCCCTGCCCGGCGAGCAGGATGCGGCGCCGCAGATAGGCGCGCAGGATGAGGTCGCCGAGCACGGGTTCACGGGCGAGCAGGTCGGGCAGGTTCGACCAGGGCACCGCCAGGACTTCGCCCCGTTCGCGGACCACGGCGGTGAGGACGGCGGCCTGGCCTTCCAGCAGGCCGAGCTCGCCGAGGAAGGACCCGGGGCCGTGCAGTTGGAGGGTTCTCTCCTGCTCGCCGTGACCCTCGACCACGGCGACCGTGCCACTCAGGACCACGAAGAACTCCCTGCTGGGCTCGCCCTCCCGGAAGAGCAGCTCACCTTCGCGGACCCGCCGCCGTTGCCCGCTGGCGCTCAGGACAGCGATCTGATCGTCCGTCAATCGCGGGAAGGCGCCGTAGGGGTCCGGTGTCGGCGCGGGCGTGGGTCGGTCGGTGGTCACGTGACTCCCTCAGTCAGGCGGCTTGGGCGCTGTCCACCAGGGCCTTCTCCACCCACTGGCGCAGCGCCGGGGCGGGGGCGGCTCCGGCCTGGCGGGCGACGGGCCGGCCGTGGTCGAGGACCAGCAGGGTGGGCACGGCCTGGACCTCGAAGCGCTGGGCCAGGGCGGGCGACCTGTCGATGTCGACCTTGACGAGTTTGATCCGCCCGGCCAGTTCGGTCGCGACCTGTTCCAGGGCGGGGCTGACCATCCGGCAGGGGCCGCACCAGGTCGCCCAGAGGTCCACCAGGACGGGCAGTGCGGCCTGCTCGACGACGGCGGCGAAGTCGTTGTCGCCGGCTTCGGTGATCCAGGGCAGCGGGGTCTGGCAGTTGCCGCACCTGGGGCGCCCCTGTGCGGCGGCGGGGAGGCGGTTGGCCTTTCCGCAGTTGGTGCAGCGGACGGTGGTCGTGGCACTCATGGCTACTCCTGCGGCTCGTCCTGGAAGCTGACGACCAGCTCGCCGTCCCGGGCGTCGACGACGATGGTCACGCCCTCGTGGACGTCGCCGGCGAGCAGTGCCCGTCCGATCTTCGTCTCGACCTCGTGCGAGATGAAGCGGCGCAGCGGCCGGGCGCCGTAGACCGGGTCGTAGCCCTCCGCGGCGATCAGGTGGCGCGCCTCCTCGGTGAGGACGAGGGAGATCCGCTGCTCGCCGAGGCGCTTGCGCAGGTCTTCCAGCAGCAGGTCGACGATGCGCTCGATCTCGGCGAGGCCGAGCGGGTGGAAGAGCACGATGTCGTCGACGCGGTTGAGGAACTCGGGGCGGAAGTGCCGGCTGAGTTCACCCATCACGAGATCCCGCACCTCGGGTTTGATCTCGCCGCCGGCGGTGGCGTCCTGGATCAGGTACTGCGACCCGATGTTGGAGGTCATGATGACGACGGTGTTGCGGAAGTCGACGGTGCGGCCCTGGGCGTCGGTGATCCGACCGTCGTCCAACACCTGGAGCAGGGTGTTGAAGACATCGGCGTGGGCCTTTTCGATCTCGTCGAAGAGGACGACGGAGTAGGGCTTGCGGCGTACGGCCTCGGTGAGCTGGCCACCCTCCTCGTACCCGACGTATCCGGGGGGTGCCCCGACGAGACGGCTGACGGTGTGCCGCTCCTGGTACTCGCTCATGTCGAGGCGGACCATGTTGTTCTCGCTGTCGAACAGCGCGGTGGCGAGGGTCTTGGCGAGTTCGGTCTTCCCGACGCCGGTGGGGCCGAGGAAGATGAAGGAGCCGATCGGCCGGCGCGGGTCGCGCACGCCCGAGCGGGCCCGGATCACCGCGTCGGCGACCAGTTGGACGGCCTCGTCCTGTCCGATCACCCGCTGGCGCAGGATCTCGTCCAGGCGGAGCAGCTTCTGCCGTTCGCCTTCCTGCAACCGGCTGACCGGGATGCCGGTCCAGGCGGAGACGATCTCGGCGATCTCGTCGGCCGTGACCACCTCGCGCAGCAGTCGGTTCTCGCCCTGCTTGGCGGCGAGTTGCTCCTCCTCGGCGTCCAGGCGGCGCTCCAGTTCGCTGATGGTGCCGTAGCGCAGCTGGGCGGCGCGATTGAGGTCGTAGGCGCGTTCGGCCTCCTCGGCATCCTGCCGGGCGCGTTCCAGATCCTGGCGCAGTTCCTGGACGCGGCGGATGGCCTGGCGTTCGGCCTCCCACTGGGCGTGCTTGGAGTCCAACTCGCCTCGCAGGTCGGCGAGTTCGCGCCGCAGGTCGGCCAGGCGGGCGCGGCTGGCCGGGTCGGTCTCCTGGGCGAGCGCCGCCTCCTCGATCTCCAACCGGGTTGCCCGGCGGGTGAGTTCGTCGAGCTCGGCGGGCATCGAGTCGATCTCGGTGCGCAACCTTGCGCAGGCCTCGTCCACCAGGTCGATGGCCTTGTCGGGGAGGAAGCGGTCGCTGATGTAGCGATGACTGAGGGTCGCGGCGGCGACCAGGGCGCCGTCCTGGATCTTGACGCCGTGGAAGACCTCCAGGCGCTCGCGGATGCCACGCAGGATGGAGATCGTGTCCTCCACGCTCGGCTCGTCGACCAGGACGATCTGGAACCGGCGTTCGAGGGCGGCGTCGGACTCGATGTGTTTGCGGTACTCGTCCAGGGTGGTGGCGCCGATCATGTGCAACTCGCCGCGGGCCAGCATCGGCTTGAGCATGTTGCCGGCGTCCATCGCGCCCTCGGCGGCGCCCGCGCCGACGACGGTGTGCAGCTCGTCCACGAAGAGCAGGATGCGTCCCTCGGCTCCCTTGACCTCGGCCAGTACGGCCTTGAGCCGTTCCTCGAACTCGCCGCGGTACTTGGCGCCGGCGACCAGCGATCCCATGTCCAGGGCGAACACGGTCTTGTCGCGCAGCCCTTCGGGGACGTCGCCGCGCACGATCCGCTGGGCCAGGCCCTCGACGATGGCGGTCTTGCCGACGCCGGGTTCGCCGATCAGCACCGGGTTGTTCTTGGTCTTGCGGCTGAGGATCTGGATCACCCGGCGGATCTCGGCGTCGCGGCCGATCACCGGGTCGAGGCGGCCGGTGCGGGCGTCGGCCACGAGGTCGCGGCCGTACTTCTCCAGCGCCTCGTAGGCGGCCTCCGGGTTGGCGGAGGTGACCCGCTGGTTGCCGCGCACCCGGGTGAGGGCGCTCAGGAAGGCGTCCTTGGTGATCCCGTGCTCCGCCAGTCGGCGCCCGGCGGCGGTGGCCGAGCCCTCCTCCACCAGGGCGAGCACCAGGTGCTCGGTCGAGACGTACTCGTCCTTGAGTCGTCTGGCCTCCTGCTCGGCCGTGTCGAGGAGCCGGGCGAGGCGCTGGGTGACCGTCACCTGGCCGGGTGCGGCGCCGGGACCGGTGGTGCGCGGGCGTTTGGCAAGGTCGGCCTGGACGGCGGTGCGCAACGCGGCCGGGTCGGCGCCGGCCTGCTCGAACAGCCGGGGCGTCAGGCCGTCCTGCTGGTCGAGCAGGGCCAGCAGCAGGTGTTCGCCGTCGACCTGGTTCTGGCCCAGGCGCACCGCGACGCTCTGCGCTTCCTGGAGGGCTTCCTGGGACTTCTGGGTGAGGCGGTTCATGTCCATGGGATTCGCTCCTTGGCGGCCCGCTCGCGGTGGCGCAGCGCGCTCTCCAACTCGTCGATGCGGTCGAGCAGGTCGAGGACGAGCCCGATGGCGGCGTAGTTGAGGGACAGTCCGGTCCGCAGCCGCTGGGCCCGGGCGATGGTCGCCGGGGCGCTGGTGCGGAACCAGAACCGGCCGAGGCGGTCCCGCTCGGCGTCCACCAGCCCCAGGGCGACGAAACGGCGGACCAGGTCGGGTGACAGGCCGCTGTGGTGGGCGACGCTGTCCAGGGACAGCCGGTACGGGTCGGGGCGGTAGATCCGCACGAGCGGGTAGCGAGCACCGGTGTCGGCCGGTCCGATGCCGTCGGCGGGAGGACGCTGCTGGGCTCTCATGTCTGCTTCCTCGGGTCAAACGTCGACACTGCGGCCAGTTCCTCCAACAACTCGCGCTCGCGCGGGCTCAGCGAGGGTGGCACCATCACCCGGATCTCGGCGTAGAGGTCACCGGGGGAACCCTTGGGGTTGGGCATCCCCTCGCCCCGCAGTCGTAGCCGGCGGCCGGTGGAGGTGCCCGGTGGGACGTGGACCTTCGCGGTGCCGCCCGGCCCGCTGACCGGGATGGTCGCCCCGAGCGCGGCCTCCCACGGGGTGACGGGCAGGTCGACATGGATGTCGCGACCCGAGAGGCGGTAGCGCGGGTGCGGCGCGATCCGCACCACCAGGTAGAGGTCCCCGGCGGCGCCCTGGCCGCGGCCCCGGCCGCCCTCCCCCGCGAGCCGGATCCGCTGTCCGTTGACCACGCCGGCCGGGACGTTCACGTCATAGCTGCGCCCGCCGCCCGGCCCGTCGAGGGTGATCTTCCGTCTGCCGCCCCGGTAGGCCTCTTCCACGGTGAGCGTGAGTTCGGCCTCCTGGTCGGCGCCGGGGACCGGCCCGGCACGCGCTCGGCCGGCCGGGCCCGCTCGGCCACCGAAGATACCGCCGAAGAGCTCCTCGAAGTCGACGTCGGACGTGTCGTACTGCCCTCCCGTCGTCCAGACCCGCGCGCCCCCTCGGCCACCCGCCCCGGCGTACCCGCCCCTTCCCCCGAAGCCCTGGGCGGCGGCCGCCCGTTCGTCGTAGTCCTCGGGGATCTGCCGGAAGTCGGGGCCGAAGCGGTCGTACCGGGCCCGGGTGTCGGGGTCGGAGAGCACGCTGTATGCCTCGTTGAGCTCCTTGAAGCGGTCCTCGGCGGCCGGGTCCTTGTTCACGTCCGGGTGGTAGCGGCGGGCCAGGGTACGGAACGCCTGCTGGATCTGGGCCGCGTCGGCGGTCCTCGGGACGCCCAGCACCTCGTAGTAGTCGCGGGCCATGGCGTCTCACTCCGGCTTGCGGCTGACCGCCACCGCCGCAGGGCGCAACTGCCGCCCGGGCTCACCGTACCCGGGGCGCAGCACCTGGACGACGGTGCCCGGAGCGGTGTCCGGGGCGTCGACCACGGTGACCACGTCGTGCAGGGCGGGGTCGAAGGGGACGCCGGTCTCGTCGTGGCGGGGGTAGCCGAGGCTTCTCAGCACCTCGACGGCCTGGTCGCGGACCGCCCGGACGCCCTCGACGATCGACCCGGGGTCGGCGGCCGCGTGGGCGAGGGCCAGTTCGAGGTTGTCGAGCACCGGGAGCCAGGCAGCGGTGACCCTGGCCCGTTCGGCCTCCAGTTCGCGGGGCCGCTCACGGGCGTGCCGCTTGCGGAGGTTGTCCAGATCGGCGAGCGCCCGCCGCCACCGGTCCTCCAACTCCTCGATCTCGGACATCTCCCGTGCCGGAGCCGCCTCCTGCGAGAGTTCCGGCGCCTCCTGCGGAGGACGGTCCTGGTCCTGTTCCGACATGACGCCGCCTCAGCTCCGGTCGAAGTCGGCGTCGATGACGTCGTCGTCGCCCGCGCCACCACCCGAGGCGTCGCCCGAGGGTCCGCCACCGGCGGCCTGGCCGGACGCGCCCGAGGGCCCGGCCGGGTGGGCGGCCAGTCCGGCGTAGACCTGCTGGAGCTCGGAGGTGAGGCTGCGGGCGCGGTCCGCGGGTGCCTCCTCCTTGATGGCCGCGCGTGCCTGATCGATCAACAGCTCGGCGCGGGCCCGCTCGTGCTGCGGCGCGGCGTCGCCGAGTTCGCTCAGCCGGCGTTCGACCTGGTAGGCGACCGCGTCCAGCTCGTTGCGGGCGTCGACTGCCTCGCGCAGCGCTCTGTCGGCGGAGCGGTTCTGCTCGGCCTCGGCGATCATCCGCTCGACCTCGGCCTGGTCGAGGTTGGAGCCCTCGCTGATGGTGATCGACTGTTCGGCGCCGGTGTCCTTGTCCTTGGCGCTGACCTTGAGGATGCCGTTGGCGTCGATGTCGAAGGTGACCTCGATCTGGGTCTGCCCGCGTGGCGCGGGCTTGAGGTTCTCCAGCCGGAAGCGGCCCAGCACCCGGTTGTCGGCGGCCAGTTCACGCTCGCCCTGGAGCACCACGATGTCCACGGCCGGCTGGTTGTCCTCGGCGGTCGAGAAGGTCTCGGAGCGGCGGGCGGGGATGGTGGTGTTCCGTTCGATGATCTTGGTCATCACACCGCCCGCTGTCTCCACGCCCAGCGAGAGCGGGGTGACGTCGAGCAGCAGCACATCCTTGACCTCACCCTTGAGCACTCCGGCCTGGACGGCGGCGCCCAGCGCCACCACCTCGTCCGGGTTGACGGTCATGTTGGGGTCCTTGCCACCGGTCAGGCGCCGCACCAGCGCCTGCACCGCGGGGATGCGGGTCGAACCACCGACCAGGATGACCTCGTCGATGTCGTTGTCGGTGACCTTCGCGTCGGCCATCGCCTGCTTCACCGGGCCCAGGCAGCGCTCGACCAGGTCCGCGGTGATCTGCTCGAAGGTGGAGCGGCGGACGGTCTCGGTCAGGTGCTTCGGCCCGGAGGCGTCCGCGGTGACGAACGGCAGGCTCACCTGGGTCTGGGTGACCGAACTCAGCTCGGTCTTGGCCTTCTCGGCGGCCTCGAACAGCCGCTGCAGGGCTTGCGGGTCCTTGCGCAGGTCGATGCCCTCGGTCTTCTGGAAGTCGTCCGCCAGGTGGTCCACCAGCCGGCGGTCGAAGTCGTCGCCGCCCAGGTGGGAGTCACCTGCGGTGGCGCGGACCTCCACCACGCCGTCGCCGACGTCCAGGATGCTGACGTCGAAGGTGCCGCCGCCGAGGTCGAAGACCAGGACGGTCTCGTGACCCTTCTTGTCCAGCCCGTAGGCCAGCGCCGCCGCGGTCGGCTCGTTGATGATCCGCAGGACCTCGAGGCCGGCGATCTTCCCGGCGTCCTTGGTGGCCTGCCGCTGGGCGTCGTTGAAGTAGGCGGGCACCGTGATGACCGCCTCGGTCACCCGCTCGCCGAGCGACTTCCCGCCGTCGTCGGCGAGCTTGCGCAGCACCTGCGCGCTGATCTCCTCGGGCGCGTACTGCTTGCCGTTCACCTCGAATCGGGCCACCCCGCCCGGTCCCTCCACCACGTCGAAGGAGACCGCCTTGGCCTCCTCCACGACCTCGTCGTAGCGACGGCCGATGAACCGCTTCGCGGACGTGACGGTGCCCTTCGGGTTGAGGATCGCCTGCCGCCGGGCCAGCTGCCCCACCAGCCGCTCGCCGGTGTCGGAGAAAGCCACCACCGAGGGCGTCGTCCTGGATCCCTCGGCGTTCGGTATCACGGTGGGCTCACCGCCCTCCCAGACCGCGATGACCGAGTTGGTCGTACCGAGATCGATGCCGACTGCCTTCGCCATGGGAACCTCCTCCGTCGTGACACGGACCGGTCGTGACCGTGACGCGGGCCCCGGCGAGACCGCCGACGACAGCCGCGCGTTCGCGCCCACGCCAGCCGCCAGCCTCGCGCGACAGTCCTCGGGATTCCTCGCCCTGGCAGGACGAACCCGCGACGGCCCGCTCGTCCGCCAGGACGGGTGCCAAGCCCGCGGCCTGCCGCTGAGGGCCCGCCTCGGGCGGCGTAGCGTGGTAGCAGCGGCTGATGTCCCGAGCCCCGAAGGGGGCCTGTCATGGATGACGCTGTCCCGCCCGCGATGACGGCCTCACCACCGCATGCGGTCCCGCCAACGGCTGGGGTAGCGCACACCCTGCTTCGCCACACCACGGCGATGTTCGAGGGAGCCGACGAGTTCGCGGTACTGGGGGCTGCCAGGGCCGCGATGGCGGCGCTCGGCCCGTTCGACGCGGCCCACCTGCTGCACAACGGCCTGCCGGTGCGCCGCGCACCGTTCACTCCCGCCGTATCCGGCGCGCGGCCGCACACCGCAGCCACAGCCACCGGCCACCCGGACGGCGCCGGCTGCTGCTGGATGCGGGTCTACGCCCTACGTGACGGCGACCGCTGTCTCGGCCACCTCGTCGTCCGAGCCCGCACCGCGCCCTCGGCCGACGAGAGCGCCCTCGCCGACCTGCTCGTCCGGCAGGCCGGCATCGCCCTCGCATGGATGGCGCGGCGCCGGCTGGAACGCGCCACTGCCGTGGAAAACGACCGGCTGAGGGCTGCGGAGGTCCGGCGCGACGCCGACCCCGGCGCTACCGTCGCGGTCCTGGAACGCACCGGCGCCTGCCACGAAGCGCTTGCCCGCGCGGCGGCCTCCGGCCGGGGCGAGAAGGGCATAGTCCGGGCTCTCCACGAACTCACCGGGCTCCCGGCGCTGACCGAGGACCTCTTCGGCAACCTGCGGGTCTGGGCAGGCCCCGGTCCGCCCCCGCCCCCTCGCGGACCTGACCTCGGACCCCGAGAAGAGCTGCTGCAGCACGCACGGCACCAGCCGGGCGCCGTCCGTGACCGGGACCGGCTGATCGCCCCCATCGCCATGGCCGGCGACCTGCTCGGCCTGGTAGCCCTGGTCGACCCGGACCGGCGAGCCGGGAAGCCGGACACCTGCGCCCTCGACCAGGCCGGCCTGGTCCTGGCCCCGGAACTCTCCCACGCGCGCAGGCTCGCCCTGTTGGAACCACAACTGCGTCGTGATCTCGTCGACAGGCTGATCTCGGGCCGGGCGACCGAGGACATGTTCGCCTGTGCGGCCACCTTCGGCCACGATCTGCACCGGCCGCACCGGGTCGCCGTACTGCAGTGGCCCGGACCCGCCGACCAGGCGGCGCTCGGCGACGCGGTCGCCCGCGCGGCCGCTCGCCTGCGCGTGGACGTGCTCATCGGCGCCCGCCGGGAGACCACGGTCGTGCTGGCAGCGGGGCTCGACTCCGGGGACGCGCTGTACCGGGCCGTCTCCGAGGACCTCGACACCCGGGCCGGGGCCATCGGAGTCGGCGGCCGCTGTGACAGCCCCGCAGACCTCCCGCACTCCTACGACGAGGCCGCCCGAGCCCTCACCGTGCGGCGCAGATCCCACGACCCGCACGGCAGCACCAACTTCGAGGAGCTCGGCCTCTACCGCATGATGGGCACCGGCGACGGCGAACGGGAAGCCGACCGCTTCGTCCGCGAATGGCTCGGCGCCCTGCTGGACTACGACGCGCGCCACCACACCGACCTCGTCACCACGCTCTCGCGCTACCTCGAGAGCGGCGGAAGCTACGACGCGACCTCTGAGATCCTGCTCATCCATCGGAGCACCGTGCGCTACCGCCTCCAGCGCATCCGCGAGATCACCGGCCACGACCTCAGCGACGTCGAGGCCCGGCTCAACCTCCATGTCGCCACCCGCATCTGCAACGTGTTCTACGAACCCCGTTGACGACCGGGGCTGCGCCACCTGCCGTCAGATCTGCTCCCGGTAGCCACTGAATCACCCAAATGCCCCTCTGTCGGATGACTGTCGCGCAGGCTTTCATGACTTAGCGTCACCTGGACTGATGACCTGTCAGATGGCGGTCTTCGCAGTGATCGGCGGCAGGGGGGACAGATGCGCGGCGATGCGGACGGACGAGCTCATCGGCGTCGCCACAGCGGCGCCCGCCGGCTGCACGCGCTCGCCGCGCTGCCACTGCTCGCCTCGGTGCTCGCCGGGTGCGGCGGGACGGCGTCGGCAGGCCCGGCCGTCCTGAACTGGTATCAGTTCCCGGACGACTCCGGCGCCCTCCAGCAGGCGGCGGACAGCTGCGGCAAGGCCTCGGGCGGCCGGTACGTCATCCACTACAACAAGCTGCCACGGACGGCGGACGGCCAGCGCCAGCAGCTCGTCCGCCGGTTGGCGGCGCACGACTCCTCGATGGACATCCTCGGGCTCGACGTCACCTGGGCGCCGGAGTTCGCCGAGGCCGGCTGGGCCCGCGAGTGGACGGGGGTGACCAAGGAGCAGGCCACCGAGGACACCCTGCCGGTGCCGCTCCAGACCACGACCTGGAAGGGCAAGCTGTACGGCGTCCCGTACAACGCCAATACGCAGCTGCTGTGGTACCGCGACGACCTGGTCCCCACGCCGCCGAAGACGTGGGCCGAGATGCTGGCGCAGGCCGAGGCGCTGGCCAAGGCCGGCAAGCCGCACTTCGTCGAGATCCAGGGCGCCCAGTACGAGGGCCTGACCGTCTGGTTCAACACCCTGATCACCAGCGCCGGCGGTGCCGTCCTGACACCCGATGCCACCGCGCCGTCCCTCGGCCCGCCGGGGGTCACCGCAGCCGGCATCATGCACGACCTGGCGACCTCCGCCGCCGCCGACCCGTCGCTGCCGAACCAGATGGAGGACCAGAACCGGCTGGCGATGGAGTCCGGCACGGCCGCCTTCGAGATCAACTACCCGTTCGTCTACCCCTCCATGAAGGCCGACCAGCCCGAGCTCTTCAAGCACTTCAAATGGGCGCCCTACCCGGGCGTCGAGCCCGGCAAGCCGGCCAGCGTGACCATCGGCGGCATCGACCTCGCCATCGGTGCGTACACCCGCCACGCCGACCTCGCCTACGAGGCCGCGCTGTGCCTGCGCAACAGCGACAACCAGAAGGTCGCCGCGCTCAAGGGCGGTCTGCCGCCCACCCTGCGCAGTCTCTACTCCGATCCGGATCTCGGCGCCAGTTACCCGTTCGCCGCCGAGATCCTGGCCTCCCTGGAAGCAGCGAGCGTGCGGCCGCAGACCCCGGCGTACCAGAACGTGTCCATCGCCATCTCGCACACGCTCTCGCCTCCCGCCTCGATCAGGCCGCGGAGCTCGATCGCCGGCCTGCGCAGCCAGATCAGCGACGCGCTGAGTTCCAAGGGGCTGATTCCATGACCGGGCCTGATCGCGCAGCACCCGACCCCGCCACCCCGAAGGGCCCCAACGCCCTGTCCGTGGCCGCCCGGCAGGAGCGCAATCTCGGCTACATGCTCTGTGCACCCGCGGTGATCGTGATGGCCGCCGTCACCGCCTACCCCATCGGGTATGCCGTCTACCTGTCGCTGCAGCGCTACGACCTGCGGTTCCCGCAGCTGGCCCACTGGGTCGGGCTCAGCAACTACGGTGCGGTGCTCACCTCTCCGTTCTGGTGGGACGCGCTCTGGGTGACGGTGGTGATCACGGTGGTCTCGGTCGCCATCGAGCTGGTCCTCGGCATGCTGCTGGCGCTGGTCATGCACCGCGCCCTCTTCGGACGCGGGGTGGTCCGTACCGCGATCCTGATCCCGTACGGGATCGTCACCGTGGTCGCTGCCTTCTCCTGGCAGTACGCCTGGACTCCGGGCACCGGCTATCTGGCCGCGCTGCTCCCGGCCGGCAGCGCGCCGTTGACCGACCACTGGCAGGCGATCGGGCTGATCATCCTCGCCGAGGTCTGGAAGACCACGCCGTTCATGGCGCTGTTGCTGCTCGCCGGGCTGGCCCTGGTGCCGGAGGAGACCGTCCGCGCGGCGATGGTGGACGGTGCCACCGCCTGGCAGCGGCTCGTCCTGGTGATCCTGCCGCTGATGAAGCCGGCCATCCTGGTGGCACTGCTCTTCCGGACCCTGGACGCCTTTCGGATCTTCGACAACATCTATGTGCTGACGTCGGGTTCCAACAACACCGCCTCGGTCTCGATCCTCGGCTACGACAACCTCTTCACCGCCCTGAACCTCGGCATCGGATCGGCGATCTCGGTGCTGATCTTCGTCTGTGTCGCGCTCATCGCGTTCGTGTTCATCAAGCTGTTCGGCACCGCTGCGCCCGGTTCGGAGATGGAACGCCGATGACCACCACCCACCCGACTGCCGCCCACCAGCCGGCCGCGCCCGGCGCCCGCCCGCGCCGCTCCACCGCACAGACCAGGCGGGTGGTCGGCTGGAGCGTCGCCAACGTGGTGGTCGTGGCCTACGCCCTCTTCCCCGTCTGGTGGATCGCCGCGCTGTCCTTCAAGGACCCGAGCACCCTGACCGACGGCGACTTCATCCCCAGCAAGTGGACCACGCAGAACTACCGGGGCATCTTCCAGACCTCCGAGTTCACCCGCGCCCTGATCAACTCGATCGGCATCGCACTGATCGCCACCGTGATCGCCGTCGTCCTCGGGACCATGGCCGCCTACGCGGTCGCCCGGCTGCGCTTCCCGGGAAAGCGACTGCTGATCGGCATGTCACTGCTGATCGCGATGTTCCCTCCGATCTCGCTGGTGTCGCCGCTGTTCAACATCGAACGGCTGCTGGGGATCTTCGACACCTGGCCGGGGCTGATCATCCCTTACATGACCTTCTCGCTGCCGCTGGCCATCTACACCCTGTCGGCGTTCTTCCGCGAGATCCCCTGGGACCTGGAGAAGGCGGCCAAGGTCGACGGCGCGACCCCGGCGCAGGCGTTCCGGCTGGTGATCGCCCCGCTCGCGGCACCCGGCGTGTTCACGACGGCGATCCTGGTCTTCATCTTCTGCTGGAACGACTTCCTCTTCGCCATCTCGCTGACCTCCACCACCAGGGCCCGCACCGTACCGGCCGCGATCGCCTTCTTCACCGGCAGTTCGCAGTTCCAACAGCCCACCGGATCCATCGCGGCGGCGGCCGTGGTGATCACCGTTCCGATCATCGTGTTCGTGCTGCTCTTCCAGCGCCACATCGTCGCCGGGCTCACCTCCGGCGCCGTCAAGGGCTAGCGCACCGCGCCACGCCGCCCAAGGCTGACACACCGTCAAGAAGAAGGAAGGCAGGACTGTGGCTGAGATCGTCCTCGAGGGGATCACCAAGCGCTACCCGGACGGCGCTGTCGCTGTCAGGGACGTCAACCTCGCCATCGCCGACGGTGAGTTCGTCATCCTGGTCGGCCCCTCGGGCTGCGGCAAGTCCACCACCCTCAACATGATCGCGGGTCTGGAGGACATCACCGAGGGCACCCTGCGGATCGGCGACCAGGTGGTCAACGACAAGCCACCGAAGGAACGCGACATCGCGATGGTCTTCCAGAGCTATGCCCTCTATCCGCACATGACGGTCCGCGCCAACATGGGCTTCGCGCTGCGGCTGGCGAAGGTGGACAAGGCGACCAGCGACGCCAAGGTGGAGGAGGCGGCCCGGATCCTCGACCTGACCGAGCACCTGGACCGCAAGCCCGCCAACCTCTCCGGCGGCCAGCGCCAGCGCGTGGCCATGGGGCGCGCCATCGTCCGCAACCCCAAGGCCTTCCTGATGGACGAGCCGCTGTCGAACCTGGACGCCAAACTCCGGGTCCAGATGCGCACCCAGATCTCCCGCCTGCAGCGCCGGCTGGGCACCACCACCGTCTACGTCACGCACGACCAGGTCGAGGCGATGACGCTGGGCGACAAGGTGGTGGTGATGCGCAGCGGAGTCGTCCAGCAGGTCGGTGCGCCGCAGCACCTGTACGACTCCCCGCGCAACCTCTTCGTCGCGGGGTTCATCGGTTCGCCCGGCATGAACTTCCTGAACGCCACGCTTGAGGAGAACGCGCTGCGCACCTCGGTCGGCGATCTCCCGCTGGACGACCGCACCCGCCAGGTGCTGACCCGCGCGGACGCGCCACGCGAGCTGATCGTCGGCATTCGCCCCGAGGACTTCGAGGAGGCCTCGCTGATGGACGGTCGGCACGGCGGCCATACCTTCACCGTCACCGTGGACGTGCTGGAGTCCGTCGGTTCGGACGTCTACCTCCACTTCACCGAGGAGGGGCCGGCACGGACCTCCGAACTGGAGGAACTCGCAGTCGACTCCGGCCTCGCGGACACCGGCGTACAGGAGCACCAACTCGTCGCCCGCCTCAGCGCCGCCACCCGCGCCGCCGAGGGCGAGCAACTGGAGCTGTGGATGAACACCTCCCGCCTCCACGTCTTCGACCCCGCCACCGGCGCCAACCTGGTCCACCCCGAGCCCACCGCCTGACCCGGACCCACGGCCGGGGTCGGCGCCCCGATGGCCCGACGGCCGCCGACCGCGGCTTCTTCGGGTCGCGTCCGTTCAGCCGGGCGAACGAGCTGCTGGCACGTCAGGGTGCGCAACCGGTGGACTTGGCGACTGTCGTAGCGCTTTGCTGGGCCCGCGCAGTCCATTCGTCGAACCCTGGAACCCTGGAGATCAGATGGTCACACCAGCCACCGGTATCAAGCCCGCGCCGCCCGCCCAGCCCGCGCCGCCCGCCCAGCCCGCGCAGACCGTCCAGCCCGCGCCACCCGCCCAGAGCGGCCCCACCGCCAACCTCGCGGTCGCCGCCTTCGCGCTGCTCATGCTGTTCCTCGGGGTGATCGCCTGGGACGGCGACACCGCGCTGCCCGACCTGATGCAGGTCGCCTCGGGCCTGGTCACCGCGCTGCTCGGCGCCGTCATCAACCCCGACCACACGGTCACCCGCCGGGCCTGGAACGGCCTGGGCGGCTGTGCGCTGCTGGCCGCCGTGGCGGCCGCCGTCGCGCTGCTGGTCTACCCCAGGCACGTCGACGCGATCCCGGCGCTGACCTCCGCGGTCGCCGCCTTCGCGGGCCTCTACATCGACACCAGCAAGATCACCCATGCCAGCACCCCGTCGCCCGCGGCATCGGACTCAGGATCCTGATTCACTCCAACGAGTGAAGAAGGGACGGGAGTTGCTCCCGGTGTGCGGTGTGGCCCGGAGGATGGCGCACTCGGAGCGCAGCAGGCGCTCTCGCATCACCGTCCACCCGTGGGGGTTCCTCCGTGCTGTCCGCTGCCCGTCCTGTCCATCGCGCCGCCGTTCACCGTGTCGCCGTTCACCGTGCTGCCGTCCACCGCGCTGCCCTCCGCCGGGCCGCCGCTCTGCTGGCCGTCACCGCGCTCACGGCGCTGCCGGTGGCGGCGCCCGCCCGGGCCGACACCCCCGAGGCCGGGCGGGCCGACGCGGTCACCGCCGAACTCGCGCTGGACGTCAGCCTGTTGAACAGCACGGTGGCCGTCCCGGTGGACATCGCGCTGAACAAGGTCGAGTCGCCGGCCGAGCAGCACGGTTCGGTGCTGAGCGCGAACGTGGCCGGCGTGGCGCAGCCGGGCCCGGTCACCCTGGTCAAGGCCGACGTGGGCAGCTCGGTGACCCACCTGGACGCCCGAGGGGCGTCCGCCGCCGTCCAGTTGCTCAACGCCGACGTGCACGCGCCGGGCCTGCCCGCCAGCACGCTGCTGGGGCTGCGGGCGCTCAGCGCCTCGGTCAGCTGCCCGGTGGACGGCTCGCCGACCGCCACCGTGAACATGCCCGCCACGCTCTCGGTGCTCGGGCACCAGGTGAGCCTGCGGGCGACCGGGCCGACCCACGTGGACGTCCCGGCGATCGGCTCGGTGGACATCGAGTTCGCGCCGCGGAGCACCACCTCCAGCACGGCCGCGGCGGCCGCGCTCTCGGTCCACGTCGCGTTGAATCCGCTGAACCTCAACGTCGCCAAGGTGGACGGCACCATCACGGTGGCGTCGGTGAGTTGCGTCACACCCGGTGCTGCCGCGGCTCCGTCGATGCCGGCGTCGGCGCCGGCGTCCGCCGGCTCGACCGTTCCGGGGCCGCCCGCTTCCGGCCCGGCTGCTCCCGGCCCGGTGCCCGTCGCCCAGGTTGCCGCCGCCGCGAGCCCGACCCCCGGCGCCGCCACGCCGACCCCCAGCCGGCGCCCCGCCGCCCCAGCCGCCGCACTCGCGTTCACTGGTAACACCAGCGTCATCCCGCTCCTCGCCGGAGCGGCCGCGCTGATGACTTTCGGTGCCGCCGCGATCATGGTCTCCCGCCGCCGGCGCGCCACGCACCGGCGCTGACCTGCGCGGATACCGGTCGACGCGGACCGCGGGCGGACGCTGGCACTCTCGGAGCGTGAGGGTGCAACTTCGCATAGTCGGTTCACATGCTGGTTACACAAGAGGAACAGTGGGGAAACGGCGACTTGCAACGCTACGCAGGCACCCACCGAGACATTGCGAGGTAAACCGCCGTGGCTATCAAGGCCGAGTACATCTGGATCGACGGCACCAAGCCGACCGCCAAGCTCCGTTCCAAGACTCGGATCCTGGCCAACGCCGATTCGCTGCCGACCTGGGGCTTCGATGGTTCCTCCACCAACCAGGCCGAGGGCCACGCCTCGGACCGCGTGCTGGCCCCGGTCGCCTCGTTCCCGGACCCGATCCGCGGCGGCGACAACGTCCTGGTGCTGTGCGAGGTCAACGAGACGGACGGCACCCCGCACGTCTCCAACACCCGCGCGCTGCTGCGTCCGATCGCCGAGCGGTTCGCCGGCCAGGAGGCGATCTTCGGCATCGAGCAGGAGTACACCTTCTTCAAGGGCTCGCGTCCGCTGGGCTTCCCCGACGCCGGCTTCCCGGCCCCGCAGGGCGGTTACTACTGCGGCATCGGCGCGGAGGAGGTCTTCGGCCGCGAGATCGTCGAGCTGCACCTGGACCGCTGCCTGGCCGCGGGCCTGGCGATCTGCGGCATCAACGCCGAGGTCATGCCCGGCCAGTGGGAGTTCCAGATCGGCCCGGTCGACGCGCTGACCGTCTCCGACCACCTGTGGGTGGCCCGCTACCTGCTCTACCGCACCGCCGAGGAGTTCGGCATCGACGCCACCCTGGACGCCAAGCCGGTGCGCGGCGACTGGAACGGCGCGGGCGCGCACACCAACTTCTCCACCAAGGCGATGCGTGAGGGCTACGACGCCATCATCGCCGCCTGCGAGTCGCTGGGCGCCTCCCAGGAGATCGTCCTGGAGCACGTCAGCCAGTACGGCGACGAGATCCAGTCCCGCCTGACCGGCAAGCACGAGACCGCCCCGTGGAACGTCTACTCCTACGGCGTCTCCGACCGCGGCGCCTCGGTGCGCATCCCGTGGCAGGTCGAGGTGGAGAAGAAGGGCTACATCGAGGACCGTCGCCCCAACGCCAACGTCGACCCGTACGTGGTGACCCGCCTGCTGGTCAACACCTGCTGCTCCGCGCTGGAGAAGGCCGACCTGGTCTGACCCACCGTCAGCACCCCGCTGCCCGCCTGCCCTTGCGAGGGCCGGCGGGCAGTGCTGTGTCCACCGGGCGCCCGGCTAGCCGGTCGACTCCCGGCAGCGTTCGAGGGCCTCGACGAAGGCGTCCGTGGTCGCCCGGTCCCGCACCGCCACCCGCAGCCAGTCGGCGCCCAGGCCGGGGAAGGTGTCGCCGCGGCGCGCCGCGAAGCCCGCGGCGCGCAGTCGCGCCCGCACCCGGTCGGCGCCCGCCAGCTCGATCAGCACGAAGGACGCGGCCGGTTCGCCGTGCACCCGCAGCCAGGGGAGTTCGCCCAGCCGGGTCAGCAGGTGCGCCCGGTCCGTGCAGAGCTGCCGGGCCGCCGCCTCGGCCTGCGCCAACGCGGCTTCGGCGCTGCACAGTTCGGCAGCGATCAGGCCCAAGGAGGAGACCGGCCAGAGCGGTTGGGCCCGGCTCAGCTCGGCGACCAGCGAGGCCGGGGCCAGCAGGTAGCCGATCCGCAGCCCGGCCAGCCCCCAGGTCTTCGTCAGGCTGCGCAACACCACGACCTGGCCCGGGAGTTCCCGCAGCTCCGCGAGCGACTCGGGCTCGCCGGGGACGGTGTCCATGAACGCCTCGTCGACCACCAGGGTGCGCCCGGGCCTGGCCAGCGCGGCCAGCGCGGCGGCGGGGTGCAGGATCGAGGTCGGATTGGTCGGGTTGCCGATCACCACCAGGTCGGCCTGCTCGGGCACCGCCCCGGCGGTCAGCCGGAAGCCGTCCGCCGCGCCGAGCAGCACCCGGTGCACCGGGATCCCGGCATCGCGCAGCGCCGCCTCCGGCTCGGTGAACTGCGGGTGCACCACCACCGCGTGGCGCGGGCGCAGGGTGCGGGCCAGCAGCACGTAGGCCTCGGCGGCCCCGGCGGTCAGCAGCACCTCGGCGACCGGCCGGCCGTGCCGGGCGGCGACGGCGGCCCGGGCCGCGCTCTGCTCGGGGTAGGCGGCCAGCTCACCGAGGGCGGCGGCGAGCGCCTCGCGCAGCCAGCCGGGCGGGGTACCGGTGCGCACGTTCACCGCGAGGTCGACCAGGCCGGCGGCTCGGACCTCGGCGTCGCCGTGGTGGCGCAGATCCGGCTCGGCGGCCGGCAGGGTGGCGACCGCCACCGTCGAGCGGGCCGACTTCCGCTTCCCGACCAGCAGTTCGCCGCCGCCGAGCAGCGCGGCCGCCTCCGCCACGCTCGCCGTCCCGGCGGCCGCCAGCACCGCCGCCGACGGGTTCGGCACCGCGACGGCGGCCAACTCGCCCGCCGGGTGGCCGACCAGCGGCACGCCCAGCGCTCGGGCCGCGCCCAGCAGCCCGGGCTCGGCGCTCCGCTGCTCGGCGGTGGCCAGCCGCCGCACGGCCGCCGTTGCCAGACCGGCCTCGGCCAGCGCGGCGCCGATCAGGTCGAGCACCTCGCCCTCGGCCACTCCGGCGCTCGCCCCGACGCCGACCACCACGCCGTCCTCAGTACCGTTCACCTGTGATTTCTCCCTCCGCGCCCCGGAATCATGTCACGCTGCCGGTGCGGCGCCCGAGCCGCGTCGCGCCCGGGTGGCAGGCTGTCGGCATGCTCCGCCGCCCGCACCTGCTGGTCGCGCTCGCGTCCGCCGCCGTCCTCGCCACCGGCTGCCTGGACAGCGCGCCGCCCCCGTCGGGCGCCACCACCGCTACCACTGCCACCGCTACTGCGACGGTCGCCGAACTGCCCCGGCCCGATCACGTGCTGGTGGTGGTGCTGGAGAACCACGCGTACGGCCAGATCGTCGGCAACCCCGACGCCCCGTACCTGAACGGCACGCTCAAGGCCGGCGGTGCCGACCTCACCGACTCGCACGCCCTCACCCACCCGAGCGAGCCCAACTACTACGCGCTCTTCTCCGGCAGCACCCAGGGCCGCACCGACGACAGCTGCGTCGCCGTCGGCTCGCTCGGCGCGCCCAACCTCGGCGCCGAGCTACTGGCCGCCGGAGAGCGCTGGGCCAGCTACAACGAGTCGCTGCCGAACCAGGGTTCGACACTCTGCGCCGGCGGCGAGTACGCGCAGAAGCACAACCCGTGGTTCGGCTTCGGCAACGTCCCGCTCGACACCGCCCACACCTTCGCCCAGTTCCCGGCCGACTACAGCACCCTGCCCAAGGTCGGCTTCGTGATCCCCAACCTCTGCGACGACCTGCACGACTGCCCGGTCGCGACCGGTGACGCCTGGCTGAAGAACAACCTCGGCGGCTACGCGAGTTGGGCGCAGAGCCACAACAGCATGCTGGTCGTCACCTTCGACGAGGACGACAACGGCCCCACCAACCAGATCCCCACCCTGCTCTACGGGCAGCACGTGACCCCCGGCAGCACCGCCGGGGCCCGCTACACCCACCTCGACCTGCTGCGGACCCTGGAGGACCTGGCCGGCCTGACCAGCCACGCCGGGGGTGCCGCGACGGCCGGGGACATCACGGGCATCTGGAACTGACGCTTACTTCAGCCGAGTTGTCGTCGGGGTGGGGTGTGCACGTCGAACAGGACGCTGTGCTGCAGGCCCGCGTGGCACGGGGGCTGGTCCTCGGCGATCAGGCCCAGGGCGGTGAGGGCCTGGCTGCGCGCGCCGGTCACCTCGGCCTGCCGCAGGGCGAGCGGCTGGTGCCAGACCGAGTAGCGGCCGATCCCCGTGCCGTCGCGGCGGGGGTACCAGCCGAGCGCCGGGTCGAGCAGGATCCGGCTGGCCTCACCCTGGTCCGCGAAGCCCGCCGGGGTGGGCAGCGCCCGCCCGGTGCCGCGCAGGTCCACGGCGGCCGAGCCCCAACCGCCCACCGTCCGCAGCCGCCACTGGGTCAGGCCGGCCTCGCCCAGCCGGGAGGCCACCCGCACCGACTCGTGGTGCCAGGGCATCTGCCAGGCGGTGCGCGCCACTTGGACCAGCCGGCTGCTGAGCGAGGTGCCGAAGAACCAGACGCCGCGTTCGCCCCCGCGCCGCACGTACGCCCGGTAGTTCACCTGCCCCGCCGAGAACCGCACCGGCGGTGCCAGCCGGAAGTGGAAGTGCCGGTCGCGGAACGCCACCAGCGAGACCAGTGCGGCCCCGTCCCGGATGTCCGGCTCGAACCCGGCGGGCAGCAGCGCCGCCACTCGCTCCGGGTCCGCTGCCCAAGTCACCAACGCGAAGTCGGTCAGCTCGGCCACCGCGTGATGCCAGCGCACCTTCGGTCGTCCGTCCACAGCGCCCCCCTCGGCCGTTCGATGGCAGAAATGCTAGCCCCGGGGCAGCGCGGCCAGCAGCTTGGCCAGCAGTCCGGCCAGTTCCGCCTGCTCCGGCCCGTCCAACGCCCCGTCCACCAGCCCCTGTTCGTGCCGAAGCAGGTCGCCCACCGCCGCCTCGACGGCCGCGTGCCCGCCGGCGGTCAGCTCCACCGGCACCGCCCGGCTCCCCGGTTCGGTGGGCAACCGGCGGACCAGGCCGGCCTGTTCGGCCCGGTCGACCCGCTGGGTGACGGCGCCGGCGGTGATCATCGAGCGGGCGGCCAGCTCCCGGGTGGTCAGGCGGTAGGGTGCACCGGCCCGGCGGAGCGTGCTGAGCAGGTCGAGGGTGGCGTCGTCCATCGCCACCCGGGCCAGGGTGCGCCGCCGGTCGTCGGTGAGCAGCTTGGCGGCCTGCCGGATCCGGGTCAGGATCGGGATCGAGCCGACCGGCAGGTCCGGCTGCTCGCGCTGCCAGGCCCGGGCGATCGCGGCGGCGAGGTCGTCTTCGGGTGCGGTCATGGTGCTAGTGTGCCAGCTACGTTTAGGTCTAAACGAGGGGAGCATCGCACGATGCGTCAGATCATCGTCTCCGGGGGCGGCACCGGCATCGGACGGGCGGTCGCCGCCGCCTTCGCCGACCAGGGCGACCAGGTGGTGATCACCGGCCGCCGCCAGGAGGTACTGGACCGGACCGCCGCCGAACTGGGCCCGGCCGTCCGCCCGGTCGCCTTCGACGCCGCCGACCCGGCCCAGGTGACGGCCGCGCTGGCCGAACTCCCGGACCGGGTCGACGTGCTGGTCAACAACGCCGGCGGCAACACCGACATCGGCGCCGAGCCCGGACCGGGCCTGGCCGGCCTGGCCGCCGCCTGGCGGGCCAACCTCGACGCCAACCTGCTCTCCGCCGTGCTGCTCACCACGGCCCTGCGCGAGCGCCTGCGCCCCGGCGGCACGGTGGTCAACCTCAGTTCGATCGCCGCCCACCGTGGCGGCTCCGGCTCCTACGGCGCCGCCAAGGCTGCCGTCGAGGCCTGGACCCTCACGCTGGCCCAGCAGCTCGGCCCCGAGGGGATCACCGCCAACGTGATCGCCCCCGGCTACATCGAGGACACCGAGTTCTTCGGCGCCGGCATCGCACCCGAGCGCCGCGCCTGGAACATCGAGAGCGCCCTGAACCGCCGCGCCGGCACCCCCGCCGACATCGCCGGCACTGCGCTCTACCTGGCCTCGCCGGCCGCCACACACCTGACCGGCCAGACGCTGCACCTCAACGGGGGCACCTTCAGCGGACGTTGACCGCTACGGGAGGCTCCAGTGCTGCGCCGGGGTCCCGTTGCAGGACCAGATCTGCAGCCGCGTGCCGTCCGTCGTGCTGGACGACGGATCGTCCAGGCACAGCCCCGACTGGGAACTCACCAGCGCACCGCTGCCGTTCGCGCTCCACTGCTGGTTCGCCCCGCCGTTGCACGGCCACAGCTCGACCAGGGTGCCCGGGCTGGTGGCCGCGCCGGTGACGTCCAGGCACTGGCCGTTGATCCGCAGCGTGCCGTCGGTGGCCGGGCGCCACTGCTGGGCGGCGGTGCCGTTGCAGCTGTACAGGTCGACGGTGGCGCCGTTCGCGGTCGAGTCGTAGTAGTCGTCCAGGCACTTGCCCGCGATGCCCGAACTCACCGGCCCGGTCCGCCAGATGCCGGGGTTGCGGTCGATCAGGCCCGCGATCACCGCCCACCCGGGGAAGTCCATCCGCAGCACGCCGGTCTTCCCCGGGCCGCCGGCGTTCAGGTAGTCGAGCAGGTGCTGGTTCTCGCCCTCGCCCCCGAGGTAGCCGCCCGCCATGTCGGCCGGATCCGCGCCCAGCGGTGCGCAGTTGGCCGAGGTGTAGGTGACGTACAGGCCACCGGAGGTGTCGTTCGCCGCGTTCGTCAGGTTGCTCTGCGCCTCGCCCCACTTCTTGCCGAGGTCGCACTGCGTCCAGTCGTTCTCCACCGTGCTGCCCGAGTCGCCGCCGGGCAGCTGGGACAGTCCGAAGCCCGGGTACACCTCGCCGCTCGGGCCGGTGAAGTCGGCCAGCACGATGTGACCCCGCGCCTGGCCGAGCGTCGGCGTGGCGGCGGTGCTGCTGCCGGTCACGGTGGGCGCGTAGAACAGCCCCGGGTAGCGGGCCAGATAGCCGTCGAAGATGTTGATCCGGTCGGCCGCGGTGGTGTTCGACGGGTCGTCGGCGCAGTGGCCGATCGAGGCCGTGCCGCTGCCGCCCTCGGTGGTGTCCGCGTCGCACTCGCCGTGCAGGTTCATCACGACCGTCTCGCCGGGATGCGCGCTCAGGAAGGCCTGGGCGTGCGTCAGCACGTCGTCGAAGTTCGCGTTCTGGTAGACGTCGGTGTGGTGGATGGTGAACGCGCCGCCGATCACCCGCACCCGGATGTCGATCGCGCGGATCCCGGCGTCCAGCTGCGCGGTCAGAGTGGCGGCGCTGTCGCCGTGGTCCTCCTGCGCCTCGTAGGCCCAGGGCGCGAGGCCGCCGTGGATGGCCAGCGTGTCGTGCGTGCCGGGGATGGACATCGCGCCCAGGCCGGTGCCGTCCGGCACCTGGGCCATCCAGTCGGGGTGGCTCTGGCCGGTCAGGCTGTTGAAGGCTTCCGAGGAAGAGCTCGGCTGGGCGACGGCCGTCACCGGTGCCGCCAGCAGCGCCCCGCTCGCGGCAGCGAGTGTGGCGGCGACGGCAACGGCGGCTCTGACGGCACGCGGCGGAAATAACGAGGGGATGTGCACGGGGATCCTCCATAGGTGCGGGAGAGGTCAGTCGCCTGCCCGTCGGTCGGGCGGCCGTGCGATTCTCCGCCCAGGAGGCCAGCGGCGGAAGGCCGCCGTCAGTCGCCGCAGGGCACGAGACCAGCCGGCTCCGGCACGGACCCGAACGGCACCGGGATCCGCACGCGGCCGCCGAACTTCCCATCGCTGCGCGTGTGGTACTGGTCGTGATCGGGCTCCGAGAAGAGCGTTACCGTCTGCTGACGCGGGTCGGTGATCAGGTAGAAGCTCACGGTGTCCCTCCGACCGACTGCGCCACCGGGCGAAGCAGGTCGAGCACGTGGGTCCAGTTGTAGTGGTCACGACCGCCGCCGGCCTTGGGCTTGTGGGGCACGTAGTCGCCGATCAGGACGTCCATGGACCGGAGTCGGGCCAGGCTCTCGTCGTAGGCAGGGTGTGCCGCCTGGGCGGAGTTGACGTACGGCTGGACGGCCACCGGGATGCCGAGCCCGTACGCCTCGCAGAGGATGCCGAGCGCGAGCGTGTCCGAGATGCCGGCGGCCCACTTGTTGATCGTGTTGAACGTCGCGGGGGCGACCGCGATGGCGTCGGCCGGAGGGAGTGGCTGCGGGATGCTGGGCGTGCGCCACGCCGAACGGATCGGGTAGCCCGTCTGAGCCTCGATGGCTTCCTGGTCTATGAAACCGAGCCCGTTCGGGGTGGCGATCACGCCGACCTTCCAGCCCTCGGCATGGGCAGCGGTGATCAGCTCACTCACCCCGTCCGCGATGCCAGAAGCGCAGACGATGACATACAGGAACGGCTCGCGGTGCTCGGTCAAACCTGGACTCCCAACTCCTGGCAGAAACGGCGAAGCTCCGGGACAGCGCCGCGCCGGTCGCGAGCAGCCATGTCACCGGCCAGCTCCAGCACGCTGGGCCGTCGGTGGATGTCCTCCGAGGCACAGCTCTCCGCGACCCTGAGCGCTTTGTATCCCTCGGCCAGTCTGCCTTGCTGGCTGTACGCCCGTGCAGCCTCCACCCATAGTGCCGCCCGACGCTCGGGGACCGGGATGCGTCTGCGCATCAGAGGCCGGGCGGCTTCCAGCGCCGTCCCAGCGTCGCCCAGCACTACCGAGGCGCTCACCGAATGGAGCGCGACGTTGGTCGGACTGAAGTTCGCCCAGGCCTCGGGGCTGTCGAGATCGACGTAGCGCGCGACCTCTTGGGCCTCGGCGAGGAACTCGGCGGTCGTGGCGCGGTCGCCACCGGCGCTTGCGGCCGTAACCCCGCGAAGGAGCATGAGCCCCAGCGCGGCAAGGTACTCAGGTGGGCGCCGGCGCGAGCTGTTCGACACCTACCCCGACCTGGCCGAGGACCGCCGACTACGGAAGCACGTCTGGACCGCCCCCGGCGGCGGCGAATCGCTTGCTGAGGGCGTGATCAAGAGGGCCTCCGAGTTCGCCACACTGGCCCAGGCCGAACTGCGTTCGCCCCGCACGGTTATCGCCTTCACCCACCAGACCGCTGCCGTGGCGCTCCGGTCGCTCCTCGAATGTCGGCCCCTGCCCGACCTACTCGCTGAGGAGCGGAAGGGCAAGCTGCCCAATGCCGCGATCCTGCACTACGAGCTGCAGGACGGCCAGTTCACTGGAACGGGGATGACCATCCCGCCGATCTAGGAGGAGCCCGTGCCACACCTGTTCCTCAACGGGCCTGTCCAGAACGGGCCCTTCACCTTCGAGACCAACCCAGGCAAAGCAGTCGGCATCCGCCTCGCCGAGGCCCTGAACGCCATCCTGGGCATGCCACCCGTTCTGCATCTCTGGAACACCGTGGCCCTGACAGGCGATCTGCGGTACCGGCAGACCAGTCGGGAGGGCGTCTCCCGCCAGACGTTCGAGACCGATCTCATCGCGGGCAAGTACCCGCTTGGACACTTACCGGTTGCCGGCATCGTCACCGATACGGACGCCGAGGTCACGAGCCTCGCTCTGGAGATGATCGAGAACAACCTCCGCGCCAGCACTCTGGAGATCAGCCGGGAGACCGTTCCCACTTGTCGAGCCTGCGGTCAAATGGTCGGCGGTGGCACCCATCCTTGCAACGCCTGCGGCAACACCGACACCCAGGACATCACCAGGCTGCACCTTGTTTCCTGCCCGGTGAAGGACCACCCGGTGCTCGATCGCACGGACATTCACGCGAGCCACCGCCAGCAGCCCAAGCACCTACGGAACACCGTCGGCAATGGCGGCCAGCGCCTCATCCTCTCCCGAACCCGGGACCACGGCGTGGACCTGTCGCCCGTCGGACTCCCCGGCCTCGTGCTGGATCCGAGGACCGGCATCCACGCCACCGTTCTCGCCGCAGCTCGAAGGCAGCAGGCGGACATAGCCGTCATGACCACCACCCAGAACGCTGCCAACCACATCGCGGCCCATGGCCAGCACTTCCGCGAATATGACGGCACCCGCCTGCAGTACACCCTGCACGGCCATCTCCCCTATGACCACACAGCAGGCCTTCGGCCCGTGCACGACGCATACCGAGCCACCGAGGCGGTCAGGGTCGCCTTCGAAGCCTGGTTCCTCCCGCTCTTCGCCCTGAAGGCCAAGACCACAACTCGATCGGACCAGCTTCCCGCACTCTTCAAGCACTTCATTCGGGCGCATATGGCCCGGCCAGACGAGGCCCACGAGGCTGCCATCAGGGATGTACGGCGCTCGGTCGAGGCCGGCGACCCCGAATGGATCACGGACAAGCGGGCCCTGGCCAACGTCATGGCTGCTTCTGGCGCCTTCTTGGAGTGAGGGCGAGCTATTCCACGGCTGAGGGCGGTCAGCCGTACCAGCAACGCGCCCGGTCTCCCCGGCGCGCTGCTGGTAGGGCTCAGCATCGCTCGAACGGGTGAGCGTGACCCGAGCACCTCCCTGCGGAGAGCGCGTGGGCGGACGATTGCCTGATGGCGACGAGTGGGGCGGGTGGGGACTTGAACAGGGTGAGGCATTGTGATCGGTGGGTCGACGTCACCGTCCTGGTCCGCGATGACCAGATCTGTTACGACCGGGCGGCAGCGGCGTTCTCGGCTCGCGGGTGGAGCATGACCGACTGTTCCGCGGTCGGGCGGGGCGTATCGTACCGGGCGGGGCACCGGCGGTATGTCGTCTCCCTCGGCCGGGACGGCGGCCCGTGGCGGGCCCGAAGCGCCGCAGTCTGCGAGGTCGCCGAGGTTGTCCGCGCGGCTGGGCTGCACGGTGTGGAAGTCAGGGATGCCGACTTTCCACAACAGGCCAAGGGTTACGTCTACCGCCTGCACCGCCGATGGCAGTACACCCACTCCGCGCCCATGCGATGGGTCGGGAGATGCGTCCGGGCTCTTGGTCTCTTGGACACCGGTGACATCGTCAGGCTGCTGCCCGGAGCCAACGTAAGGGCGGAGGCCGATCGCCTCGAACGACGACTGGGCTACCAGGTCGGCGATCACACGCTCCGAGAGACCTGGCTCGATCAACCGCCGAAGCCGCGCGACCCCGCTGCCCCGAGCCACGAACCGGCCGACGGATCGCTGGGAATCAGCGACGATGCGGCGGCCGTCGTGGTGGCCACCGGGTTCACGATCTCCCTCTTCCTCGGTTCCGAGTTGCCCCTGGTCCGCTCAGCGGAGGCGCGTGCCCTGCTGACGGCGGCGTTCCTGCTGACGCTGCTCGGAGCCCTGGCCCTGGTCCACTCAGGTATGCGCCGCCGCGACGAGCTGTCCCCGCTACGGCGGTTCGCCCGGGTGTGCCTCGCAGCCGCGGCCACGACGGTCGTTCCCGCCGTGCTGGGCGCCGTCATGAGCAGCAGGGTCCCGCACCTCGAACCGAGGGTGCCGGTCGAAATCGCCCTGGTCGTGCTCGGCGCCAGCGGAACGGCCCTGCTCGCTCGCCGGTCCTGGCTTGTCCAAGCCGGGCTGGTCGCGGTGCCCGTGGCGCTGACGCTGCTGCGGCCGGTACTGCCCATCGGCGCCAACACGCTCTACGAGGTGTACCTGGAGGACTTCGACCTGAGGCCGGCCGAGCTGCCGGTCTCCACGCTCTGGCACGCGCTGGCGGGGCTGAGCGTGGTCTTCCTCGTCCTCAAGGTGTTGCTGGTGCCGCTGGGCGTGCTCGGCTGGCTGCGCTACTTCCATGTCAGGTTCCGACCGGCCATGGTGGCCTACCCCATGGTGGTCATCGTCCTCGCCACGTGGATGCTCGGGACCGTCCAGGTCACCATGACCCGACCGGCGCACGCCGCGGACAGACTCCGCTCGCAGGCCGTGGCCGGCCGGCCACCTGCCGCGTACTTCGGAATCCAGCCCCGTCTGGTCTGTGTCAGGGCGCTGTCCTCGAACATCCCGATCGACGGCGAGCCGCTTCCTCCAGGTCGGCCGCTGCTCTGGTTCGGCACGGTCACCGACCGTGCGCCGCTCTGGGATCCCCGGACGGGGGCGACCACCCGCCCGTTCGCGCGAGACGTGGCGATCGTTCCTGCGCACCCCGACGCGACCACCGGAGTGCTCGGCTGCTGAGCGCCTCAGCGCCCCGCAGCCGCCCCGGTGAAGCGCTCGGCGATGCCCGGCGCTCCCGCCCAGTGCAGGTGCAGGTAGCTCGCGTGCACGTTGCCCGCCGCGAAGCCCTCGGTGTGCGCGGCGCCGGCCGGGGTGCGCCAGGCCCAGGCGGGGGTGGGGCCGGCGGCCGGGTCGCAGGTGGTGCGGTGGAACTCGTGGCCGCGCACCCGGGTGCCGGTCACCGCCAGCGGGCTGTCGTGGAGGGCGACGGCCTCGCGGTAGCCGAGGGTGAGGCGTTCGGTCATCCGGGCGGTGGTGTCGAGCACGCCGCACATCGGGCGGCCGTCCAACTCGCGGCCCAGGTAGAGCAGTCCGGCGCATTCGGCGGCGATCGGGGCGCCGGTGGCGGCGAGCGCGGTGATCGCGCGGCGCAGCGGGGCGTTGTCGCTCAGCTCGGCGGCGTAGACCTCCGGAAAGCCGCCGCCGATCACCAGGCCTGACGTACCGTCAGGCAGCGCGGCGTCGTGCAGCGGGTCGAACGGGAGCACCTCGGCCCCGGCGGCGGTGAGGAGTTCGGCGTTCTCGGCGTACGAGAAGGAGAACGCGGCGCCGGCGGCCAGCGCGATCCGGGGGCGACCCGGCACGGCGCGGACCTCGGCGGCCGGGTCCCAGGCGGCGGCGGTCAGCGGCGGGGCGGAGCGGGCCAGCGCCAGCACCGCGTCCAGGTCGACCGAGGCGGCGATCAGTTCGCCCATGTCGGCGACCGCCCGCACGGCCTGTGTCGAGCGCTCCACCACCGGCACCAGGCCCAGGTGCCGCGAGGGCGTGGCGACCGAGGCGGTGCGCCGCACCGCGCCCAGCACCGGCACGCCCGCGCCCTCCTCCAGGGCCTCGCGCAGCAACTCCTCGTGCCGGTCGGAGGCGACCCGGTTGAGGATCACCCCGGCCAGGCGCACCTGCGGATCCCAGGAGGCGAAGCCGTGCACCAGCGCGGCCACCGACCGTGACTGCGAGGAGCCGTCGACCACCAGCACCACCGGGGCCCGCAGCAGCTTGGCGACATGCGCGGTGGAGGCCAACTCCCCGCGCCCCGAGGCCCCGTCGAACATCCCCATGACGCCCTCGACCACCGCCAGGTCCGCCCCGGCCGCGCCGTGCCGCAGCAGCGGCTCGATCAGCCCGGGCCCGCACAGGAAGGCGTCCAGGTTGCGCCCGGGCCGACCGGTGGCCAGGCCGTGGTAGCCCGGGTCGATGTAGTCCGGGCCGACCTTGTGCGGGGAGACCCTCAGGCCGCGCGCGGTGAGCGCGGCCATCAGGCCGGTGGCGACGGTGGTCTTGCCCGCGCCCGAGGAGGGCGCGGCGATCACGAGGCGGGGCAGCTGCATCAGGTGGGGCCTACCACTCGATCCCGCGCTGGCCCTTGCGGCCCGCGTCCATCGGGTGCTTCACCTTGGTCATCTCGGTGACCAGGTCGGCGAGTTCGAGCAGCGGTTCGGGTGCGTACCGGCCGGTGATCACCACGTGCTGCGAGCCCGGGCGGTCCCGCAGCACCTCGACCACCTCGGCCACGTCGATCCAGCCCCAGTGCATCGGGTAGGTGAACTCGTCCAGTACGTAGAGCCGGTAGGTCTCGGCGGCCAGGTCGCGCTTGACCTGCTGCCAACCCTCCTTGGCCGCCTCCTCGCTGGACTCCAGATCCCGCTGCACCCAGGACCAGCCCTCGCCCATCTTGTGCCAGGTGACGCTGCCGCCCTCGCCGGAGGCACCCAGCACCTTGAGCGCGTTCTCCTCGCCGACCTTCCACTTGGCGGACTTGACGAACTGGAACACCCCGATCGGCCAGCCCTGGTTCCAGGCCCGCAGCGCGAGCCCGAAGGCGGCCGTCGACTTGCCCTTGCCCGGGCCGGTGTGCACGGCGGTGATCGGCTGGGTGCGACGCTGACGGGTGGTCAGGCCGTCCTGGGGGACGATCTCGGGCTTGCCCTGCGGCATCGGGTCACGCTGCCTTTCGCGTAGCGGGGGAACGGTGGGCGTGCACCAGGGCGGCCACGCCCTCGGCGCGGAGTTCGTCCAGGGTGACGGTGGTGGCCCGCAGTCGGGCCGCCAGGGTGCGGGCCAGACCGAGCCGGACCGGGCCCGACTCGCAGTCGAGCACCACGGCGGCGGTGCCCTGCCCGGCCAGCAGCGCGGCGGCCTGCTCGGCCTGGGCCAGCGCACCGCGCCCGCCGGTGGCCCGGCCGTCGGTGACCAGCACCAGCAGCGGGCGGCGCAGCGGGTCGCGCAGCCGCTCCAGGCGCAGCACCTCGTGCGCGCGCAGCAGGCCGGCCGCCAGCGGCGTGCGGCCGCCGGTGGGCAGCTGCTCCAGGCGGGCCGCGCCGACCTCGACCGAGGAGGTGGGCGGCAGCGCCAGCTCGGCACCGGCGCCGCGGAAGGTGATCATGCCGATCTTGTCCCGGCGTTGGTAGGCGTCCATCAGCAGCGAGAGGACCGCGCCCTTGACGGCGGTCATTCGCTGCCGGGCCGCCATCGAGCCGGAGGCGTCGACCACGAAGAGCACCAGGTTGGACTCCCGGCCCCGGCGCACCTGCTCGCGGAAATCGTCCGTGCGCAGCTCCAGCGCCCGCCCGGCCCGGCCCCTGGCCAGCTGGTGGGGGGCGGCGGCCTGGAGGGTGGCGGACAGGTGCAGCCGGGTCAGCCGGCCCTGCGGGCGGCGGGACCTGATGGTGTGTCCGCCGTCGGTCTCGGCGGGGGAGCGGCGGCCCTGGGTGCCCTGCCCGGTGCCGGGGACCTTGAAGAGCCGAGTCCGGTAGGGCTCACCGGCCGCCACGGGGGCGGATTCGGGGGCGGGGGCGCCGCCGGGCCTGGGCAGCCGGGGCGGGGCGCTCTCGGCGGGCGCGTCCTGGGTGGGCGCGTCCTGGCTCGTGCCGGGGTCGGTGGACTCAGGTTCGGCGGGCTCAGGTCCGGTGGACTCAGGGCCGGCGGGCTCGGACGGCTCGGGCGCACCGCCACCGCCGTCCGGCCCACCGCCGGGACCGTCGTCGTCGCCGTCACCGTCGCCGTCCGGGTTGTCGTCCGCCGGCTCCTCGGCGTGCTCGCTCAGCGTCCGGTCCAGCTGCTCCTCGTCCAGCCCCGGCGCGTCGAACGGGTTGCGCCGCCGCCGGTGCGGCAGCGCGAGGCGCGCGGCCTGCCGCACGTCCTCCTCGTTCACCGCCGTCCGCCCGTCCCAGGCGGCCAGCGCGACCGCGGTGCGCGCCATCACGATGTCCGCGCGCAGCCCGTCCACCTCGAAGGCCGCGCAGACGGCGGTGATCTGACGCAGCGCCGGATCCCCGAGCAGCACGGACGGCAGCAGCGCCCGCGCGGTGGTGATCCGCTCGGCCAGCGCCCGCTCCTGGGCCGCGCACGCCGTCGCGAAGGCCGCCGGATCCGCGTCGTAGGCCAGCCGCCGCCGGACCACCTCGGCCCGCTCCGCCGGGTCCCGGGTGGCCGCGATCTCCACGGTCAGCCCGAACCGGTCGAGCAACTGCGGCCGCAGCTCGCCCTCTTCCGGGTTCATCGTGCCGACCAGCAGGAACCGCGCCGCGTGCCGCACCGAGACGCCCTCGCGCTCCACGTAGGAGCGGCCCATCGCCGCCGCGTCGAGCAGCAGGTCCACCACGTGGTCCTGGAGCAGGTTGACCTCGTCGATGTAGAGCACGCCCCGGTGCGCCTGGGCCAGCAGGCCTGGCTCGTAGGCCTTGACGCCCTCGGCCAGCGCCCGTTCCAGGTCCAGCGAGCCGACGATCCGGTCCTCGGTCACGCCGACCGGCAGCTCCACCAGGCGTGCGGCCCGGTCCGCCACCGGGCCGGCCGCGTGCGGCCCATCCGGGCACTGCGGGTCCGGCGAGGCGGGGTCGCAGGCGAACCGGCACCCCTCGACCACCGCGATCGACGGCAGCAGCCCGGCCAGCGCCCGCACCATGGTCGACTTCGCGGTGCCTTTCTCGCCGCGCACCAGCACCCCGCCCACGGCCGGCGAGACCGCGTTGAGCAGCAGGCCGAGCCGCAGGTCCGCCATCCCGACGATGGCGGTGAACGGGTATCGGACGTCACTCACAGGCTCTCCTCCATTGCGCGCGCCGCCGGCGCTCCCGGCGGCACGAACGGCAGCGTGCCGCCCACCCCGCCCTCGATCAGCCGCCACAGCGCGTCCGTGTCGGCGTGCTCCTCGATCAGATCCCCGAGCCGGTCCAGCCGCTCCTCGCGGGCGGCGGCGAACGAGGTGTCGGGCGCCGGGACGAAGTCCCGCCCCGCCACCGCCGCGACCTCGCGCAGGAACGCCCGGCGGAAGCCGTCGTTCTCCAGCGCCCCGTGCCAGGTGGTGCCCCAGACCGCGCCCTCGCGGCAGCCGTCCAGGAAGGGGGCGCCACCCTCCACCGTCACCACACCGTGGTGGATCTCGTAGCCCACGACCCGCTCGCCGTAGGCCTCGCCGACCGGCCGTCCGAGCACCTTCTCCCGCCCGAACTCGACCGCGGTGGGCAGCAGTCCGAGCCCGGCCACCGCACCGGCGCCCGACTCGACGGCGTCCACGATCCGCCGCCCGAGCATCTGGTAGCCGCCGCAGATCCCGAGCACCGGCCGCCCGGCCGCCGCCCGCTCGCGCAGCGGCTTCTCCAGGCCGCGCTCGCGCAGCCAGGCCAGGTCGGCGACGGTGGCCCGGGTGCCGGGCAGCACCACCAGGTCGGCGTCGGCCAGTTCCTCGGGGCGGGTGGCCCAGCGGACCAGCACCCCCGGCTCCTGGGCCAGCGCGTCCAGGTCGGTGAAGTTGGAGAGCCTGGGCAGCCGCGGCACGGCCACCCGCAACACCTCGGCGCCGTACGGCCCCGCCGAGCAGCGGTCCACCACCGCGCCGAGATCCAGCGAATCCTCGGCGTCCAGCCACAGACCGGGCAGCATCGGCAGGGTGCCGAGCACCGGGCGCCCCGTCATCTCGTGCAGCATGTCGAGGCCCGGGCGCAACAGCCGGGCGTCGCCGCGGAACTTGTTGACCAGCCAGCCCGCCACCAGCCGCTGGTCCTCGGGCGAGAGCAGCGCCAGGGTGCCGAACATCGCGGCGAAGACCCCGCCGCGGTCGATGTCGCCGACCACCACCACCGGCAGCTCGGCGGCCCGGGCCAGGCCCATGTTGGCGATGTCGCGGTCCCGCAGGTTGATCTCGGCCGGCGAGCCCGCCCCTTCGCAGATCACCACGTCGAACCGGCGGCGCAGGTCGGCCAGGCACTCCAACGAGCGCTCCAGCAGGTAGGGCTTGCGCTCGCGGTAGTCGAGCGCGCCCACCTCCGCGATCGGCCGGCCCAGCAGCACCACCTGGCTGCGGCCGTCGGCGCCGGGCTTGAGCAGCACCGGGTTCATCGCGGCCTCCGGCTCCACCCGGGCGGCCTGCGCCTGCATCACCTGGGCCCGGCCGATCTCCGCGCCGTCCAGGGTGACCATCGAGTTGAGCGACATGTTCTGCGCCTTGAACGGCGCCACCTTGACGCCCCGGCGGGCCAGCCAGCGGCAGATCCCGGCGGTCACCACGCTCTTCCCGGCGTCCGAGGTGGTGCCCGCGACCAGCAGTGCGTTGCTCATGTCCGTCCCCTCCCAGGGCCGCGGCCCAGCACGGCGGCACGCAGTGCCACCGTGGTCCCCAGCGCCAGCAGGCCCACCCGGCGGGACAGCCGGCAGGCCCGTTCGATGTCCGCCACCGCCACCGGGCGCAGCTCGGCGCCCAGCACCGGCCGCTCCTCGACGCGCTGGCGTGACTCCCCACCCGCCTCCGGGCGCTCCTGAGCCGGTGCCGACGTTCCTCGCTCCGGCGCTCCCTCGTTCCTCGGTCGCTTGTCGTTCGTCTCTTTCGACACCGGCGCGCCCTTCGGCTCGTAGGCATAGCGCAAGGTGCCACCGAGCCGCACGCCGAGCGCGCCCGCGAAGGCCGACTCGGCCTGCCCGGCGTTCGGGCTCGGGTGCGCGCCGCCGTCCCGCCGCCACACCCGCCAGGCGGTACCCCGGTGCTCGGCCGCCGCCACCGTGAGCAGCGCGGTCAGCCGGGCGCCGGGCCAGCCGGCCAGGTCGTCGAGCCGGGCAGCCGCCCAGCCGAACCGGCGGTACCGCGGTGACTTGTGGCCGACCATCGCGTCCAGCGTGTTGACGGCGCGAAAGCCCAGCAGGCCGGGCGCGCCCGCCAGCGCGCCCCAGACCAAGGCGTTCACCACGGCGTCGGCGGTGTTCTCGGCCACCGACTCGACCACGGCGCGGGCGATCTGCTGCTGGTCAAGACCGCTCGGGTCGCGCCCGCACAGGTGCGGCAGGCGCTGCCGCGCGGCGGCCAGGTCACCGGCCGTCAGCGCGGCGCCGATGGTGCGTGCCTCGCGGGTGAGCGAGCTGCCGCCGAGCACGGTCCAGGTGGCAGCGGCGGTCAGCAGCGCGCCGTCCCGGCGCGGGCCGTGGTCCAGCAGCCGGGCGAGCCCCGCCGCGCCGCCTGCCACCGCGCCCACGCAGAGGGCGGTGTGCAGGGCTCCGGCGCCGCGGTGGTCGCGCCAGAGCGTGTGTTCGAGCCGGGTGGCCGCGCGGCCGAAGGCGGCCACCGGATGGCCGCGTCGCGGATCGCCGAACCGGGCGTCGGCGGCATAGCCGGCCAGGGCGCCGAGGGCGTACGGAAGCGCGCGGTGGAAAACCCCCGCCATGTGTCGCGTGTCCTCACTCAGGGTCCGCGCCCTGGATCGACGTACCGGCGGCGAGAGTCTCCTGGCTCCCGGGTGGCTGACACACGCCCGGGCCTTCCAACGACCCTGTGGCGGGTTGCCGTGACCATGCGTCGGGCGTGCTCCCCGGTGACAGTGGCGGGACCGCGCCGGATTCGCACCGGCTTCCTCTCCTTGCCTCCGTTTGGCCCATGGATCCCATCACGCGTGCGAACGGGGAGTCAACCAGGCCTCGGGACTGGTTGATCACACGAGCGGATGGTGCGGCGAAACCGTTATTACCTCCGAGTAGTGGTGCGGGTGGGGCGCCGGCCGTTGGTGAATCGTCCAAGGGCGGTTGACGGCCCGTCGCGTGGCTTCGTGCGTTCGGCGACTGGGGGTGCGCGGACCCCGGCCCTAGCGTTCGGCTCATGCGAAGAAGCCGGCCGCCGGCCCCCACCCCGGTCCCGTTCTCCCCGCAGGCCGCCCGGGCGCACCGCGTCGGCCTCGGCCTGACCTCCGAGCAGCTGACCGGGGCGCTGGCCGCGCACGGCGTGCGCCTGCTCCCCACCCACGTGCTCGGCTGGGAGAGCGGCGAGCTGCACCCCACCGAGGAGGAGCTGATCGCGCTGGCCCGCGCGCTCTGGTGCCCGGCGGTGCAGCTGATGGGCGTGGCGCCGGCCACGCTGCGCGACTTCCGGGTGGCCCGCGAGCTCAGCCAGGAGCAGGCCGCGACCCGGATCGGCATCGGCCTGCGCAGCTACGCCGACGCCGAGCTGACCGGGCGGTGGACCGGGAACGAGGAGCAGAGCGCCGCGCTGGCCGAGGCGCTCGGCCTGACCCTGCGCGACCTGGTCCGGGTCCAGGGCGCCGAGCAGGAGCTGGAGCAGCGGCTGCGCCAGTGCGTGGACGGCCGCTGGCAGGCCCAGTCGAAGGCGATCGGCAAGCTGGTTCCGGTGCCCCGGGAGACCCTGGGCCGGGTGCTGGCCGCGCTGCAGAGCGAACGCCAGGCGACCGCCGGCCACTGGGGCGCGGGCAGCTGGGGCTCGTCGACCCCCGCCGCGCCCGCGCCGCAGCAGCCGGAGCAGGCGCCGATCGACCGGTTCTGGACCCTGCTGGCGGCCCAGGACATCGGCGGCCTGCGGGTCTGAGCCACGGCTCGCGGCGCTCTGCCCGGTGTCCCCGGCCGAGCCCGGACGGCGCCCCAGCGGTGGCCGCGAGGCGAGGCTCGCGATGGACTGGAAACGTCGTGTCCGCGCCGCCGCCACCACTCCAGGGAGAAACCCATGCGTTGGAGAACCGCCGTCGCCGCAGCCACCGCCGTCGCCGCCGGAGCGGGTGTGGCCGCCCTGCTGATCGGGCGTCGGGTCTCCGACCTGAGCCTGCGCCCCGAGCTCGCCGAGGACGGCGACCGCAAGGGCGAGCCCGCGCTGCGGGTGCACGAGATCGGCCCCGAGGAGGTCACCCTGACCCGGACGGTGGCCGCCTCCCGGCGCGGCCGCTACGCGCTGGACTGGCCCGGCGGTCACGCGGTGGTCGGTGCGGTCCTGCGCACCGGCCCGCAGACCGTCACCCGCCGCCTGGAGCTGACCGCCGGCAGCCCGCCCGCGGCCGGCGCCGAGGTCGAGCTGAGCCCCTGGGTGCTGCGCGGCGACCCGGGCTCGGCCTGCGGCCTGGACTACATGGACGTGCTGGTCGACGGCGAGCTCGGCGCGCTGCCCGCCTGGTACGTCCCGGCGGTGCGCGGTACCTGGGTGATCCTGGTGCACGGGCGGCTGGCCGAGCGCCGCCAGGCGCTGCCGGTGCTGCCGCTGCTCCAGCGGCTCAACCTGCCCGCCCTGGTGATCAGCTACCGGGGCGACCAGGGCGCGCCGGCCTCGCCGGATGGGATCGGCCACTTCGGCGAGACCGAGTGGCGCGACGTCGAGGCGGCGATCCGGTTCGCCAAGGAGGCCGGCGCCGGGCGGATCGTGCTCTACGGCTGGTCGGTCGGCGCGGCCATGGTGCTGCGCACCGCCGCCGAATCGGAGTACCGCCCCCAGCTGGCCGGGCTGATCCTGGACTCGCCGGTGCTCGACTGGTCGGCCTCGGTGCGCGGCGTCGCGGCCCGGGCCGGGATGCCCGGCGCGCTGGCCGGGCGGTTGGGCGCGCTGGCCGCCGAGGGGCGCACCGGGGTGGATCCGGCGGGATTCGCCAAGCTCGCCGACGGCGTCGAACTGGACGTCCCGGCCCTGCTGCTGCACAGCCCGCAGGACGCCGTCGCCCCGTTCGACGCCGCCCGGCGGCTGGCCGACCAGCGACCGGACCTGGTGAGCCTGCGCCGCATCCCCGACGCCGGGCACGCGGCGCTCTGGAACGCCGACCCGCACGGGTACGAGGAGGCGCTGCGCCGCTTCCTGACCCCGCTGCTCTGAATCTCGTCCTGGGGCCTCGTCCCACAGGGTGCGTTCGGTCACCTCTTGACCACGGTCCGTGCCCCCGCTACTGTCGTGCACAGGTCACCGCACTGTCCCTGGGCCCGGTTTGGCCGCTCTTGCCCCGAGTCGGCCACCCCGGCAACCTCGATCTGCCGAAGACGCGCCGAACTCGATGTGACAGAAGCCCCGTACACGGGGAAGACTGCACGGCGTGACGTCTCGGAATCCGCGCGACCGTGATGCCCCGCTCCCGCCGACCACGGGTACCGGCGCGACGGTGACCCGTCTACCCGGTACGGCCCGCCGCGCCGACAGTGCGCAGCCGGGCCGCCCTGCCGCCACCCGTCGACGCACCCCCAAGCCGGCTCCGGGCCGCGGTCGCGTGCCGCTGCCCGACGGCTTCCCCGGACCCGCCGAGCTGGCCCCGCCGGCCCGCCGGATGCTCGCCGACGCGGTCCGCATCGCGCGCTGGGCCGGCGAGCTGGCGGCCGTCGACAAGCGCGGCGAACTGCTCCCCGACGACGCCCGGGCGGCCGGCCGAGCGCTGGCGATGACGGTGGGCGCCGCCGCGAAGGCATGGGGCCAGGCGCTGCTGGTCGGCCTGGTCGAGCCCCGGGACGGCGGCGCGGCCCCCGGCTGGCGGCTGCACGCCTGGGAGCACGACGACGAGGCCGTGCTGCGCGGCTGGTCCGCGCTCTTCGACGCCTGGACGCTGCTCGCGCCGGTCCCGCCGGCCGCGCTGCGCGGGGTCTTCGCGGTGCTCGCCGGCCAGGCCGTCGACCAGGCGCCGCAGCTGCTCTCCTTCCTCCACCTGGTGGACGGCCCGGTCGCCGAGAGCGAGTTGATGGAGCTGCTCCGCCGCGGCCTGGACGAGCGCCGGCACGGCTCCGGTACGGGCTTCGCGACGCTGTCGCCGGTCCCGCACGCGGCCTCCGCCGTCTCGGCCGTCCGCGGCACCTGCCGCGAGCCGCAGATCGACACCCCGCCCGCGCCCTCGGACATCGCCGCCGTGCTGGACTGGATGCTCGACGGCCTGGCCGCCGTCGGCGCCGTGGTCCGCGCGGACGCCGCCGCCGAGCTCTCGCCGCTCGGCCACTGGGCGGTGCGCGCCAAGCTGGAGGACATCTGCACGGTCGCCCAGACCGAGGCCGGCCACATCGAGCAGAGCGCCCTGGAACTCCTCGACGCCTGCGCGAACTACTCGCCCGGCCCGGCCCGCGCCGAGTACCGGGCCTGGGTCGCGGCCCGTCCGGTGGACCGCGCGGTGGCCGAGCTGCTGGAGGCCGCCCAGGGCGAGGACGCGCTGCTGCGCGGGCTCGCCTTCGAGGCGCTGCGGGTGGCCGGCGGCACCGCCGAGCAGGCGGTCCGGGCGACCGTCGACAACCCGGTGCTGCGCCCCTACGCCCTGCTCTGGCTGGCCGAGCAGCTGGACGAGGGCGGCGTGGTCCCGTCCGACGTGCTGAGCGCCGAGGACGCCGCCTGGCTCTGGGTGGACACCGCCGCCGCCGTCCTCGACCACGGTGAGACCGAACTGCTGGTCGGCCACGTCGAGGGCGCGAGCGCCGGCGACCCGGTCCGCCTCTTCGCCCGCGCCCGCCAGTCCGGCCACGCCCGCGCGGCCTCCGTGCTGACCGCGGTGGCCGGCGTGCACCCCGACCCGGCGGTGGCCCGCGCGGCCCGGCGCTCGGCGTTCAGCGTGCACACCGGCGGGGCCTGACGGGTCGTCACGCCGGTGCCGGCCACCCGGATCGAACTGACCAGGGACAGCGTCGCGGCGGGCGACGACACCGACGCCCCGCACCAGCGGGTGCTGGAGCCCCCCGAGCGGACCGTCCTCGACGCGGCGGCGGTGGCCGACCTCGCGGCCGGCTACCTCGCGCGGATCGGCGGCGGGCGGGCCACCTGGGTGCTGCGCGCCGCCGGCGGGACCGCTCTCGCGGTGCTGGCCCAGCAGTGGCCGCAGCCGCGCCTGCTGAGCAGCCGTCAGGTCCCCTTCGCGAGCCTCGCCGAGCCGGACGGTACCGTCCGGCTGCACTTCGAGTACCTCGCCCAGCAGGACCCCGAGGAGCTGTTCGCCCGTCTCGGCAGGACCCCGGACGCCTCCTGACGCCAAACACCGGACGCCAGACGCCCGCGGCCCCGGACCAGGAGGTCCGGGGCCGCGGGCGTCTGCTCGGTGTGCGGTCAGCAGCCGCGCGACTCCGCGCGGCGGGCGCGCACGTCGCCGACCTTCTGGCCGACCTTGCGGCGGATCACCAGGAGCGGGGCCATGGCGGCCAGCGCGATCTGGGCGATGGCGCCGATGTGCATCAGCACGTCGCCGCCGGGCAGACCGGCCGCCCAGGCGGCCAGGCAGCCGATCGAGACGACGATCCAGCCGAGGGTGGCGGTGGCCAGTAGGCCCTGCGGCTTGGGGTACTCGACCTGGCTGACCATCAGGTAGGCCACGCCGAAGATGGCCAGCAGGCCGGCCAGGAACGGCGGGTCGAGCAGCACGATGGCGATCACCGTCATGGCACCCATCGGGCAGGGCATGCCCTGGAAGACCCCGGGCCGCATCTTCACCGCGGAGAACCGGGCCAGCCGCAGCACGACCGCCAGCAGCACGGTGATCGCGATGAAGGCGGAGAGCCCCTGGCTGGTGCCCGGGCCGCCGACGATGCCCCAGACGGCGACGAAGTAGGCGGGCGCGATGCCGAAGCTGATCAGGTCGGCCAGGTTGTCCAGCTCCGCGCCCAGCGCCGAGGAGCGCAGCTTGCGGGCCACCAGGCCGTCGAAGAGGTCGCACATCGAGCCGAGCAGCAGCAGGGTCACCGCGGTGGCCGCGCCGTGCCGGATCATGCCGCCGGTGCCGTCACCGGTGCCGCTGATGTGCGGGATGAGCATGTTGGTGGTGATCGAGTAGATCGCCAGGAAGCCGCAGACGGCGTTGCCCAGGGTCAGGAAGTCCGCCGTGGACAGGGCCTGCGGTGAGCGCGGCGCGCGCAGCTCGCGGTCGCGTGCCCAGCGGCGCCTGCGCAACTCGGTCTCCTCCGAGTCGCCGAGGCCCACCAGGGTCTCGGGATCAGTCACGGTCAAGGCGTGTCACCCCCGCGGTCGTCTTCTGTCCGACCTCGACGCCGACCTCGACGCCGGCCGGCAGGTAGGTGTCGACGCGGGAGCCGAACCGGATCAGGCCGATCCGTTCGCCCTGCTCGACCTTGGTGCCGGCGGGCACGTACGGCACGATGCGGCGCGCCACGGCGCCCGCGATCTGCACCATCTCGATGTCGCCGAGCTCGGTGTCGAAGTGCCAGACGACGCGCTCGTTGCGGTCGCTGTCCTTGTTGAACGCGGGCACGAAGCCGCCGGCGATGTGCTCGACGGAGCTGACGGTGCCCGGCAGCGGAGCCCGGTTGACGTGCACATTGAGCGGGCTCATGAAGATCGCGACGCGGGTCCGGCCGTCCGGCCAGGCGTCGATGCTCTGCACCACGCCGTCGGCCGGCGAGATCACTCTGCCGACGCCGATCTCACGCTCGGGGTCGCGGAAGAACCACAGCATGCCCGCGCTGAGCGCGCAGGTCGGTACCGCCGCCAGAGCCCACTTGCCGTTCCGCTTGGTGAGAGCGGTGGTCAGGGCCGCGGTGGCCAGGGTCGGGACGAACCAGGGGGTGGCTCCGCGCGCGATGGTCACGCGGGGTCGCCGGCCGGCCGTCTCGGGAGCGAAGGCATCGCGCTCCGTGACGGAGGTGTGAGGGGACGAGCTGATGGGCATCGAAGACCTTTGTCGCGGGGGATCTTGGCCTGCACGGGGGCCAACCGCGGGGATCGGGTGATAAAGGGGACAGCTGCTGTCCCGGTGGATGCTATCGGGAGCAGGCGGTAGGTGGGCAACCCGCCTGCACGTTCAACTGTCTCCAGCCGTGCCGGAGCACACGCGCTATGTGTACGACCGTAGCGGGCGCGCCCCCGGTTCCCAAGGGCCCGCTCAAGATCCGTGAGTCATCTCTCAGCGCTGCGGGTGGGCCCTGGGGCCGGGTCGGGCCCACCCGCTTCGAGCCCTATTCGGCGATCTTGTACTCCTCCAGCAAGCGTCGCCCGACGATCATCTTCTGGATCTCCGCAGTGCCTTCACCGATGAGCAGCATCGGCGCCTCGCGGTAGAGGCGCTCGATCTCGTACTCCTTGGAGAAGCCGTAGCCGCCGTGGATCCGGAAGGCGTCCTCGACGACCTCCTTGCAGTACTCGGAGGCGAGGTACTTGGCCATCCCGGCCTCCAGGTCGTTGCGCTCGCCGCTGTCCTTCTTGCGGGCGGCCATCACCATCATCTGGTGCGCGGCCTCGACCTTGGTGGCCATCTCGGCGAGCTTGAACTGGATCGCCTGGTGCTCGGAGATCTTCTTGCCGAAGGTCGAGCGCTGCTGGGCGTAGGAGATGCCGAGTTCGAAGGCGCGCCGGGCCACTCCGCAGCCGCGCGCGGCCACGTTGACCCGGCCGACCTCGACGCCGTCCATCATCTGGTAGAAGCCCTTGCCGGGCACGCCGCCCAGGACCCGGTTCGCCGGGATCCGGACGTCCTGGAGCACCAGCTCGGTCGTGTCGACGCCCTTGTAGCCCATCTTCTCGATCTTGCCGGGCACGGTCAGGCCCGGCACCGTCGGGTTCGGGCCGAACCCGGGGGTCTTCTCGATCAGGAAGGTGGTCATGTTGCGGTAGGGGGTGCTCGCGCCCTCGTCGGTCTTGCAGAGCACCGCGACCAGGGTGGAGGTGCCACCGTTGGTCAGCCACATCTTCTGCCCGTTGATGACGTAGTCGTCGCCGTCCCGGACGCCCTTGGTGCTGATCGCCGACACGTCCGAGCCCAGGCCCGGCTCCGACATCGAGAAGGCACCGCGGATCTCGCCGGCCGCCATCCTGGGCAGGAAGTAGTCCTTCTGCTCCTGGGTGCCGTGCGCGTTGATCATGTGCGCCACGATGAAGTGGGTGTTGACGATGCCGGAGACCGACATCCAGCCGCGGGCGATCTCCTCGACCACCAGGGCGTAGGTGAGCAGCGACTCGCCGAGGCCGCCGTACTCCTCGGGGATGGTCAGGCCGAACAGGCCGAGCTGCTTCATGCCCTCGACGATCGCGGTCGGGTACTCGTCCCGGTGCTCCAGCTCGGTGGCGACCGGGATGATCTCCTTGTCGACGAAGTCCCGCACGGTGGCGAGGATGTCCCGCTGGATCTCGGTGAGGCCGTCGGTCTGTGCGAGGCGTCCCATCGTGCGGCTCCCTATCTGTAAGGCGGTGAGGGTGGGGTGCGGGGCCCCGCGGAGCGTGACTTCCGCGGGGCCCCTGACCGGAGAGCGACCGATGACGGCGGCCGCTCGGTCCGGGGTCCGGTGGGGGCGGGGATCAGCTGAGCGGCGTCGGCCGGCCGGGCTGCTCGCCGCCGCGCTCCTTGATGTACGTCGCGGTCGGCACCATCACCTTGCGGCGGAAGACGCAGACGACCGTGCCGTCCTGCTTGTAGCCCTTGGTCTCGACGTGGACGATGCCGCGGTCGTCCTTGGACTTGGACGGCCACTTGTCGAGCACCGTGGTCTCGCCGTAGAGGGTGTCGCCGTGGAAGGTCGGCGCGATGTGCCGCAGCGACTCGATCTCCAGGTTGGCGATCGCCTTGCCGGAGACGTCCGGGACGGACATGCCGAGCAGCAGCGAGTAGATGTAGTTGCCGACCACGACGTTGCGGCCGAAGTCCGTCGTCTTCTCCGCATAGTTGGTGTCCATGTGGAGCGGGTGGTGGTTCATGGTCAGCAGGCAGAAGAGGTGGTCGTCGTACTCGGTGACGGTCTTCCCGGGCCAGTGCTTGTAGACCGCGCCGACCTCGAACTCCTCGTAGGTGCGTCCGAACTGCATGATCAGGCCTCCGGGGCTTCGAACTTGGACAGCCGGGTCATGCCGGCCGCCCGGCCCTTGCCGGAGACGACCAGCGCCATCTTGCGGCTGGCCTCGTCGATCATCTCGTCGCCGAGCATCGCCGAGCCCTTGAAGCCGCCGGCCTCCGAGGTGCACCAGTCGTAGGCGTCCAGGATCAGCTCGGCGTGGTCGTAGTCCTCCTGCGAGGGCGAGTAGATCTCGTTCGCGGCGGCGACCTGGTCCGGGTGCAGCACCCACTTGCCGTCGAAGCCCAGCGCGGCGGACCGGCCGGCCACCTCGCGGTACCCCTCCTGGTTGCGGATCTGAAGGTAGGGGCCGTCGATCGCCTGCAGATCGTTGGCACGGGCCGCCATCAGGATGCGCATCAGGATGTAGTGGTAGGCGTCGGCCGGGTAGCCGGGCGGCTGCTCGCCGACCACCAGGGACTTCATGTTGATCGAGGCCATGAAGTCGGCCGGGCCGAAGATGATGGTCTCCAGGCGCGGCGAGGCGGTGGCGATCGCGTCGACGTTGATCAGGCCCTTGGCGTTCTCGATCTGCGCCTCGATGCCGATCCTGCCGACCTCGAAGCCCATCGTCTTCTCGATCTGGGTGAGCAGCAGGTCCAGCGCCCGCACCTGCTCGGCGTCCTGCACCTTGGGCAGCATGATGCAGTCCAGGTTCTGGCCCGCGCCCTCGACCACCGTGATCACGTCACGGTAGGTCCAGTGCGTGGTCCAGTCGTTGACCCGGACCGTCCTGGTCTTGTTGCCCCAGTCGCCGTTGTTCAGGAAGTCGACGATGGTGTGCCGCGCGCTCTCCTTGACCAGCGGGGCACAGGCGTCCTCCAGGTCGAGGAAGACCTGGTCGGCCGGCAGGCCCTGGGCCTTCTCCAGGAAACGCGGGTTGCTGCCGGGCACGGCGAGGCAGGAACGGCGCGGGCGCAGGCGATTGGCAGTCATGCGAGAGTCTCTTCCTTCGTGGGGACGAGGATCGGGTCCAGCCGGTTGGCCAGCCGGATCTCGTCCACGATCCGGCCGATGATGGTGGTGATGCCGAAGTCCTTCGGGGTGAACACGGCGGCGACGCCGGCGGCCTTGAGGGCCTCGCCGTCCGCAGCCGGGATGATGCCACCCACGATCACGGGCACATCCTCCACCCCTGCCCGGTGCAGCCGCCGCAGCACGTCCGGGACGAGCTCGGTGTGCGCGCCCGAGAGGATCGACAGCCCCACGCAGTGCACGTCCTCGGCGACCGCCGCCGCGACGATCTGCTCCGGCGTCAGACGGATACCCTGGTACACCACTTCGAAGCCCGCGTCCCGGGCCCGTACCGCGATCTGCTCGGCGCCGTTGGAGTGCCCGTCCAGACCCGGCTTGCCCACCAGCAGCCGCAGCTTGCCGGCGCCCAGCTCGGCCGCCGTGGCCGCGACCGCCGCCCGCACCGCGGCCAGCTCGCCGCCCGGCTCGGCCGCCACCGCCACCGGCGCGCCGCCGACCCCGGTGGGGGCCCGGTACTCGCCGAAGACCTCGCGCAGTGCGAAGGCCCACTCGCCGGTGGTCACCCCGGCCCGCACGCAGGCCAGGGTGGCGGCCATCAGGTTGGCCTCGGTCGCGGCGACCGCCTTCAGCTCGGTCAGCGCGGCCTGGGCCGCCGCCTCCTCGCGCTGCGCCTTCCAGGCCGCCAGGCCGTCGAGCACGGCCTGCTCCGCGGCCGGGTCGACCACCATGATCGCGGTGTCCAGGTCGGCGGTGAGCGGGCTCGGCTCGGTGGTGTCGAAGCAGTTCACGCCGATGATCTTGTCTTCGCCGGCCTCGATCCGGGCCCGCCGCTCGGCGTGCGAGGCGACCAGCGCCGACTTCAGGTAGCCGGACTCGACGGCCGGGATCACCCCGCCCATCCCCAGCACCTTGGCGATCTCCGCCTCGGCGCCGGCCAGCAGTTCGGCGGTCTTCGCCTCGACCACGTGCGAGCCGGCGAACAGGTCGCCGTACTCCAGCAGGTCCGACTCGTAGGCGAGCACCTGCTGGATCCGCAGCGACCACTGCTGGTCCCAGGGCCGGGGCAGGCCCAGCGCCTCGTTCCAGGCGGGCAGTTGGACCGCCCGCGCGCGGGCGTCCTTGGAGAGGGTGACGGCGAGCATCTCCAGCACGATCCGCTGGACGTTGTTCTCCGGCTGCGCCTCGGTCAGGCCGAGCGAGTTGACCTGCACGCCGTAGCGGAACCGGCGCTGCTTGGGGTCCTCGATGCCGTAGCGCTCCAGGGTGATCTTCTCCCAGAGCCGCCCGAAGGCGCGCAGCTTGCACATCTCCTCGATGAACCGCACACCGGCGTTGACGAAGAAGGAGATCCGCCCGACCACCTCGCCCATCCGCTCGGCCGGCACCTGGCCGGAGTCGCGCACCGCGTCCAGCACGGCGATCGCGGTGCCCATCGCGAAGGCGATCTCCTGCACCGGCGTGGCCCCGGCCTCCTGCAGGTGGTAGCTGCAGATGTTGATCGGGTTCCACTTGGGGATGGTGGAGACCGTGTAGGCGATCATGTCGGTGATCAGCCGGACCGACGGTCCCGGCGGGAAGACGTGCGTCCCGCGCGACAGGTACTCCTTGACGATGTCGTTCTGGGTGGTGCCGGTGAGCTTGGTGATGTCGGCGCCCTGCTCCTCGGCGACCACCTGGTACATGGCCAGCAGCCACATCGCGGTGGCGTTGATGGTCATCGAGGTGTTGGTGCGCTCCAGCGGGATGCCGTCGAAGAGGGTCCGCATGTCGCCCAGGTGCCCGACCGGGACGCCGACCCGGCCGACCTCGCCGCGGGCCAGGATGTGGTCCGCGTCGTAGCCGGTCTGGGTGGGCAGGTCGAAGGCGACCGAGAGGCCGGTCTGGCCCTTGGCGAGGTTGCGCCGGTAGAGGGCGTTGGAGTCACTCGCGGTGGAGTGGCCCGCGTACGTCCGCATCAGCCACGGCCGGTCCTTCTGACGCTCTGTCATGTCAGATGTCCCTGAAGCGGTTGATGGCGTCCAGGTGGGTGGCCCGCAGCTCGTGGTCGCGCACGCCCAGGCCCTCCTCGGGGGCCAGGCAGAGCACGCCGACCTTGCCCTGGTGCTTGTTGTGGTGCACGTCGAGGGCGGCCTGGCCGGTCTGGTCGAGCGAGTAGACCTTGGAGAGGGTGGGGTGGATCTTGCCCTTGGCGATCAGGCGGTTGGCCTCCCACGCCTCGCGGTAGTTGGCGAAGTGCGAGCCGACGATCCGCTTGAGCGACATCCACAGGTAGCGGTTGTCGTACTGGTGCATGTAGCCGGAGGTGGAGGCGCAGGTGACGATGGTGCCGCCCTTGCGGGTGACGTAGACGCTGGCGCCGAAGGTCTCGCGGCCCGGGTGCTCGAAGACGATGTCCACGTCCTCGCCGCCGGTCAGCTCGCGGATCCTGCTGCCCAGGCGCTTCCACTCGCGCGGGTCCTGGTTGTGCTCGTCCTTCCAGAACTTGTAGCCCTCGGCGCTGCGGTCGATGATCGCCTCGGCGCCCATCTTCCGGCAGATCTCGGCCTTCTGGTCGTTGGAGACCACGCAGATCGGGGTGGCGCCGCCGGCCAGCGCGTACTGGGTGGCGTACGAGCCGAGGCCCCCGCTGGCGCCCCAGATCAGCACGTTGTCGCCCTGCTTCATGCCGGCACCGTTCTGGCTGACCAGCTGGCGGTAGGCGGTGGAGTTGACCAGGCCGGGGGAGGCGGCCTCCTCCCAGCTCAGGTGCGCGGGCTTGGGCATCAGCTGGTTGGTCTTCACCAGGGCCAGCTGGGCCAGGCCGCCGAAGTTGGTCTCGAAGCCCCAGATCCGCTGCTCCGGGTCCATCATCGTGTCGTTGTGCCCGTCGGAGCTCTCCAGCTCCACCGACAGGCAGTGCGCGACCACCTCGTCGCCCGGCTTCCAGGCGTTGACGCCGACGCCGGTGCGCAGCACCACGCCCGCGAGGTCGGAGCCGAGCACGTGGTAGGGCAGGTCGTGCCGCTTGGTCAGCGGCGACAGGCGGCCGTAGCGCTCCAGGAAGCCGAAGGTGGAGACCGGCTCGAAGATCGAGGACCAGACGGTGTTGTAGTTGACGGCGCTGGCCATCACCGCCACCAGGGCCTCGCCCGGGCCGAGTTCGGGCAGCGCCACGTCGTCGAGGTGGAGCGACTGGCGCGGGTCCTTGTCGCGGCTGTCGAGGCCGGCGAACATCTGTTCCTCGTCCTTGTGGAGCGTGACCGCCCGGTAGGACTCCGGCAGCTTCAGGGCGGCGAAGTCCGCCGTGGTGCTGTCGGCGCTGAGGATCGCGTCGAGGATTTCCTTCATGGCTGCCTCCGAAGGCGTACCTGTGTGAGGGCCGCACAGGGCGTCTGGGGGAGCCGGGAGCGGACACCGGCTTCGCAGGGTCTTTGGGTGGATTGGCTCGCCCCCTGGGTGTGGGGACGCCGGACTACGACGCGCCGAGGTGGGGAGCCGCGGCGCCGCGACTGGTGGGTAACAAGCTACTGGCACCCTGTGCCACTCGTAAAGACACTCGGTGCCACGATTTTCCGCCTATTCCCGAGCCCCTGCCAGGCGGTCGGAAAGGGCAGTCGAAAACCGCCGAAGGCCCACCCCTTGCTGCTCGGGATGGGCCTTCTGACCTGCGATTTCAAGGCGGTTCAGCGATTGAGCGCGGCCCTGATCCTGTCCAGGACCAGGTCCAGCGGGGCGTCGGTGCGAGCCACTGTGATGAGCACCTCACCGCCCGGGGTGGCACTCAGTGCGCTCGTTGCGGCCAGTTCCACCGGCGTCCCGATGTCATCAGTGGCACCGGGTGTCACGACAGTGCCACGGCGTCTCACCCCGCGCGGCGGGGTGGCCCAGAAGGTGCCCCGGATCACCTCGAAGGAGTGGTCCAGCTGCGCCTCCACGTCGCCGTGGCCGCCGGCCCGCAGCCAGCGGCGCAGGACGTGGTTGTGCGCCGCGACCACCGCCGCCGCCGAGACCTCGGCGAGCATCGAGTCGTCGTCCCCGCCGTGCTGCCAGCCCGGCGGGATGGCCGCGCCCGTCGTCCCGGTGTCGACCGCGGCGTCGAACCGGCCCAGCAGGTAGCGGGTGAAGAGCCGCTCGTAGCGGGCCACCACCGCGATCTCCCGCTCGCGCAGCGCCGGGACCTGACGGATCAGCTGGTAGCGGGCCACCGAGACGCCGGGGGTGGAGGCGTACATGTGCAGCACCTCCTTGATCCCCCGGCAGACCACGTCCAGCGGGTGCTCCTCCGGCTCGGCGCTGGCCAGCAGGTCGGCCACCCGGACCAGGGTGTCGTCGTGGTCCGGGAAGATCGCCTCCTCCTTGGAGCGGAAGTAGCGGAAGAAGGTCCGCCGGGCCACGCCGGCGGCGGCGGCGATCTGATCGACCGTCGTCTCCTCGTACCCCTGGGTGGCGAACAGCTCCATCGCGGCCGCCGCCAGGTCCTGGCGCATCTGCAGGCGTTGGGCCGCGGCCCGGCGGCTGCCGGGTCCCGGCTCCGCGACGGTACGCACGTCCTGCTCGGCGGATGACTGTTCCCGATCCATGGCTGGAACGCTACACGCCTGGGTGAGCTGCCCCGGCGCCGTGCGCGGCAACGGGCGGCGAACCGGGGCTGCCGGCGGGCTGACCGCCGGGCGCGGCCAGCGGGCCGCGACCGCGCCGTCGCCCCAGACCGGGCGCAGCGGACGTGATTCGCCACGCCGGTCGGCCCGTTGCTGCCCGGCTGGCCCGGGGCCGTTGGGCACGGGGCCGCTGGGCGCGGAGCTGCCGGGCACGGGGCCGCTGGGCGCGGAGCTGCCGGGCACCGGGCCGCTGGGCGCGGGATTGCCGGGCTGGGGGCCGCCGGACGGCTGGCCGGCGGTCATCGGCGCGCGTGGTCGCGGAAGCCGCGGCCGGTCTTGCGGCCCAGGCAGCCGGCCGCCACCAGGTGCTCCAGCAGCGGCGCGGCCGCCAGACCCGGCTCGCGGAACTCCTGGTGCAGCACCCGCTCGATGGTCAGCGAGACGTCCAGGCCCACCACGTCGAGCAGTTCGAACGGCCCCATCGGGTAGCCGCAGCCCAGCTTCATCGCGGTGTCGATGTCGTCCACCGTCGCGTAGTGCTCCTCCAGCATCCGCACCGCGTCGTTCAGGTAGGGGAAGAGCAGCGCGTTCACGATGAACCCGGCCCGGTCGCCGCACTCCACCGGGTGCTTGCGCACCTTGGCGCAGACCTCCAGGACGGTCGCGGTGACCTCGGGGTCGGTCAGCACCGTGGAGACCACCTCGACCAGCTTCATCGCGGGCGCCGGGTTGAAGAAGTGCATCCCGATCACGTCGCGCGGCCGCCCGGTGGCGCTCGCGCAGCTGATCACCGGCAGCGAGGAGGTGGTGGTGGCCAGCACCGCGCCCGGCTTGCAGACCTTGTCCAGCGCGGCGAACAGCTCGCGCTTGACCGCCAGGTCCTCGGCCACCGCCTCCAGCACCAGGTCGGCACCGGCCAGGTCGCTCTGCTGCCCGCTCGGGGTGACCAGGGCGAGCGCGGCGTCGCGCTGCTCGGCGGAGAGCCGGCCCTTCTCCACCGAGCGGTCCAGCGAGCGGGTGAGCTGGGCCTTGGCCTTCGCCGCCTTCTCCTGGCTGCGGGCGACCAGGGTCACCGGGTAGCCGGCCTTGGCGAAGACCTCGACGATGCCGGTGGCCATGGTGCCCGAGCCGCAGACGCCGACGCTCGTGATCGGCCGGCCGGCCACCCGCGCGGCGGCCGCGGCGCCGGCCTCGGCCACCACCTTGGAGGAGCCGGGCGCCTCGTAGGTGTAGAAGCCGCGGCCGGTCTTGCGGCCGAGCAGCCCGGCGGCGACCAGCTGGCCGAGGATCGGCGCGGGGGCGTGCAGCCGGTCCCTGGACTGCTCGTACATCGCCTCGAGCACGGTGCGCGCGGTGTCCACGCCGATCAGGTCGAGCAGCGCCAGCGGGCCCATCGGCAGGCCGCAGCCCAGCCGCATCGCGGCGTCGATGTCCTCCCGGGTGGCGTACCTGGACTCGAACATCGCCGCGGCCTGGTTGAGGTAGGCGAAGAGCAGGCCGTTCACCACGAAGCCGGCCCGGTCACCGGCCGCCACCGGCTCCTTGCCCAGCGATCGGGCGAACTCGGCCGCCTGCAGGGCGACCTGAGGGGTGGTCAGGACGGTGCGGACCACCTCGACCAGCTTCATCGCGTGCACCGGGTTGAAGAAGTGCAGGCCGAGCACCCGCTCCGGGCGGGCGGTGGCGGCGGCGATCCGGGTCACCGAGAGCGAGGTGGTGCCGGTGGCCAGCACCGTCTCGGGCGGGCAGATCCGGTCCAGCTCGGCGAAGATCTCCCGCTTGAGTTCGAGCTGCTCGGGGACCTCCTCGATCACCAGGTCGGCCGTGGCGGCGGCGTCCAGCTGCTCGCCGACGGTGATCAGGGTGAGCAGCGCGGTGCGCTCCTCGGGGGTGAGCCGCTCGCGCTCGACGGCGTGCGCGGTGGCCTCCTCGATCCGGGCCAGCGCCCGGGCGGCGGACGCGCCGTCGGCCTCGATGCCGATCACCCGGCGCCCGCTGCGGGCGATCGCGACGGCGATGCCCGCGCCCATGGTGCCGAGACCCACCACGGCGACGGTGGGGAAGGGGTGCAGCGGGGCGGCGGCGGTGGTGCTGCTGTCGGGAGCCTGCATCGTTGCTGGTCCTTTCGGGTGGCCCGACCGGGCTGCCGAGGCATGGCCGGGGGAGGGCGGGGCGGCCCGTGAGCGGGGGCCGTCGCGCGGCCTGGGGCGCGGTACGGCGTACGAGGGGCGGGTACGGCGTACGAACGCGGCGCACGGCTACGCGGGGCGGCGAGCGCTGGGCGTCGGGCTGAGGCGTGAGGTGTGGGGCTGGTGACGGCGACCGGCGGTGGCTGGTGATGGTCGCGGCTCTCGTGGTCGGGCCGGTCCGCTCCGGGCCGTACCGCGAGATGTCCGCGCCAGGGAGGTGACTCCCCGAACCAGCTGAAAATGCCGGGTGAAGTGAAGGAAGCGGCACCCCGGCCGCACGTGTGACGCGCGGCGCCTCGCCGGTGCGGCTCCCGAAGCCCGGCGGTGGTGCGTGCGGTCACTGTAGCGAAGTTACCGCGAGGTAGGAAGGGTGCCGGCGAGGGCAGATCGTGGCATTCGGCGGGCCGTCAGCTTCGGGGTGCCGGAACCACTCGTCCGGGTAATACCGGGGCCATCGCCCGCGCGGGAGCATGGGTCGTATGGGCACCACCATGGCTGAGCAGGACGGATCGCCGCTCGAATCACCGGATGCGTCGCCGTTCGGATCATCGTTCGGATCACCGTTCGGGTCGCCCGCCGACGAGCCGCTCGGCGCCGAGCTGCGCGCCGAGCGCGCCGCCCGGGCTCGGATCGCCGCCGCCCGGCTCGCCGCCGAGGGCGTCGAAGGCGTGATCCTCAGCTGGGTGGACAACGCCGGTCTCACCCGGGTGAAGACCGTCCCGGTCCGCCGCCTGGAGCACGCGGCCGCCTGGGGCGTCGGCGCCGCCCCCTGCTTCGACGTCTTCCTCGTCGACGACTCGGTCACCACCAGCCGCCACATCGGCGGCCCGGCCGGCGACCTGCGGCTGATCCCCGATCTGCACCGGCTCACCCGGCTGTCCGCCCAGCCCGGTTGGGCCTGGGCCCCCGCCGACCGCTACGCCCAGGACGGCTCGGTGCACCCCGGCTGCCAGCGCCGCTTCGCCCGCCGGCTGACCGGGGCGGTCTCGGCGCGCGGGATCGAGCTGCGGGCCGGGATCGAGATCGAGTGGGTGGTGGCGCTGGCCGGCGCCCCCGGCGAGCCGCCCTGCTACCCCACCTTCGGCCCCGCCTACGGCCTGCACCGCCTGGTCGACCTCTCCGACTACCTGCGCGACCTGCTGCACGCGCTGGACGAGCAGGGCCTGAGCGTCCTGCAGCTCCACCCCGAGTACGCCCCCGGCCAGTTCGAGGTCTCGCTGGCCCCCGAGGGCCCGCTCGGCGCAGCCGACACCACCGTGCTGGTCCGCCAGACCATCCGCGCGGTCGGCGTCCGGCACGGCCTGCGCACCTCGTACGCCCCGGCCGTCGAGCCAGGCACCGTCGGCAACGGCGGCCACCTGCACCTCTCGCTCTGGCGCGGCGAGCACAACCTCGGCCAGGGCGGCCCCGGCCGCTACGGCCTGACCGGCGAGGCCGAGTCCTTCCTGGCCGGCGTGCTGGCCGAACTGCCCGCACTGCTCGCGCTCGGCGCGCCCAGCCCCGCGAGCTACCTGCGCCTGGTCCCGCAACAGTGGGCCGGCGCCTACCAGTGCTGGGGCCTGGAGAACCGCGAGGCCGCCCTGCGGCTGATCCCCGGGCCGCCCGGCGAGGGCCCGGCCGGTGCCAACGCCGAGCTCAAGTGCTTCGACGCGGCAGCCAACCCCTACCTCCTGGTCGGCAGCGTGCTCGCGGCCGGCCTCGCCGGTCTGGACGCCCGCCGCTCGCTGCCCGCCGAGGTCCCCGGCGACCCGGCCGCCCTGCCCGAAGGCGAGATCCCCCGGCTGCCGAGCAGCCTGGCGCAGGCCCTCGCCGAGTACCGCACCTCCGGCATCCTGCGCGAGGCACTCGGCGATCCGCTCTACGAGGCGGTGCTGGCGGTGCGGTTGGGCGAGCTGGCGCTCTTCGACGGGCGCTCGCCCGAGGAGCTGGCGGCGGCGACCCGCTGGCGGTACTGAGGGCCGAGCCGGCCGCCGAGACCTGTCCCGCGCCTGGGCCGGCGCAGGAAGCGAGATCGATGGCCACCCTGTTCCCCCGTTGCTCATGAACCGTGCTCGGCCGCTCAGCCGTGCCACCCCGGGGCGGAGGTCGTCCGCAGTCACCGGGCCTGCCCCGCTGAGTGGGCCTGACCAGGGGATCCTCTAGCTTTGGATCATGATGCAGAAGGGCGCGACTTTCCCAAGTCGCTGCTTTCAACCACAGGGGGAATCTGATAGTGCGTAACAACATTGGTCGCCGGATCGCCGGGGCCGCCATGGTCGTCGGCCTGCTCAGTGCCGGTGCTCCCGTCCTCGCGGCGCCCGCGTTCGCGGACTCGACCACCGGCACCACCCAGGCCCAGGACGCCCAGGGCATCCCCTCGTTCAGCGACCTGCTGCGCGGCGTCGAGGTCGACTGGGCCGAGAGCCACTGGAACTGGACCGCCTGGAACGACAGCACCCCGGTCGCCTTCGGCGCCGACCAGGAGAAGTACCAGTGCGCCGAGTACGTCGCCCGGGCGCTGGCGGCGGCCGGTCTGGTCCCCGGGCTCGGCCCGGACGACTCGCAGGACGCCTACTTCAACTACACGGCGCCCAACGGCAAGACCTACGACCTGCTGCTGATCGGTGACCTGCCGCAGTACCACAACCTGTACGACTACCTGATGGACAGCGGCCTCGGCACCGACATCGGTGACCACCCCGAGGACGCCCGCCCCGGCGACGTGGTGGTCACCTACGCCGGGCCCGGCGTGACCAAGAGCCACACCGGCCTGGTGGCCACCGCCGCCGACGGCTCGAACGAGCCGACCGTCGACGCCCACAACCGGGCGCGCCTGCACTACGGCTACCACTTCTACGCGCCCTCGCACCTGGTGCGGATCGAGCCGCTGGGCCTGCTGACCGGCTTCCTGCCGAGCGGCACGCAGCTCGCCGCGCCGAAGACCGCCATGCAGAAGCTGGCAGTCACCCCGCGTGCGACCGCCCCGCAGGCCCCGACCGCCCCGGCGCTCCCGACCGTGGGACGTCAGGACCCGGCGGGCCCGCAGGTCTGACCCACCGAACGGGGTGCCGCCGCCGCGCAGATCACGGCGGCGGCACCCCGCCCCGAGGTCATTGACAATGACCCGTACGGCAGTTGGGGCCTCGTCGGGGTCAGCGGCTCTCGATCACGACCGACTCGATGACCACGTCCTTGGCCGGCCGGTCGTTGCGGCCGGTCTTCGTCCCCGCGATGTCGTCGACCACCTTCCTGCCGGCGTCGGTCGTCACCTCGCCGAAGATGGTGTGCTTACCGGTCAGCCAGGCGGTCGGCACCACCGTGATGAAGAACTGCGAACCGTTGGTGCCAGGACCGGCGTTGGCCATCGCGAGCAGGTAGGGCTTGGTGAACGCCAGGTCGGGGTGGAACTCGTCGGCGAACTCGTAGCCCGGGCCGCCGGTGCCGGTGCCCAGCGGGTCCCCGCCCTGGATCATGAAGTCCTTGATCACGCGGTGGAAGACGGTGCCGTCGTAGAGCTTGTCGGTCGACTTCTTGCCGGTCGCCGGGTGGGTCCACTCCCGCTCGCCCTTGGCGAGTTCCACGAAGTTCCGGACCGTTTTCGGCGCGTGGTCCGGCAGCAGCCGGATCTCGATGTCGCCCTGGTTGGTCTTCAACGTCGCGTACAGCTGCTCGGCCATGGGTGCCTGCGCCTCTCACTGGTCGTCATGCGGGCACTAGACGCTACCTCTGGGGGACGCCGACGGGTGGCGCGCCACGCACTCAGAGCGTGCCGGCGTCCTGCTCGACGGGCGCGGCCTCGGTGTCCGCGCCTTCTGCGGCGGGTTCGACGGCCGCAGGCGCGTCCGCCCGTCCCCGCCGGTTCAGCGCCGCGAACCAGGCCAGCCCGGCCAGGGCCACCAGCGAGGCGATGTAGAAGTTCAGCCGGAGGCCGAGGAAGTACTGCGAGTAGTCGACCCGCAGCGACTCCTCGAAGATCCGGAAGGCCGAGTACCCGGCCACGTACAGCGCGAACAGGCTGCCCGGCTTGACCTTCCCGCGCCGGCCGAGCCAGATCAGGAATCCGGCCAGCGCCAGGTCCCAGACGAGCTCGTAGAGGAAGGTGGGCTGGAAGGTGGTGTCCTGGAGGTACCCGGCGGGCCGGAAGGCGGGGGCGATCTCCAGGCCCCAGGGCAGCTTGGTCGGTCCGCCGAACAGCTCCTGGTTGAAGTAGTTGCCGATCCGCCCGATCGCCTGGGCCACCAGCAGGCAGGGCGCCAGCGCGTCCATCATGCCCGTGACGCTGGCGCCGGCCTTCCGCAGCCGCCAGACGCAGACCAGCGTGGCCAGCAACACACCGCCCCAGATCCCGAGGCCGCCGTCCCAGACCGCCAGCGGGCCCCACCAGTGGTGCGGGATGCCGGCGGGCGTGGTCACGTCGAAGTAGAGGCGCCCGCCGAGGATGCCGAACGGCACGCCCCAGGTCGCCATGTCGTCCACCAGCTCGGGGTTGCCACCCTTGGCCGCCCAGCGGCGGCGGCCGACGAGGACGGCGATCGCGATGCCCACGATGTACATCAGCGCGTAGAAGTGGATGAACAGCGGGCCCAGGTGGAAGCCGTTCACCGACGGCGAGGGGATGGCGGCAAGCAGCATGCTGCGAGGGTACGCGAGCTGGGCGAACAGCCGGGTGTCGGGATATCGGATGACCGCGCCCCGGCCGTCCCCTACGGTGGCCGGATGACCCCTCGGATGATCATCCTCAACGGCGGCTCCAGCTCCGGAAAGTCCGGCCTGGCCCGGTGCCTGCAGGCGGTGCTGCCCGACCCGTGGCTGACCTTCGGGTGCGACACCTTCGTCGAGGGCCTGCCCGCCGCGCTCCGCACCTCGGACGCGGGGATCGAGTTCGCCCCGGACGGCGCGGTGGCGGTCGGCGAGGTGTTCCGGGAGCTGGAGGCCGCCTGGATCGCGGGCGTCGCGGCGATGGCCCGGGCGGGCGCGCGGGTGATCGTGGACGAGGTGTTCCTCGGCGGCGCGCAGTCGCAGCAGCGCTGGGAGCGGGCCCTCGACGGGCTGGAGGTGCTCTGGGTCGGCGTGCGCTGCGAGGCGGCGGTCGCGGCGGGACGCGAGCTGGCACGCGGGGACCGGGTCGGCGGGATGGCGGCGACGCAGGCCGAGCTGGTGCACCGCGGGGTGCGGTACGACCTCGAGGTGGACACCGCCCACGCCGAGTCGATCGAGTGCGCGCGGCAGATCGCGGCCCGGCTGTCCTAGGGTCTGTCGCTGGTACGGGCCGCCCGCCCCCCGTCAGTGCCCGTGCAGGTCCGGCACCTGTTGCAGCCAGGCCGGCCGCCCCGCCGCCGTCCGCTTCGCCCGGGCGGCCTCGGCGACCCGCAACTCCGCCTCGGTGGCGAAGTGCTGCGGCAGCCAGCGCTCGGAGACCGCCGCCCGCGCGGCCAACTGCCGGACGTAGGCCTCGCGCAGCTCGGCGACGTCGGCGAAGCCCTCCTCGACCTCCAGCCACTGCGCCGGCACCAGGGCCACCACCTCGCGCAGCAACTCCTCGGTCACCTGCGGCGCCAGCTCGGCATCGGCCGCCGCCACGTCGGGGTGCTGGTCGCCCAGCGCGTGGCCGCTGAGGTCGTAGGCGCGGTCCACGGCGGCGGCCGCGCCGGACCAGCGGTGGTGGAAGACCAGCGCCGCGCCGTTGTCGATCAGCCAGAGGCGGCGGTGCCAGACCATCAGGTTGGGGTTGGCCCTGGTGCGGTCGACGTTGCCGGTGAGCGCGTCCAGCCAGACCACCCGCCCGGCTTCCAGCGGGTCGATCGTCGGCCCGTCAGTGGCTCCGGGCCTGAAGTCGTGTGCCCCCGGCAGGTAGTCCATCCCGAGGTTGAGCCCGGCGCTGGCCCGCAGCAGGTCCTGGATCTCGGCGTCGGGCTCGTGCTCGGCCACCGCCGGATCGAAGTCGACCAGCACCAGCTCGGGCACCCGCAGGCCGAGCCGCCGGGCCAGCTCGCCGACGATCACCTCGGCCACCAGCGCCTTGCGGCCCTGCGCGGCGCCGGTGAACTTGACCACGTAGGTGCCCAGGTCGTCGGTCTCGACGATGGCGGGCACCGAACCGCCGGCCCGCAGCGGGGCGAGGTAGTGCAGGGCGTTCACCCGGGTCAGGTCAGCAGACACCCGCCCAGCCTAAACGGAGCCCCGCGGCGGCGTCCCGGGCCTGCGACGATCCCACCCACCAGGTGTGGTTGGCTGTCCGCGACGTACCAGACGTACCACCCGAGCAGTACCCCCCGAAGGAGCCCAGCCATGGCCCAGGTCCACGCCCACACCGAGCGGACCTACCCCGCCACCGCCGAGCAGGCGTACGAGGCGATCGCCGACTACACCACCGTGCGGCCCACCCTGCTGCCCGCGCAGTACAGCGAGTACGAGGTCCGCGCGGGCGGTGTCGGCGCCGGCACGCAGGTGCACTGGCGGCTGCAGGCCACCGAGAAGCGGGTTCGCGACTGCCTCTTCACCGTCTCCGCGCCGTCCGCCGGGAAGCTGGTGGAGACCGACGCCAACTCCTCGATGGTGATCACCTGGACGGTCTCCTCGGTGGCCGGTGGCCAGACCACCGTGGCGATCGACACCACCTGGCAGGGCGCGGGCGGCATCGGCGGCTTCTTCGAGCGCACCTTCGCCCCCAAGGGCCTGAACCGGATCCACGACGAGGTGCTGAACCGCCTCGCCCAGCACCTCGGCAAGTAGCACCTCGGCACGTAGCACCATCGGCCGGACACCCGTACGACTGACAGCTCGTACGGGTGGACCGCGGCCCCGGGGGAGTGACGGCACGCGAACCGGCCTGCCGCGTCACCCTAGGCTCGCGGCCGTGCATCTGACGATCCTTCACGTTTCCCAGCCGGTGGACGGCGGGGTGGCCCAGGTGGTCACCGATCTGGTCCGCGGTCAGCGCGCGGCCGGCCACCGGGTGCTGGTCGCCTGCCCACCCGGCGGCCGGCTCGGCCCCCGGGTCGGCGCCGCCGGGGGCGAGCTGCTGGAGTGGCCGGCCCGCCGCTCGCCCGGGGCGAGCGTGCCCGGCGAGGCCGCCCGGCTGCGCCGGCTGGTGCACGCGGCGGCGCCCGATCTGGTCCACCTGCACAGCGCCAAGGCCGGCCTGGCCGGCCGCCTCGCGCTGCGCGGCCGGTTGCCCACCGTCTTCCAGCCGCACGCCTGGTCCTTCGCCGCCGCGACCGGCGTGCTCGCCACCGCCAGCACCCGCTGGGAGCGGTACGCGACCCGCTGGGCGGCCGCCGTGCTCTGCGTCAGCGAGCAGGAGCGGCTGGACGGCGAGGCGGTCGGGATCAGCGCCCCGTTCGCCGTGGTCCCCAACGGGGTCGACCTGGCGCACCACACGCCCGCCGAACGCCGCGCCGCGCGGCTCTCGCTGGGGCTCGACCTGTCCGAGCCGCTGGCGGTCTGCGTCGGGCGGCTCTGCCGGCAGAAGGGGCAGGACCTGCTGCTCGCCTGCTGGCCCGCGGTGCTGCGGCGGGTGCCGACTGCCCGGCTGGCGCTGGTCGGCGGCGGCCCGGACGCGCAGGCGCTGGCCGCGCAGGCCCGGGCGCTGCCGGAGCCGTACCGGGTGCGGCTGGCGGGCGAGGTGACGGACCCGCGGCCCTGGCTGGCGGCGGCCGACCTGGTGGTGCTGCCTTCGCGCTGGGAGGGAATGGCGCTGGCGCCGCTGGAGGCGATGGCGATGGCCCGCCCGGTCATCCTGACGGAGGTGCCGGGGGCCCGCGAGCAGCTGCCGCCGGAGCAGCGGGAGACCGGACTGGTGCCGGCCGGGGACCCGGCGGCGCTGACGAACGCGCTGGCCGAGGCGCTGGCGGATCCGCTGGAGTGCGCCCGGCGCGGAATGGCGGCGCGTGCCTGGGTGGCGAGCCGGCATGACGTGCGCACGATGGTCGCTCGCGTGTCGGAGCTCTACCAGAAGACGATCAGCGAGGGCTAGTCGACTCCCCGTGTCTCCGCGCGGATCTGATCGTTTCTCAGGCAGTGACGTGCATGTTGTTCGGTAGGGGCGACTTGGTCGATCACCTGTTCAGGCCGTGCCCAGCGGCTAAATCGGAAATTCCGATTAATGGGCGGGTGGAATGAAACGGCAAGTCAACTCCCCATCAACGTCCGGGAATTTAGCCGTCGCTCGGTAATGTCTGATTTTGCTCACTTCGTTACAAAATGTACGAGATCCTGACGACCTCTTGTACGACTCTGTGCGAATTCGGGCGATTGAGGACGAACGGTACCGCGAAATCCGCCACCAAGGGCACACTGCAGGGGAGTTCGTGCGCGATGACCATTGACCACGAGAGTGTGCCGCGGCCTGGGCGACCCGCGGCGGGCGGTCGGCGGCTCGCGACCGAGCTGCTCGACCGGCCGACCCGGCGGCCGCCGCAGACCCGCAGCGCCGCCCAGCTCGGCCGGCACCGCCGAGCTCTGCGCGTCGCCGGGCTGCTGCCCGTGGCACTGCTCGTGGTCGACCTGCTGGCCGTCGGCGCGGGTTCGATCGGCTGCGCCTCCGCCCGCGCCCAGCCGCTGGGGGCCGCCGCGGCGCTGCTGCCGATCCTGCTGCCGCTGAACCTGGCCGGCGGCCTCTACCGCACCCGGATGAGCCCCTCGGCGCTGGACGAACTGCCCGCGCTGATCGGCCGGGTCGCCGTCGCGCTGGCCTTCGCGATCACCCTCTCCGACTGCCTCGGCGGTGCCTGGCCGTCCGGCGGCCCGGCCGGCTGGGCCCGGCTGCTCGCCCTGCTCACCGCGCTGGTGACGCTGGCCGCGCTCGGCCGCGCGGTGGTCTACGGACTGCTGCGCCGGCTGCGCCGCCGCCGTCCGGTGCCGGTCCTGGTGCTCGGCGCCGGCCCGCTCGGCCAGCGGATCGCGAGCACCCTGCGGGAACACCCCGAGTACGGGATGCGCCCGATCGGCTACCTGGACCAGGACCCGGTGCTGCTGCCCGCCGACTCCCCGCTGCCGGTGCTCGGCGGTCGCGACGCGCTGGAGCGGGAGCTGCGCCGGCACGGCGTGGTGCGGTTGATCGCCACCGCGGGCGCCGCCGACGAGCAGGAGGCGGCCGGCGCGATGCGCGAGGCGATCCGGCTCGGCTGCCAGGTCTGGCTGGTCCCCGGGCTGCGCGAGCACGGCGGCCTCGGCAGCGCGGGCCGGGCGGCCGACCACCTGTGGGGCTACCCCTGCCTGCGGCTGTCCCGCCCGCCGCTGCGCCGGCCCGGCTGGCTGGTCAAGCGGGCCGTCGACATCCTCGCCGCCGGCCTCGGGCTGCTCGCCATCTCCCCGCTGCTGGCCGCCTGCGCGCTCGCGGTGCGCCTGGACACCGGCCCGGGCGTGCTCTTCCGCCAGCAGCGCACGGGGCTGGACGGCCGGGTCTTCACCCTGCTCAAGTTCCGCACCCTGCGCCCGAGCAACGAGCACGAGTCGGCCACCCACTGGAACATCGCCCAGGACCACCGGATGAGCGCGGTCGGCCGGCTGCTGCGCCGCAGCTCGCTGGACGAGCTGCCGCAGCTGTGGAACGTGTTGCGCGGCGACATGACCCTGGTCGGCCCGCGCCCCGAACGCCCTTACTTCGTCATGCGGTTCAGCCAGGCCTACCCGGAGTACGCCGACCGGCACCGGGTCCCGGTCGGGCTGACCGGCCTGGCCCAGGTGAACGGGCTGCGCGGGGACACCTCGATCGAGGACCGGGCCCGCTTCGACAACCACTACATCGAGAGCTGGAGCCTCTGGCAGGACGTCAAGATCCTGCTGCGCACCGCCGCGCTGATGCTCCGTCCGGACGGGAGCTGACCCAACCGTGGCCCTGAGCCTGCCCCTCGACCCCGCGTTACGCTTCGGCCGGCCCTGGCCCGAGCTGCTCCGCGCGCTGGCCACCGCGCCGCTGCGCCGTCCCAGCCTGCTGGCCGCCGCCACCATCCTGCTGGTCTGCGTACCGACGGGTGAGAAGGACGTGACGGCCGCCGTCCACATCACCCCCGCCGACCTCGCCTCGCTGGCCCTGGTCGCGCTGCTCGCCCTCGACCTGCTGCGCGGCCGCCCGCTCGGCCTGAGCCGCCAGGCCTGCCTGGTCTTCAGCGGTGTGGTCTGCGCGGCCGGCGCCGCCACCGTGACCTCGATCGACCCGTCCGCCAGCCTGACCGGCTTCATCCGCCTGGTGCAGATCTTCGTGCTGGTCCCGGCCGCCGTGCTGGCCGCGCTGCGCGACCGCACCGATCTGCGCCTGGTGCTCGGCGCCTTCGTGCTGGCCGCGCTGATCGAGGGCGGCGTCGGCGCGGAGCAGTACCTCACGCACACCGGCGCCTCCTACGCCGGGGAGTCGATCCGGGCGGTCGGCACCTTCGGCGCGCTCGACATCATGGCGATGTCCGGGGTGGTCAGCTTCGGCCTGCTGGCCGCCCTGGCCCTCGGTCTGACGATGCGTCAGGGAGCTTGGGCGCGGCGCTGGCTGCTCGCCTCGGCGGCGTTCCTGGTGTTCCCGCTCGCGGTCTCGTTCAGCCGGGGCAGCTGGATCGCCACGGCGGTCGCCGCCACCGTGCTGCTGCTCAAGGCCGACGCCCGGCTCGCGCTGCGCTGGGCGGCGCTGGGGCTGGCGGCGGCGATCGTGGCGGTCGGCGGGCTCGGTGCGGGCGGCGGCGGGGTGACCGAGCGGCTGGACAGCATCGGCACGGTCTCCGGCGGCAACGAGGACCACTCGGTCAGCGACCGCTACGACCTGTGGGCCACCGCCCGGGCGATCTGGGCCGACCACCCGGTCACCGGCGCCGGGCCGAAGAGCTTCCCGCAACTGCGCGACTCGCACGCCCCGCTGCGGCTCTCCTCCGGCAGCGACGCGGCCGACTCCACCATCGGCTTCGAGCGCGAACCGCTGCTCTCGCCGCACAACATGTACTTCCTGGTGCTCTGCGAGCAGGGCCTGGTCGGCATCGTCGCCTACGGCGGGCTCTTCCTCGCGCTGCTGCTCGGCTGCCTGCGCCGCCGGGGCACCGGCGGCCCGGCGGCGATCGGACTGCTCTGCTGGGTACTGGTCGACTTCCTCTACGCCGACATCGGCGGCACCACCACCGTGCTCACCTCGGTGATCCTGGGCGTGGCGGCCTGGTGGGCGCTGCCGGAGCCGGAGCCCGCGCCATGACGCTGAGCCAGGAGGTCCGCCCCGCGCCCCCGGCGGCGCCGCCGGTGGAGCGCGGGCCGTCCTTCCTCGCCAAGGCCTTCGGCATCACCGCGGTGCTCAGCGCGGCCGGCTCCGCGCTGGGCCTGCTGCGCGACCTGCTGCTGGCCAGGTTCTTCGGCGCCGACTCCGGCACCGACGCCTTCCTGGTCTCCTGGACCGTGCCCGAGACGGCCGCGCCGCTGCTGATCGAGGACGCGATGGCCTTCCTGATGGTCCCGGCCTTCAGCCTGGCCCTGGTGCTGCGCGAGGAGCGTCCGGAAGGACCGGACCCGGTGCGGCAGTTGACCGCCGACACGCTGCCCTGGCTGCTCGCCGGGCTGTGCGCGCTGTCCGGGGCCACCATGCTCTGGGCGCCCGAGGTGGTGCACGCGCTGGCGCCGGGCCTGGCCGACCCGGCGCTCGCGATCACCTGCACCCGGATCACCGCCGTGACCATCCTGCCGTTCGGCGTGGCCGGGTACCTGGGCGCCGCGCTGCGCGCCCACCACCGGTTCACCGCCCCCGCCGCCATCTACGTGGCCTACAACCTGGGCATCCTCGGGATCCTGACGACCTGTCACCTGCTGCTCGGGGTGCGGGCGGCGGCGCTCGGGGTGGCCTTCGGCAGCCTGCTGATGGCCGGGGTGCTGGTCGGCCCGTTCGTCCGCGCCCTGCGCGGCGGCCTGCACGGGCGCCGGCGGTGCGCCGCCGACGGGCGCGGGCTGCTGCTCAGCCCGCTCGCGCTGCTGCCGGTGGCCGTCTTCACGCTCACCCGGCAGTCCCAGGTCTTCATCGAGCGCTACCTCGGCTCGACGCTGCCGGCCGGCACCATCTCGCACCTCAACTACGCGGCCAAGGTCTCCCAGCTGGCGATGACCACCGCGATCCTGATCTGCACGGTCACCTTCCCGCTGGTCGCCAGGGCGCTGGCGGCCGGCGACCTGGTGGCGGCCCGCGACCGGGTGGAGAAGGACCTCGGCCAGGCGGCGGCGGTGGTGCTGGCCGGCACGGCGTTCCTGATCGCCTGCGCGCCCGCCGTGGTCTCGCTGCTCTTCCAGCGCGGCGCGTTCGACGCGGCCGACACCGCCGCCACCGCGCAGGTGATCCAGGTCTACAGCTTCGGACTGCTCGCCCAGGCGCTGATCGGGGTCATGGTGCGGCCGTTCTTCTCGATGCGCCCGGCCGTCCGGCGGGCCGACGACCCGCGCCCGGACACGGCGGCGGGACGGGGGCTGCTCGACTGGTACCCGGTCGCCGCGATGGCCGTCGGGCTGCTGGTCACCACCGTGGTGGGCCTGTCGACCGCCCGGCACTTCGGCGCGCTGGGGCTGGCGGCGGGCAACGCGGCGGGCATCACCACCACCGCCGTGCTGCTGCTGCGCGGGCTCGCGCTGCGCGGCATCGTGCTGCGGATGCCGCAGGTGCTGGGCGGTCAGGGCCGGCTGCTGCTGGCCGGGGCCGGCGCGGCGGCCGTCGGCGGCTGCGCGGCCCGCGCGGTGCACCCGGCGGGGCTGTCGCTGCTGGCCGGCGGCGTGAGCGTGCTCGGGGTCTACCTGGGGCTGGGCACGCTGCTCGGGGCCCGCGAGCTGGCCGGGCCCCTCGCCCGGCTGGCGGCCCTGCTCCGGGAGAACCGAGCGCCGGCCGAGGGTTCGGCAGTGGGGGATGACCTGTTGGAGGAAGGAACCTTGCCCGATGGTCGCTGAACTCACCCGCCGTCCCCACCTGCCGCAGCAGGCGATCGACGTCCGCCGCCGGTCCGGTCGGCCGTGGATCCTGATGTACCACTCGGTGGCCGAGGAGGAGGAGGATCCTTACCTGCTCACGGTCAGCCCCGCCCGGTTCGCCGCCCAGATGCGCTGGCTGGCCGTGCGCGGCTGGCGTGGGGTGAGCATGCGCGAACTGCTGGCCGCCCGGGCCGCCGGCCGCCGCGACCGGCTGGTCGGCCTGACCTTCGACGACGGCTACGCCGACTTTGCCCGTCACGTGGTCCCGGTGCTGCGCGGCTACGGGTTCACCGCCACCGCCTACGTGGTGGCCGACCGCCTGGGCGGCGACAACTTCTGGGACGTCAAGGGCCCGCGCAAGGCGCTGCTCACGGTCGAGCAGGTGCGCGAACTCGCCGACACCGGTTGGGAGATCGGCTCGCACGGGATGAGCCACCTGGCGCTGCCCGGGCTGCCCGGACAGCTGCTCGCCGCCGAGGTCGGGGACAGCCGGCTGGCCCTGGCCGAGCTGCTCGGGGGCCCGGTGGGCGGCTTCTGCTACCCGTACGGCGCGGTGGACGAGCCGGCCGCCAGGGCCGTGCAGGAGGCCGGCTACGACTACGCGGTGGCGATCGACCACAGCCTGCTGGCCAGCCGCTTCGCGCTGCCCCGCTGCTACGTCGGCGACCGCGACGGCGCCTGGCGGCTGCGGGCCAAACGCGGCAGGCACGGCCTGCGGGACGTGGTCACCGAGCTGCGGCGGCTGGCGGCGACGCGATGAGGGTGCTGCATGTGATCACCGGCCTGGCCGCGGGCGGCGCCGAGCAGCAGCTGCTGCTGACGATCCGTCACCTGCCGTCCTCGGTCGACTGCGAGGTGGCCACCCTGACCAATCCGGGCAGCGTGGCGGCGGCACTGCGCGCGGACGGCGTCACGGTGCACGACCTGGCGATGCGCGGCAACCGGGACCTGGCGGTGCTGCCCCGGCTCATCCGGCTGATCCGGCACGGACGCTACGACGTGGTGCACACCCACCTCTACCGGGCCGGCCTGTACGGGCGGTTGGCGGCCCGGCTGGCCGGGGTGCGCACGGTCCTGGCGACCGAACACTCGCTGCACGCCGGGACGATCGAGGGGCGCCCGGTCGGCGCCGGCGTCAAGTCCCTCTACCTGGCCGCCGAACGGCTCGGCGTCGCCACGGTGGCGGTCTCCGGGCGGGTGGCCGGGACGCTGGCCGACTGGGGCGTGCCAGGTCGGCGGGTGGCGGTGCTGCCGAACGGTATCGAGGCGGCCGGCTTCGCCGTGCCTTGGGCTCAACGGGTGGAGATCCGGCGGAAGTTGGGCCTGGCCGGGGATGCCTTCGTGGTCGGCGCGGTGGGTCGCCTGGTGCCCGGCAAGCGGTTCGACGTGCTGGTCTCGGCACTGACCGTGCTGCCGGGTGCGGTGCTGCTGCTGGTCGGTGAGGGGCCCGAGCGGGCGGCGCTGACCGAGCTGGCCCGCGAGCTCGGGATCGGCTCGCGGGTCCTGCTGATCGGCGAACGCACCGATGTACCGGAGCTGTTGAGCGCGATGGACGTGCTGGCCGCGCCGTCGGTCGAGGAGACCTTCGGCCTGGCGGTGCTGGAGGGCCTGGCGGCGGGGCTGCCGGTGCTGCACAGCGGCTGCCCGGCGCTGGAGGAGCTGCCCGCCGAGGCGGCGCCCGCGGCCCGCAAGCTGCCCTCGACGGTGGCGGCCTACCAGGAGGCGCTGCTGGCGCTCGGCCCGGCCCCGCTCGCCGTCCCGCTGCCCAGGCCACCCGCCGTGGCGCACTACGACATTGTCCGCACAGCCGGCCAACTGGCCGAGCTGTACGAGCGGTTGGGACGGGCCACCGAGCCGGTCCCGGCCGGGAGGGAGAACCGAGCATGAACGGCACCGAGCGAGGGACCGACCAAGGCGACAACCGGGGCGGCGACCGGGCGGCCGGCGTCCGCGCGCTGGCTCGCCGCTGGTGGCCGCTGGCCGCCGCGATCCCGCTGGGCGCGGTCGCCGGGGCGGGTTACGCGGTGGCCGCGCCCCCGGTCTACACGGCCAACTCCTACGTGGTGGTGGTCCCGGACAGCAGCAGCGAGGCCGGCCTGGCGGTGAACTTCGCCCAGGCGTACGGACGGCTGGCGGCCCAGCCCCAGGTCCTCGCGCTGGCGGCCCCCGACGCCGGCCGCAGCGGCGCCGAGCTGGCCGGCCTGGTCGCCGGGACCACCTCGCCGGACGCCCCGGTGATCGAGATCGCGGGCAGCGGCGGCCACCCGGTCGACGCGGTGAAGGCGGCGGACGCGGTGGCCAAGGCCCTGATCTCGTTCGCGAACACCAGCAGCAAGGAGACCGGAGTGAAGCTGGTCCCGCTGGCGGCGGCCGCGGAACCGGACAAGCCGACCACCCCGAGCCGTCAGCTCGACGTCGCGGTGGGCGGCGCGGCGGGCGTGCTGGTGGGTGCGCTGGCGATGATGGCGCGCCGGAAGCCGAGCGCTGCGGGCCCGGTCGCGACTCCGGTCGCGACTCCGAGCGCGGCGCCCGAGCCCCTGCCCGTGCCGACGCCCGCGGCCGCCGTCCCGGCGCCGCAGCAGGCCGAACCCGCGCGGAGCAAGAAATGACGGCCCCCCAACCGATCCGGGAGCCCACCCCGGCACCTCGTCCGCCAGCACCTCGTCCCCCGGCGCCGACCGCCGCTGCCGGCTGGACCACCGAGCTGCACCGTGCGGACGACACGCTGACCCGGTTCGCGGCGGAGTGGGACGCGCTCGCCGCGCGCTGCCGCACCGCGACCCCGTTCCAGTCCGCCGCCTGGCAGGCGTCCTGGTGGCGCGCCTACGGGCGCCCCGGGCGGTTGCGGGTGCTGCTGGTCCGCCGGGACGGCGAGCTGGTGGCGGCCGCCGCCCTCGCCGCCGGCCGGACCGGCACCCTCACCGCCCTCGGTGGGCAGCTGATCGACTTCACCGACGTGCTGCTGGACGACTCCTGCGCCGCCGAGGCCGCCGCCGAGCTGGCCCGCGCGCTGCCGCTGCGCCGTCCCTGGCAGGCGCTGGACCTGCGGGAGGTGCGGCCCGGGTCGGCCGCCCACCAGGTCTACGCGTGCTGGGACGGGCGGCGCCATCAGCTGTTCGACTCGGTCTGCCAGCACCTGCCCGCCGTCCCGATGGAGCAGCTGCTCGCCCGGCTGCCGGGCCGGACCGCGCAACGCAGCCGGGCCAAGCAGCGCAAGCTGCTGGAGGCCGGCGTGGTGGCCCGCCGGGTGCCGGTCGACGAGGTCGAGGCCGCGATGGGCGACCTGTTGTGGCTGCACGCCCTGCAGTGGGAGAGCCGCGCGGTCACCGCCGAGCACGTCAGCGAGCGCTTCGCGGCCCACCTGCGCGAGTCCACGGCGGGGCTCGCGCGGCACGGCCAGGCGGTGGTCTACCGCTACTACCTGGACGAGGAGCTGGTGGCGGTCGACCTGCTGCTGCTCTGCCCGTCCTTCGCCGGCCTCTACCTCTACGGCGCGCATCCGAGGCTGCGGGAGCGGATCGACATCGCGGGCCTGCTCTTCGGCACCTCGCTGGAGGAGACGGTCCGCGCGGGCATCCCGGAGCTGAGCCTGATGCGCGGTGAGGAGCCGTACAAGGAGCGCTGGCGCCCCGAGCACGAACGCAACCACCGCCTGCTGCTCGGGCCCGCCCACCTCGCCGGCGTGCTGAGCCTGCGCCTCGCCCTGGTCCGGGCCCGCGCGGCGGCCGTCCCGCACCTGCGCGGACCGGTCACCCGCCTGCGGGCGCTCGCCGGCCGCCGCTGACCGAGGCCGACGCGGACGGCGACCCGCTCGCGGACGGGGTCGCCGACACCGATGCTGCCGCCGACGGGGACGGCGACATGGACGCGGACGGGGACGGCACCGCCGCCGCGGACGTCGGCGCACTGGCCGACGCACCGGGAGACCCCACCCCCGCGCACCCGGGCAGCAGCGGAATCAGCGGCGGCCGCATCCAGGGCAGGTTGCCGAACAGCCCCTGCGGCAGCGGACACGGCGGCGCGGTCGGAGCCGTCGGCGCGGTCGGCCGGTTCGGAGCCGCCGACGCCTCGCCCTTGGAGCCGCTCAGCAACTGCTGGTAGACCGCGCTGGAGCGCGGATTGCTGCGGCACTCCCAGAAGCCGTGCGGGCAGTAGTCCGTGACGGTCTGGTAGAGCGTGTCGTGGGTGCGCATCCACTCGACCATCCGGCGCACGAACTCCGGGTTGTCGCCGTTGCGGAACAGCCCCCACTCCGGGTAGGAGACCGGCTTGCCGCGCTTGGCGGCGAACTCCACCTGGTCCTCCAGGCCGTACGGCTCACGCACGTAGTCGTCGAAGGTCGCGCCGGCCGGCTGGTCGTAGCTGTCGGTGCCGATGATGTCCACCACGTCGTCACCCGGGTAGCACTTGGTCCAGGCGATCGCGTCCAGCCCCCGGTTGGGGGTGAAGTCGAAGCGGAACCGCTGCCCGGGCACCGAGCGCATCACGTCGACGATCCGCCGCCAGTCCGCCTTCCACGCGGCCGGGTCGGGCCGGCAGCGGCTGGTGTAGGTGGTGCCGTTCATCTCCCAGCCGAGCACGATCACCGTGTCACCGCCGCCGAGCGCCACCAGCTTCCGGGCGAGCCTGCGGAAGTGCTGGTCGTACGCGCCCTGCGCACCCTGCCCGAGCAGTTGCGCCACCTTCTCGTCGGGCACGTCGCCCTCGTTGGGGACCAGCATCGGCACGTTGAGCACCAGCGTCCGGCCGTGTTGGCCGAGTCGCCACTGCGACCAGAGGGCCAGCATCTTGGTGTCGCCGTCGATGTCGCCCCAGCTGTTTCCGGCCAGATAGGTGTGGCCGACCTGGAGGTTGGCGCCGCTCAGCCAGTTGGAGAACCTGGCGATCTGCGGGATGTAGTCGTCCCAGGAGCCGACGAAGGCGCCGAACGGCACCTCGTGGTCGGCCCGCCGGGTGCTCGGCTTGGGCGCCGGCCCGCGCGGCTGCGTGTTCGACGCGATCGCGCCGTCCACGGCGGCGGGACCGCGGTCGGCGCTGGTCAGCGGGCTGCCACCGGAGGAGATGCCGGCCGTGCTGAGCAGCAGCAGCGCGGAGGCGGCCAGGGCCAGGCGGCCGATTCGCATGGTCTCTCCTCCAGCACGGGAGCGGTCCAGCACGACGCTGGGCACGGGGGCCGGGCGTTCTGCACGCGGCTGCCCACCGACCGTAAGCTGATGCGCTGTCAGAAAAGCCGAATGTCACCCCAAAGTGGACAGTTATCGCGAGCCTGGCCGATCTCGACTGGCCCCGATCGCCGTCCTGATCGATCCTCAGCGGTTTCTGCCGCGTCAACCGTCGCCGATCCGCGCGGCCCGGTGCCGAGCCGGTCCGCCGACCCCCGTCGAATGTCCGGTTCTGCGTCTGTGGGACCGCAGGGGGGCACCACCATGCTGACGCCCAAGCGCCCACCAGGTACCCTCCCGAAGTGTCCTGGAAGCCGCTTCGTACTCTGACCCCCCGGTCGGCCCTGCCCGCCATGGCCGTCCTGCTGGTGCTCGGCGCCGGCGCCGCCGCGCACGCCAACCGCCCGGTTCCGTTCGGCGACCAGGTGTCGGCACCCGGCAACGCCCAGGCCAGCCCGGTGGTCGCGCAGTCCGCCGCACCGGTCGTCCCGGACTTCCGGGTGGGCCCGGGCCTGGAGGCGTACGACCCGTCCAGCGGCGCGCTGCTCTGGTCCTACCGCCGGGACGGCGCCACCGCGCTGCACGTCACGCCGCTCGGCCAGAGCGCCGTGGTGGTCTGGGACGACGGCATGGTCACCTCGGTGGAGATCGACAATCACCAGGTCCGCTGGCACCGCTCCGTGCCGGGCCTGTCCGACTGGCTGCAGGGCGTCGGCGAGCCGGGCGCCGACCAGCGCACCGATGCCCAGCGCGAGCAGCTCGAACTGCAGCGGGCCGCCGCCGCCGTGCAGGTGGCCAGCGAGCCCGAGCCCTGGGTCCAGGTGCTCACCCCGGGCCTGACCATGGGCTTCCGCGACCGTGACGGAGATCTCAGGTTCAACGCCCGCCCGCAGGACGGTTGCACCTACGACCCGTTGCGCGCGGTGGACACCGACATCGCGGTGCTGGTCCCGCGCAGCTGCACCGCCACCACCGGCGCGGGCCACCAGGTGCTGCCCGGGTCGATCACCGGCTTCCGACTGGACGGTCACGGCTACGTGCTCAACGCCGGCCCCAAGGTGAAGATCACCAGGCTGGACGCCAAGCGGGTGCAGATCGACGACGGCCCGCTGGTCGGCACCCGGGTCTTCGACACCGACCAGGGCGCCTCGGCGATCCCGTGCGACAGCCCCGAGGCACCCTTCGCGGCGGTCAAGCCGCAGGACGGCTGCCCGGTGGCGGTACCGGCCGCCGACCACTGACGGCCCCGGCCGGCCGGGCACCCGCGTCATACCGCCGAGCATGCTCGGGGCGCCCGGTAGACTGGCCCGCATGGCTGTTCTCCTCGGGCATTAGCGGCGGCAGCCGGTGAGGCTCCCGGTCCGTGCCCGTGCGTGCGGTCGGGTGCCGGCGCCGGACCGTCCAGCACGCCCTGACCCCCGCCGCACCCCCGTGCCCGGCCGCTCCGCGCGCCCCGGGCCGCCCAGCTTCAGGAGTTCTCGCAGCCATGATTTCCGCCAACGCCCTCGAACTGCGCGCCGGCGCCCGCATCCTGATCGAGTCCGCCAGCTTCCGGGTCGCCCCCGGCGACCGGATCGGTCTGGTCGGCCGCAACGGCGCGGGCAAGACCACGCTGACCAAGGTGCTGGCCGGCGAGGGCCTGCCGGCCGGCGGCACCGTGACCCGCTCCGGCGAGGTCGGCTACCTGCCGCAGGACCCGCGCACCGGCGATCTGGACGTGCTCGCCAGCGACCGGATCCTCTCCGCCCGTGGCCTCGACACCGTGCTGAAGAAGATGCGCGAGAACGAGGAGCGGATGGCCAACGGCAAGGGCGCCACCCGCGACAACGCGATGAAGAAGTACGCCCGCCTGGAGACCGAGTTCCTCACCAAGGGCGGTTACGCCGCCGAGGCCGAGGCCGCCACCATCGCCGCCGCGCTCGGCCTGCCCGACCGGATCCTCGGCCAGGAGCTGCACACCCTCTCCGGCGGTCAGCGCCGCCGGGTGGAGCTGGCCCGGATCCTCTTCTCGGACTCCGACATCCTGCTGCTCGACGAGCCGACCAACCACCTGGACGCCGACTCGATCGCCTGGCTGCGCGACTTCCTGAAGACCTACAAGGGCGGCTTCATCGTCATCTCGCACGATGTCGAGCTGGTCGAGACGGTCGTCAACAAGGTGTTCTACCTGGACGCCAACCGCTCCGCGATCGACATCTACAACATGGGCTGGAAGCAGTACAAGCAGCAGCGCGAGGACGACGAGAAGCGCCGCAAGCGCGAGCGCGCCAACGCCGAGAAGAAGGCCGCGACCCTCAACTCGCAGGCCGACAAGATGCGTGCGAAGGCCACCAAGACCGTCGCCGCCCAGAACATGGCCCGCCGCGCCGAGAAGTTGCTGGCCGGTCTCGACCAGGTCCGGGTCTCGGACAAGGTCGCCAAGCTGCGCTTCCCGGACCCGGCGCCGTGCGGCAAGACGCCGTTGATGGCCGAGGGCCTGTCCAAGTCCTACGGCTCGCTGGAGATCTTCACCGACGTCGGCCTGGCGATCGACCGTGGGTCGCGGGTGGTCATCCTCGGGCTCAACGGCGCGGGCAAGACCACCCTGCTGCGGATGCTCGCGGGCGTGGAGAAGCCGGATACCGGTGAGATCATCCCGGGGCACGGCCTGAAGATCGGCTACTACGCCCAGGAGCACGAGACGCTCGACCCCGAGCGCACCGTGCTGGAGAACATGCGCTCCGCGGCGCCGGACACCGACCTGGTGCAGATCCGCAAGATCCTCGGCTCCTTCCTCTTCTCGGGCGACGATGTCGACAAGCCGGCCGGGGTGCTCTCCGGCGGTGAGAAGACCCGGCTCGCGCTGGCCTCGCTGGTGGTCTCCAGCGCCAACGTGCTGCTGCTCGACGAGCCCACCAACAACCTCGACCCGGCCAGCCGCGAGGAGATCCTCGGCGCGCTGCACTCCTTCAGCGGCGCGGTGGTGCTGGTCACCCACGACGAGGGCGCGGTCGAGGCGCTTCAGCCGGAGCGGATCATCCTGCTGCCGGACGGCGTCGAGGACCTGTGGAGCCCGGCGTACCACGACCTGGTCTCGCTGGCCTGAGCCCGCTGCTCATTTCGCCTTTCTGTCGCCCGTGATCGGTTCGCCGGTCGCGGGCGCTCGACTTCGGTAGACGCGCGCTCCTGCATCCAGCCGATGCCGTCTCATCAGGTGGACCCATTCGGGAATGTCGGCGGGAGAGATTCCGTTTTATTCGGATCCGTTCGTGTCGCCGCCCGGGCGGCCCTGCTGATCAGCTCTTTCGCCCCGCCAGGCCGGATTCCGCCGGGGGCGCACACCCAGGGTGAGCGGCCCGACGCGCTCGGATCACGCCCCTGCTGGGCCCTTTTCGCCGGATGGACCTTGTCGAATGGGTGGCCAGGACGCTGGGGATGGGTGATCATGGGAATCTGACCGAGCACAGCTACGAGGAGGCACGGGTGGCCGAGACTCTGAAAAAGGGCAGCCGGGTGACTGGTGCCGCGCGTGAGAAGCTCGCGGCCGAGTTGAAGAAGAAGTACGACTCCGGAGCGAGCATTCGCGCGCTGGCGGAGGAGACCGGCCGCTCGTACGGCTTCGTGCACCGCATGCTGAGCGAGTCCGGAGTGAACCTCCGGGGTCGCGGTGGCGCCACGCGTGGAAAGGCCAAGGCTGCTGCGGCAGCCGGTTCCTGACTGGCCGTCAGGTCAGGTGCCGCGTTCTCTCCGGTCAGCCGGTGGCCGGGTGGCATCAGGTTCCGACAGTCCGTCAGTACGCCCCTATCAGTACCCCCGACGCATCGGCGACCGTGACAGGTACCTTCCCCCAGCCTCCGGCCGGGAGGGGCCCCATGGCCGCCGATCGTCATGTCCGCACGCAGGGTGAAGCTCGGCCGGAGCCACGGCGGTACCCAAGGCTCGGACAATAAGTTACTCTCCGGTAGACCCAGTGGGCAGTGCGCTGGAGCCTGTCCCGACCCTCGCCGGAGGTGCCCATGACCGCGCCCGTCCCCACCCCTGACCACTCGGCCGCGTGGCAGGAGGCCGGCGTCCGACTCGACGTCGAGGGCGAGTTCGCGACGGTCACGCTCTGCCACCCCGGGCGCCGCAATGCGCAGACGCCCGCGATGTGGCGGGCGCTGGCCGCCATCGGCCGTGAGCTGCCCGCGACGGTCCGGGTGGTGGTGCTGCGGGCCGAGGGCGTCTCCTTCTCGGCCGGCCTCGACCGGGCCATGTTCACTCCGGAGGGGATCCCCGGAGAGCCGAACTTCCTGTCGCTGGCCGCCTCTTCGGACAAGGAGCTGGACGAGGCGATCGCCGGCTACCAGGAGGCGTTCACCTGGTGGCGGCGTCCCGACCTGATCAGCATCGCGCTGGTGCAGGGCCACGCGGTCGGCGCCGGGTTCCAGCTCGCGCTCTCCTGCGACCTGCGGATCTGCGCCGAGGACGCCCAGTTCGCGATGCGCGAGACCTCGCTCGGCCTGGTCCCCGACCTGACCGGCACCAAGCCGCTGACCGACCTGGTCGGCTACGCCCGCGCGCTGGAGATCTGCGCCACCGGCCGCTGGGTGCACGCGGCGGAGGCCGCCGCGACCGGGCTGGCCAACCTGGTGGTGCCCAGTGCCGAGCAGCTGGACGAGGCCGCCCGCGATCTGGCCGCCGCGCTGCTCGCCGCGCCGCGCGCCGCGGTGATCGAGACCAAGGCCCTGCTGGCCGGCGCCGGCGACCGCTCGTACGAGGAGCAGCGCGCCGCCGAGCGGGGCGCCCAGGCGCGCCGGCTGCGGGACCTGGCGGGGATCGGCGACTGACGCGCCTAGGCGGCACGGTCCGGGCGGGGTCCGGCTCTCGGAGGGGGAGAGCCGGACCCCGCCTTTTCCACGTCCGTGACCAGGGGGACTCCAGGGGCGAGTTTCGTGGCGGAATGTCACAGTTGGGGCAGATTGCGGTATAGCTGGAGACGTCCTTCAGGAGGCACCCCCATGCCCGAGACCCCCAAGCCGTCCGACCTGAGCAAGTCCGGCCCACCGCACGGCGAGGCGCACAGCGGCCCGCCCCTCGAGGAGCGCGGGCGAACCGCACTGGCCGATGGTGTGGTGGAGAAGATCGCCGGGATGGCGGCCCGTGAGGTCCCCGGCATCCACGCGCTCGGCTCAGGTCTGGCCAGGACCTTCGGCGCGATGCGGGACCGGGTGCCCGGCGGACGGTCCAGCATCTCGCGCGGCATCAAGGCCGAGGTCGGCGAGAAGCAGACCGCGATCGACATCGCGCTGGTGGTCGAGTACGGGGTGGTGATCCCGGAGCTCGCGGCGACCGTGCGGCGCAACATCATCCTCTCGGTCGAGCGGATGACCGGCCTGGAGGTGGTCGAGGTGAACATCGCCGTCAACGACGTGCACCTGCCCGACGAACCGGACGAGGAGGAGGAGCTGTCCTCCTCCTCGGACCGGCGCTCCCGGGTCCAGTAGTCCCCACCGAGTCCGCAGCGAACTGCGCAGCGCGGCCCGCATCGCACTCCGCCTGGAGTTACTCCGTTTGGGAGCTCAACGATGAATCTCGCCCTGATCGGCATGGTGGCCGGGATGGCCCTGGGCTTCGCCGGCTACTTCGGCGGGTTCGCGGCCTTCCTGCTGGTCGCGGTGCTCGGCGTGGTCGGCTTCGTGGCCGGCCGGGTCCTCGAGGGCGACATCGATCTGCGCGATCTCGGTGACCTGCTGCGCGGCCGCGACCGGCGCCGGTGAGGGGCGGCGGCGCGGCCCGGGGCTTCGCGGCGGAGCCGGGCTGGGGGCGGGACACCGGGCGCGGCACGCCGCCCGCGCAGCGCGGGCGGCTGCGGATCGCCGATCGGGTGCTGGTCCGGATCGCCGAGCTGGCCGCGCGCGACGCGCTGGGGCCCGACCGGGTCGGTGAGCTGCCCCGGGTGGAGGTGGCCGTCACCCAGGGGGTCGCCCAGGTGCGGGTGGGGGTGGAGCTGCCGTTCCCGGCCGACCTCGGCCGGTGGGCGGCGGCGGTGCGGGCGGCGGTGGCCGAGCGGGTCGGTGGGCTGACCGGGATCCCGGTGCGCGAGGTGCTGGTGGTGGTGGAGCGGCTGCACCCGGTGGGGCTCGGGGACGAGGCGCCGTCGGACGGAGCCGCTGATGAGTGAGGCCGGACAGGTGAGCCCGGGCGGGCCCGGCTTCCGGGTGCCCCGCTCGCCGCGGACCAGGGCGGCGGCGCTGGTGGCGGGCGTGCTGCTGGCCGGGGCGGGACTGCTGTTCTACGACGCCGCCTCGCGCTGGGCCGGGCACCGGACCGGCAGTTGGCGCCGCTGGCTGGCCGATCAGCTCGACTCGCGGCAACTGGACACCGGGTGGGTGCTGGCCGGGGCGGTGCTGGTGGGACTGCTCGGCTGCTGGCTCTGCGTGCTCGCCGTCGCCTCGGGCGCGGGGCGTTGGCTGGTGCTGCGGCAGGCTCCCGGGACGGTGGTGGACCGGCACGGGGTGGCCGCGCTGCTGGAGACCAGGGCGCTGGAGCTGCCGATGGTGGCGTCCGCCCGGGTGCGGGTCGGGCGGCGGCGGGCACGGGTGACCATCCACGGCAGCGCCGATCTGGCGCGGGCCGAAGCGGTGCTGGGGGCGGAGCTGGCCCGGCTGGGTCTGCTGCGCGCACCTGTGCTGCGGGTGCGCGGGCGGCCGGCCAAGCACCGTCCGCCGATGCACTGACCGGCACCTGACCCCCGGACCGAGGCTGAGAGGAGGTGACCCGCGGTGAGTCGAGCCACCGTCAACCGGCTGCTGCTCGGGCTGATCGGGGTGCTGCTGGTGCTGGGCGCGCTGCTGGTGCTGGCCGGCGGGCTGGACGTGTACCGGCACCTGGGCGTGACGCCGCCCGGCTGGTGGCCGCTGACCTCGCCCCACCAGCCCGTGCTGAGCACCGCCTCGCGCACCCGCTGGCGGGATCGGGGTTGGTGGTGGCCGGCGGTCGTCGCGGGGCTGGCGGCGCTGGTGCTGCTGGCACTCTGGTGGCTGCTCGCCCAGCTGCGGCGGCCGACCCCGACCGAGCTGGAGCTGCCCGCGGTGGCCGGTCCTGGCCTGCGGGTGCGGCTGCGCGGGACGGCGCTGGCGGAGGCCGTCCAGGGTGCCTCGCTGGGGCTGCCCGAGGTCGCGGCGGCTCGGGTGCTGCTGCTCGGCCGGGGCCGGCGGTTGCGGCTGCAGGCGATCCTGCTGCTGGAGCCGGGCGCGGGGGTGGCGGCCGCGGTCGAGGCCTTCCGGGCCGGCCCGGCCGCGCACGCGGCGGCGGCCGTGGGGCGCACCGGGGAGCAGTTGCCGCTGGACCTGCGGGTGCAGGTCGCCCGGAGCCCGGCCCCGCAGCACCCCCGGCAGCAGCGCCGCCGCGCCCGCCGGGCGGGCCGGGGTCCGCGGCCCGGGGCCGCCCGGCGGCCGGAGCAGCCGTCAGAAGGTGTGCAGGGCACCGCCGTCGACGGGGATCATCAGGCCGGTGAGGTAGGAGGCGGCCGGGGAGAGAGCGAAGGCGGCGACCTTGCCGAACTCCTCGGGGGTGCCGTAGCGGCCGAGCGGGATCCGGGCGCCCGCGGCGGCCCGGGCGGCCTCGGGGTCGGGGGCGAGCGCGTCGAGTTCGCGCACCCGGTCGGTGTCGATCCGGGCGGGCAGCAGGCCCAGCACCCGGATGCCACGCGGGCCGAGCTCGCCGGCCAGCGCCTTGGCGGCCATCGCGAGGCCCGGGCGCAGGCCGTTGGAGATGCCCAGTCCCGGGATCGGCTCGCGCACCGAGCTGGAGAGCACGAAGGCGATCACGCCGCCCTCGGTGAACGCCGCGGCCGCCGCGCGGGCCAGCCGCAGCGCGCCGAGGAAGACCGTCTCGAAGGAGTCGCGCCAGTCCTGGTCGTCCGTCCCGAGCACCGATCCGGCGGGCGGGCCGCCGACGCTGATCAGGATGCCGTCCAGGCGGCCGAAGCGGGTGACGGCGGTGGTGACGATCCGTTCGGCGGCCTCGGCGTCGGCGTTGTCGCCGACCAAGCCGACGGCGGCCGGCTCGCCGCCGAGGGAGTCGACGGCGGCGTCCAGGCTCTGCTGCTGACGGCCGGTCAGCAACACCTTGGCGCCGTCGGCGGTCAGCTCACGGGCGGCGGCGAAGCCGAGTCCGCGGCTGGCGCCGGTGACCACGTACACCTTGTCGTGCAATCCGAGATCCATGGGGCCATCCTGCCGCAGCGGCGGGCGGGGCGGCTCAGCTGCCCGGGTGCACTGCTACGTCGGCGAGCAGCTGCAGGAACGCGTCCTCGCCCATCGTCGGGGTGCTCAGCTCGCGGGCCTTGCGGGCCTTGCCGCTCCAGCTGCCCGGCTCGTTGGTGACCAGCAGGCTGGTGAGCCGGCTGACCGAGCTCGCGATGTGCAGGCCCGCCGCGATCGCGCGGTCCTCCAGCAACTCCCGGTCGGTGGCGGTGTCGCCGGTGATCGCCACCCGCATGCCCTGGACCAGCGGGCCGCCCTCCCGCCAGCGCCCCGGGTTCGGGTACGGGCAGGCCGGGCGCTTGCGGCCGGGCCGGTAGGAGGTGGCGCCCCAGGAGCCGCGGGCGGGCGAGGCGGACACGGTCTGGCCGTCCTCGCCGAGGTCGGTGACCGCCACGCAGGTGGTCAGCGGGAGCGGCACGCCGCCGCTGCGGGCCAGGTGCAGGCTGGGGCGGAACGCCTCGGCGAGCACCCGGGCGTCGTCCAGCGCGTTGTGCGCGTGGCGCTGCTGGACGCCGAAGTAGTCGGCCAGCGTGGAGAGCTTGCCGTTGGCCAGCGGCAGGCCGAGGTCGCGGGAGAGGACCATGGTGCACAGCCGCTGCTCCACCGGCGCGCGAAGCCCGGCGCGGGAGAACTCACGGGAGATCATGTTCCAGTCGAAGAGCGCGTTGTGGGCCACCATCACCCGGTCGCGCAGCCGTTCGGCCAGCTCCTCGGCGATCTGCGGGAAGGTCGGCGCGTCGGCCAGCATCACGCTGGTCAGGCCGTGGATCCAGACCGGCCCTGGATCGCGCTCGGGGTTGACCAGGGTGTACCAGTGGTCGACCATCTCGCCGTCGGCGTCCAGCCGGTAGACGCCCGCCGAGATCACCCGGTCGGTGCGGCCCAGGCCCGTGGTCTCCACGTCGACCACCGCATAGCCCGCGGAGCCTTCGGATGCACCGGTGCGCTGCGTGGGGATCGGGCGAGCCGTGGGCTGGAGCGCATGCATGGTGCACCAGCTTAAGGGGCGGTGCCCTCGACGGATGACGGAACTCCTCGGCACGCCGGGCGATGCGGCGTGGATCACGTTGAAGCGGACCGCGGAATAGAGTGGCAGGTGGGGCGGGTCGTACAGCTGGACGAATTTCCATCAGGTACCCGAAGGGCATCACCATGCGCGCCACCGTGATTCACGGCCCCAATGACATCCGGATCGAAGAGGTCCCCGACCCGGTGATCCAGCAGCCCACCGACGCGGTGGTCCGGGTGGTGAACGCCTGTATCTGCGGCAGCGACCTGTGGGCCTACCGGGGCGTGGCGGACCGCGAGGTCGGCCAGCGGATCGGGCACGAGTTCCTCGGCATCGTCGAGGAGGTGGGCCCGGCGGTCGACGGATTCAAGGTCGGCGACTTCGTGGTCGCCCCGTTCGTCTGGTCGGACGGCACCTGCGACTTCTGCCGGGACGGCCTGCAGACCTCCTGCCCGCATGGTGGCTTCTGGGGCAGCGTGGGCTCGGACGGCGGCCAGGGCGAGGCGGTCCGGGTCCCGTTCGCCGACGGCACGCTGGTCAAGCTGCCCCACGACGCGGCCACCGACCCGGCGCTGCTGCCCAGCCTGCTCGCCCTCTCCGACGTGATGGCCACCGGTCACCACGCCGCCGTCGCCGCCCGGGTCCGGCCCGGCTCGACGGTCGCCGTGGTCGGTGACGGCGCGGTGGGGCTCTGCGGCGTGCTGGCCGCGCACCGGCTGGGTGCCGGTCGGATCATCGCGCTGGGCCGGCACGAGGCCCGCACCGAGATCGCCCGGAAGTTCGGCGCCACCGATGTGGTGGCCGAGCGCGGCGAAGCGGCGATCGAGGCGGTCCGCGAGCTGACCGGCGGTCAGGGCGCGCACGCGGTGCTGGAGGCGGTGGGCACCGAGGAGTCGATGCGCACCGCGATCTCGATCGCCCGCGACGGCGGCGCGGTCGGTTACGTCGGCGTGCCGCACGGCGGCAGCGCGGGCGTGGACATCGGCCAGATGTTCGGCCGGAACGTGGCGCTCGGCGGCGGCGTCGCGCCGGCCCGCGCGTACATCCCGGAGCTGCTGGCCGACGTGCTGGCCGGTGACATCAACCCCGGGCTGGTCTTCGACCGCACGGTCGAGCTGGACGGCGTCCCGGCCGGATACCAGGCGATGAACGACCGCACCGCGCTGAAGGTGCGGATCGCCTTCTAGGCCCTGAGCGAGCCAGGCGGTCGCCTCGCAGGGCCGCCGCGCCGGCGGGCCGGCGACGTAGGCTGACTTTGGAGGTTCGCTCCCGTACCGGGATCGGCGCGCACCCGGGCCCAAGATCCCTCTGGTCTAAGCTGGCGCCCGGTCCGCCCCCGGTGGGTCGGGCGCCGGTCCGTGACAGGGAAGAGGTGGGCACCGTGCTGTTGGATAGCTTCGGCCGACAGGCCGTTGATCTGCGGGTTTCGCTCACCGACCGGTGCAATCTGCGCTGCACCTACTGCATGCCCGAGCAGGGTCTGCAGTGGCTCGCCAAGCCCGAGCTGCTGACCGACGAGGAGATCGTGCGGCTGGTCGCGCTGGCCGTCCGGGACCTCGGGGTGCGCGAGGTGCGGTTCACCGGCGGTGAGCCGCTGCTGCGCCCGGGTGTGGTGTCGATCATCGCGGCCTGCGCCGAGCTGGCGCCGCGCCCCGAACTGTCCCTCACCACCAACGGCGTGGGTCTGGCGCGCACCGCGCGGGCGCTGCGCGAGGCCGGCCTGGACCGGGTCAACGTGTCGCTGGACACGCTGGACGAGGAGACCTTCCACACCCTGACCCGCCGGCACCGCCACCAGGACGTGCTGGACGGTCTGGCCGCCGCCGAGGCCGCCGGGCTGACCCCGGTCAAGCTCAACACGGTGCTGATGCGCGGGGTCAACGACCACGAAGCACCCGAACTGCTCGCCTGGTGCCTGGAGCGCGGCTACCAGCTGCGGTTCATCGAGCAGATGCCGCTGGACGCCCAGCACGGCTGGACCCGCTCGCAGATGGTCACCGCCGAGGAGATCCTGGAACTGCTCGCGACCCGCTTCACCCTCACCCCCGAGCCCAGCGCCGCGCGCGGGGCGGCACCCGCCGAGCGCTGGCTGGTGGACGGCGGCCCCGCGACGGTCGGGGTGATCGCCTCGGTCACCCGGCCGTTCTGCCGGGCCTGCGACCGCACCCGGCTGACCGCCGACGGCCAGGTCCGCAACTGCCTCTTCGCCACCGGTGAGACCGATCTGCGCACCGCCCTGCGCTCCGGTGCCTCGGACGCCGAGCTGGGCGCGCTGTGGCGGGCGGCGATGTGGGGCAAGAAGGCGGGCGCGGGGATCGACGACCCGCAGTTCCACCAGCCGGACCGCCCGATGTCGGCGATCGGCGGCTGACGGGACGTCAGGACTCGTCCTGGTCCTGCGCCTGGTCCCGCGCCTGCTGTTGTGGCCGGTCGGCCAGCGCCACGGTCTCGCGCAGGAAGCCGCGCACGCTCAGGAACTGGCTCAGGTGCTCGCGGTGTTCGCCGCAGGCCAGCCAGGTCTTGCGGCGGTCCGGGGTGTGCAGTTTCGGGTTGTTCCAGACCAGTACCCACTCGGCGGCCGCCTTGCAGCCCTTGGCCGAGCACTTGGGGGGACCGTCGGGGCCGTCGGGAGCGCCGCCCGCCGCGCCGAAGAAGTCGATGCTCATGATCGACAGTTTCTCACCCGGGCCGGTTTCCCACCTCGGCCGGTGGAGCAGGATCCCTGCGCACCACCCTGATGCGGACATGGCGACGCCGGGCAGCCACGGGGGGAGCCGCCCGGCGTCGGTCCGTCACTCCGACGGGGGATGCGGAGCGCGTACGCAGTATGTCACGGAAAGGTGGGCCTTTGGCTAGCCCTCTCAAGACTAATTTGAGCTTCTCCTGAGGTTCAGAGCTGACAAAAGGCATGAAAAACGGGCAAGTTGGTCACAGCTGATATGAAACCTCAGCTGTCGCCCTGACTTGCCCGTATACGGAGAGTCAGCTTTTGCCGGGTGGCTCCGGGGCGGCCTCGCCCCGGCCGCCGCCACCCGTACCGCCGGGGCCGAGCATCAGCGGGGTGTCGGCCGGCATGTCGAAGGTGCTCGGCAGGCCCGGGGCCCGCTCCCGGCCGGCGTTGGCGATGATCACCGCGAAGTACGGCAGCAGGACGGCGCCGGCCAGCGCGCCGAAGGCGACGTAGCGCTGCACGTTCCACAGCGCCACCGCCAGCAGCACGCAGGCGGTGCGGACCAGCATCGAGATGATGTAGCGGCGCTGCCGCCCGCGGACGTCCTCGGAGAGGCTGGTCCGGGCTCCGGTGATCCGGAAGACCCGACCGTCGTCCGACTGCCTGCCGCCCATCTGCATCGCCGCCCTTGGCTCCACCCGCGCGACACCGATTCCGCCCGGTTTGCTCCACCGTACGCTCCCTCGATCCCCGGTCGGAGAGCGGGGGAGCGGCCGCTCATCCGGCGCTGTGCCGGGTGAGGCGGTCGGGTGGCACGGTGTCGGTGAGCCAGACGCCGTTCGCGCTGATCCGGAACTCGTGGCCGGCCGCGGCCAGGCCCGCCGCGTCCACCCGCAGCACCACTGGACGGCCGTGCCGGGCGCCGACCTTGAGTGCCGTCTCGACGTCGGCGGAGAGGTGCACGTCCTGCCGGCTCATCGGGCGCAGGCCCTCGGCGAAGATGACCGGCAGGGTGCGTTCGGCGGTGCCGTGGTAGAGCACCGGCGGGGGCTGGGTGGCGGCCAGGCCCAGGTCGACCGCCACCGTGTGGCCCTGGCTGGCCCGGATCCGGCTGCCGTCCGCCGAGTAGGCGAAGCGTTGCTTGTTGTTGTTCGCCACCACCAGGTCCAGGTCGGCCCGGCTGAGCCGGTTCCCGGACCGGGCGAAGGCGGCGAGCAGCGTGTCGACCGGGACCCAGCCGCCCTCGTCGAGGGTCAGGCCGACGGCGCCCGGGTCGTGGCGGAGTATGCGGGAGAGCCGCTTGGAGGTCTTGACCAGGCGTTTTTCGTCCAAAGGGGGGTTCCTCACTAGGAAGCTTGACTGACCGAGCTCATGTTGAAGTCCGAGACCCGCACCGGCGGCATCGCGGCGCGGCTGAACCAGTCGCTCCACTCGCGCGGCAGGCAGCGCTCGGTGCGGCCGGCCTCGGTGATCCGGCCGAGCAGGTCGACCGGCGATTCGTTGAAGCGGAAGTTGTTGACCTCGCCGACCACTTGGCCGTTCTCGACCAGGTAGACGCCGTCCCGGGTGAGGCCGGTGAGCAGCAGGGTGGCCGGGTCGACCTCGCGGATGTACCAGAGGCAGGTGAGCAGCAGTCCGCGTTCGGTGCGGGCGACCATGTCGGCCAGCGTCGGAGCCGCGCTCTGGTCGGCCAGCTCCAGCAGCAGGTTGTCGCCGGCCGGGCGGACCGGCAGCCCGGTGAGGGCGGCGGTGTGCCGGGTGGTCTGCAGCTCGGCCAGCTCGCCGCCCCTGATCCACTCGGTGGCACCCACCGGCAGGCCGTTGTCGAAGACCGAGTGCGAGTCGGTGGAGGAGTGCGCCAGCACGAACGGCGCGCTCTCCAGGCCGGCGGCGGCCGGGTCCGAACGGAGCGTCAGCGGCAGCTGCGCCAGCCGTTCGCCGAGCCTGGTGCCGCCGCCGGGCCGGCTGAAGACGGTGCGGCCCTCGACGGCGTCCCGGGCGTTCATCGACCAGCTCAGCGAGATCATCAGGTCGGCCAGCGCGCTCGGTGGCAGCAGCGTCTCGTAGCGTCCGGCCGGCAGGTCGATCCGGCGCTTGCCCCAGCCGAGCCGCTCGCCGAGGGTGGACTGCAGCTCGGCCACGTCCACGTCGGCGAAGTCGCGGGTGGCGGCGCCGGCCCAGGCGGAGGCGGCGCCGGCCTTGGCGTTCAGCTCCACGGTGCCGGTGGGCTGGTCGTGGCGCAGCCGCAGGCCGGTGGAGCTGCCCAGGTAGCTGCTGATCAGCTCGTGCCGGGCGAAGCCGTAGAGCGCCTGGCCCGCCGTGCGGGCCCGGGCGAAGGCGGCGCCGAGCTGCGGGGCGAACTCGGCGAAGACGTCGATCGAGGTCTCGGCGGGCGGCTCGGTGAAGCCGGCGCTCGCGGGGGCGGCGTCGGGGCCGAGCAGCGGCTGGGCGTCCTCGGCCGGGCCGGCCGCGCGGGCGGCGGCCTCGGCGGCCCGGACCAGCTCCTCGATGTCGGCTGCGGTGACCGCCTCGCGGGCCAGCACGCCCGAGGCGGTGCCCTCGGTGCCGTGCACGGTGGAGATCACGGTCAGCCGGCGGCCTCGGGTGACGCCGTTGGTGGTCAGCGCGCCGCCCGGCCGGTTGTCGGGGGCGGCCCAGCGCAGGTTGGCGCTGGTCTCCTCGTCGACCAGGACCACGCAGCCGTCGGCCCGGGAGAGTTCCAGGGCCCGCTCGACCAGCTCGTGCGGAGAGTTGTGCTGACCGGCCATCAGTGCGCCGCCTCCTGCTGCGTGTTGAGGATGTTGACCTGCTCGAAGAGGGCGGAAGGGCAGCCGTGGCTGACCGCCGCGATCTGGCCCGGTTGGGCCTTGCCGCAGTTGAAGGCGCCGGCCAGCAGGTAGGTCTGCGGCCCGCCGACCGCCTTCATCGAGCGCCAGAAGTCGGTGGTGGTCGCCTGGTAGGCGAAGTCCTTGACCTGGCCGGCCAGCTCGCCGTTCTTGATGGCGTAGGCGCGCTGGGCGGTGAACTGGAAGTTGTACCGCTGCATGTCGATCGACCAGGACCGGTCGCCGACCAGGTACAGGCCGTTCTCGACGCCGGCCCAGAGCTCGGCGGTGTCCGGCCCCGCGGCGGCGGGTTGCAGCGAGACATTGGCCATCCGCTGCACCGGGACGTGTCCGGGGGAGTCCGCGAAGGCGCAGCCGTTGGACCGGCCTAGGCCCTTCGACTTCGCCATCCGGCGGTCGAGTTGGTAGCCGGTCAGGATGCCGTCGCGGATCAGGTCCCAGGACTGGGTGGCCACCCCCTCGTCGTCGTAGCCGATGGTGGCCAGGCCGTGCTCGGCGGTGCGGTCGCCGGTGACGTGCATCGAGTCCGAGCCGTAGCGCAGCACGCCCAGCTGGTCGAAGGTGGCGAACGAGGTGCCGGCGTAGGCGGCTTCGTAGCCGAGCGCGCGGTCGAGTTCGGTGGCGTGGCCGATCGACTCGTGGATGGTGAGCCAGAGGTTGGTGGGGTCGATCACGAGGTCGTAGCGACCCGGCTGGACGCTGGGCGCCTTGACCTTCTCGGCCAGGTACTCGGGGATCCGTGCCAGCTCGCCCGCCCAGTCCCAGCCGGTGCCGCCGAGGTACTCCCAGCCGCGCCCGGCCGGCGGGGCCAGGGTGCGCATCGACTCGAAGGCGCCGGTGCGGTCGTCCACCGCGACGGCCTCCAAGGAGGGGAGCAGGCGGATCCGTTGCTGGGTGGTCATGGTGCCGGCGGTGTCGGCGTAGAACTTGTTCTCCTGCACGGTCAGCAGGGTGGCGTCCACGTGCGAGACGCCGTCGGCGGCCAGCAGGCGGCTGCTCCAGTCGGCCAGCAGGCCGGTCTTCTCCGCGTCCGGCACGTCGAAGGGGTTGATCTCGTAGGCGGAGATCCAGGTGGCGTCCTGGTGCACCGGCTCGTCGGCCAGCTCCACCAGGTCGCCGCCGCCGGCGGCCTTGCTGATCCGGGCCGACAGCCTGGCCACCGCCACCGCCTGCTCGGCCACCTGGGCGGCGGCCTGTTCGGTCAGGTCCACGCCGGCCGCGAATCCCCAGGCGCCGTCCAGCACCACCCGCACCGCGAAGCCGAGCTGGAGGCTGTCGGAGCTGCCGGCCGGCTTGGCGTCGCGCAGCCGCCAGGACGCGCTGCGCACCCGCTCCATGCGGAAGTCCGCGTGGCTGACGCCGAGTTGGCGGGCCCGGTCGAGCGCGGCGGCGGCCAGCCGGCGCAGCGGCAGGGCGAGGAAGAGCGGATCGACCTGGCGGCCGGCTGAGCTGCTGGCGGTCGGCGGCATCGGACTCCCTGGTGGTGACGGGCCGGCGGGCGGCGAGCGGTGCGGGCCCGCCCGGGTCAAGGGGGTCCCGCACCGCATCATGGCCTGCCAGCGCCCTTTCAGCCAGGAAATAACGGTCCGCGTGGCTGACGATCCGTCAGTTCCGTTCTGCTCAGGCCAGATCGGCCCACCAGGGGTCCAGCTCCGGCGGGTCGGACACCTCCACCCGCTCGCCCGGGCGCGGGACCGCGACCGGCACGCCCTGCGCCTTGGCCTCGGTGAGCAGCCGCTCGATGGGCTCGGACCACGGGTGCAGGCCCAGGTTGAAGGTGCACCAGTGCACCGGGACCAGCAGCCCGCCGGTCAGCTCCCGGTGGGCCAGCACCGCGTCCTCGGGGCTGAGATGGATGTCCGCCCAGTACCGGTCGTACGCGCCGATCTGCACCAGTGCGGCGTCGAACGGGCCGTGTTCGGCGCCGATCGCCGCGTAGCCCTCGAAGTAGCCGGAGTCGCCGGTGTAGAAGACCTTGCGGCTCTGCCCGGCGATCACCCAGGAGCCCCAGAGCGTGGTGTTGCGGGTCAGCGAGCGGCCGGAGAAGTGGTGCGCCGCGGTCAGCGTGACGGTCAGCTCGCCCAGCGTGCAGGTCTCGTCCCAGTCGAGCTCGATGATCCGGTGCTCCGGCACGCCCCAGCGGCGCAGGTGGCCGCCGATGCCCAGCGGCACCGCGAACGGTGCGGACTGGCTGCGCAGCAGGCGCTTGACGGTCGGCATGTCCAGGTGGTCGTAGTGGTCGTGCGAGATCAGCACCACGTCCACCGCGGGCAGCTCCTCCAGCTCCATCGGCACCGGGTGCAGCCGCTTGGGGCCCAGGTGCGCGGAGGGCGAGCAGCGTTCGCTCCACATCGGGTCGAGCAGCACCCGGGCGCCCTCGATCTCCACCAGTGCGGAGGCGTGCCCGTACCAGGTGATCGCCACGCCCTCGGCGGCCGGCCGGTCGGCGGGGGCCGGCTCGCGGACCAGCGGGACCGGGCGGCGCGGGGTGCCCCCGCCGCGCTCGGTCAGGAAGCGGCGCAGCACGGTCGGGTCGGTCGGCGAGAAGCGCTGCGGGGAGCGGGCCACCGTGGAGGGCGCGTTGTGGAAGGTGCCGTCCGCGTACTGGGGAGAGTTGCGGATCCGGTCACCCGGCTCGGCGTCGGGGTCGCGCCCGAAGGCGGCGGGGACCTCGCGCAAGGCCCAGGCCGCGGCGCCGAGCCCGACGGCCGCGGTGGTCAGGGTGAGCAGTCGGCCCCGGCGGCTGCCGCCCTGGGGGTTTGCCTCGCTCATCGGGATGCCGCCCTTTACTGGAGTGTTCTCGGCAGTCGGTCGGGCCACAGGCTACGACTCCACCCGCCCGCACGGACAGGCCAACGGGTATCCGCCGCTTGGCGTTCCCGACAGCTCGACCCGGTCAGGTCAGGGCAGTCTTTGTCGGAAGGCGACAGATCCGACCCGAATCACCTGTTGAGCCCTGATTCGTCGCGATGCGGAGGCAACCGATAGCGTCACACTGCGTACGCTGCCCGTGCGTCGCGCAACCACGAAAGGGAGAGGTGGATCGTTGAGCCGCTCGGTTCTCGTCACCGGAGGTAACCGGGGCATCGGCCTCGCCATCGCCCAGGCCTTCGCCGAGGCGGGCGACAAGGTCGCCATCACCAGCCGTTCCGGCGAGCTGCCCGAGGAGCTGGCCAAGTTCGGCGTCCTCGCGGTGCGCTGCGACATCAACGACACCGCGCAGGTGGATGCCGCCTTCACCGAGGTGGAGAAGGAGCACGGCCCCGTCGAGGTGCTGGTCGCCAACGCCGGCATCACCAAGGACGTGCTGATGCTGCGGATGACCGAGGACGACTTCACCTCGGTGGTCGACACCAACCTGACCGGCACCTTCCGCGTGGTCAAGCGCGCCTCGGCCAAGATGCTGCGGGCGAGGAAGGGCCGGATCGTGCTGGTCTCGTCGGTGGTGGGCCTGCTGGGCTCGCCCGGCCAGGCCAACTACGCGGCCTCCAAGGCCGGCCTGGTCGGCTTCGCCCGCTCGCTGGCCCGCGAGTACGGCCCGCGCAGCATCACCGTCAACGTGGTCTCGCCCGGGTTCGTCGACACGGCCATGACCGCGGTGCTCAGCGAGGAGCGCCGCCAGGAGATCGTCTCGGGGGTGCCGCTGGGCCGGTACGCCGCGCCCGCCGAGGTCGCCTCCACCGTGCGGTTCCTCGCCTCCGACGAGGCCGCGTACATCACTGGAGCCGTCATTCCCGTGGACGGCGGATTGGGCATGGGTCACTGAGAACATGAGCGGAATTCTCGAAGGCAAGCGGATCCTGATCACCGGCGTGCTGATGGAGTCCTCCATCGCCTTCCACACCGCGAAGCTGGCCCAGGAGCAGGGTGCCGAGATCATCCTGACCGCCTTCCCGCGGCCCACCCTGACCGAGCGGATCGCCAAGAAGCTGCCCCGGCCCGAGAACGTCAAGGTGCTGGAGCTGGACGTCAGCAACACCGAGCAGCTGGACGGCCTGGCCGACCAGGTGCGCGAGCACCTCGGCAGCCTGGACGGCGTGGTGCACTCGATCGGGTTCGCGCCGCAGGACGCGCTGGGCGGCAACTTCCTGAACACGCCGTGGGAGTCGGTCGCCACCGCGATGCAGATCTCGGCGTACTCGCTGAAGTCGCTGACCATGGCCTGCCTGCCGCTGATGGCCGAGGGCGGCTCGGTGGTCGGCCTGACCTTCGACGCCCAGGTGGCCTGGCCGCAGTACGACTGGATGGGCCCGGCCAAGGCGGCGCTGGAGGCGACCTCCCGCTACCTGGCCCGCGACCTGGGCAAGCAGGGCATCCGCTGCAACCTGGTCTCGGCCGGCCCGCTCAAGTCGATGGCCGCCAAGTCGATCCCGGGCTTCGAGCTGCTGGCCGACACCTGGAACCACCGCTCGCCGCTGAACTGGGACGTCACCGACATGGACCCGGCGGGCCGCGGTGTGGTCGCGCTGCTCTCGGACTGGTTCCCGAAGACCACGGGCGAGATCATCCACGTGGACGGCGGGCTGCACGCGATCGGCGCCTGAGCGCTGCACTTTCAGCGGCGACCCTCGTCGCGGCCGGTCGACCGGTCGTGGCGGGGGTCGCCGCTGTTGGTCGCGACAGACCCTACGACTCGGCGTCCATCCGGCCGCAGGCCCCGATCACGGCCGAGGACTCCGTCGCGGCGGCCGCCGGATCGCCACTGCTGATCGCGGCGAGGATCCGGTCGTGGCCCACGTAGCGCTCGGGCGAGAGCACCGGGCCGATGTCCTGGCGCAGATGGGCACGGGTCACCTCGCCGAGGTCGGCGTAGACCTCGGCCAGCACGTCGTTGTGCGCGGCGGCCACCACCGCCTGGTGGAAGGCCGCGTCGGCCTGCACGAAGACCTCGGCGTCGCCGCCGAACCAGGCCTCCTCGCGCCGGGCCAGCGCGCCGCGCAGCAGCGTCAGGTCGCGTTCGGTGCGCCGGGTCGCGGCCAGCGCCGCCGCGCCCGCCTCCAGCACCGAGCGGAGCTCGGCGATCTCCTGCTGCTCGGCGTCGGCGAACCGCCGGTGCATCACCCCGGCCAGTTCGCTGGTGGCCAGCACGTAGGTGCCCGAACCCTGGCGGATGTCCAGCAGGCCGTTGTGGGCGAGCGCGCGGACCGCCTCGCGCACGGTGTTGCGGGCCACGCCCAGCTGTTCGACCAGCGCGGCCTCGGTGGGGATCCGTGAGCCGACCGGCCACTCACCCGAGGTGATCTGGGCCCGCAGCTGGGCGATCACCTGATCGGCCAGCGGGGTGCGCCTGGGCGAGGACAGCGTCATGGTGCTCCTTCGGAGGCTCGGCTGGGACCATCTTCTCTCGATGATGGCTCGCTAATTCATCCCATCATTCTATGATGGTGCCTATGCTCTCAGCGTCCTCCGAAGCCGCGTCCCGCGAAGCCGACTCCGACACCACCGCCCGAACGACTCCCGCGCCGGCCCCTGCGCCGACCCCTGCTCCGGCCGTGGGCCACCGCTCCGGCCGGCTCGGCTGGCTGCTGGCCGCCGCCGTCGCGCTCGCCGCGTTCAACCTGCGGCCCGTGGTGACCAGCCTCGGCCCGCTGCTCCACCAGGTCCGCGACGACCTGCACATGAGCGCCACGGTGGCCGGGCTGCTCACCGCCGTGCCGTCCTTCTGCTTCGCGATCTTCGGCTTCGCCGCCCCGGCGCTGGCCCGCCGGTTCGGGCCCACGGTGGTGGTGACCGCGGGGCTGGGCGCGATCACCGCCGGCGTCGCCGCCCGCGCCTTCTCCGGCAGCACCGCCGTCTTCCTGCTGCTGACCGCCCTCGCGCTGGCCGGGGTGGCGGTGGCCAACGTGCTGATCCCGGTGGTGATCAAGCGCTACTTCCCGGACCGGGTCGGGCCGATGATCGGGCTGTACTCGATGGCACTGTCGGCCGGCACCGCGCTGGCCGCCGCCGTCACCGTGCCGCTGACCAGCGCGCTGGGCGGCAGCTGGCGGCAGGGCCTGGGCATCTGGGCGGTGCTCGGCGGGCTCGCGGTGCTGGTCTGGCTGGTCACCCTGGCGGTGCGCCGGGACGGGCGGCCGGCGCGGGACGGGGGTGCCGCCGCCGGGAGGCTGGCGATCACCCGCAGCCGCACCGCCTGGGCGCTGGCGGTCTTCTTCGGCTGCCAGGCCACCGGCGCGTACGCCGTGATGGGCTGGCTCTCGCAGATCTTCCAGGACGCGGGCGTCAGCGCCGGCACCTCGGGCATGCTGCTCGCCCTGACCATGGCGATCGGCGTGCCGATCTCCTTCGTGCTGCCCAGTTGGGCGGCCCGCCGTGGTGATCAGCGGATCTTCGTGGTGGTGCTGGCCGGCTGCGGCCTGGCCGCCTACCTCGGGCTGGCCCTCGCCCCGGCCGGCGGGCAGTGGCTCTGGGCCGTGCTGCTCGGCCTGTCCAACTGCGCCTTCCCGCTCACCCTGACGATGATCGGACTGCGCGCCCGGACCAGCGGTGGGGTGGCCCAGCTGTCCGCCTTCGCCCAGGGTGTCGGCTACCTGATCTCGATCCCTGGCCCGATCCTGGTCGGCACCCTCTACCAGCGCACCGGCGGCTGGGACCTGCCGCTCGGCTTCCTGGCCGTGCTGCTCGTGCCGCAGCTGCTGATCGGTCTGCGGGCGGCCCGGGCCCGGCACATCGAGGACGAGGTGACGGCGCCCCCGGCGGCCGGCTGACCCGGAATCGTGGACGAGGTGACGGCGACCCCGGCGGCCGGCCGACCCGGAAAGGATGCGAGACTCGGGCCATGCCCGTTCTCGAACCCAACCCGCCCGACAGCCGCCGCAAGCTGCTCCAGGTCTTCGGCGCGATCCTCGGAATCGTCGTGTTGATCTCGATCGTGGCGACGATCGCCCAGTCGATGGGCTGATCCCGACCGGCGGGCCGTCTGGCCCGGTAGCGAGCACGGTTTTCTGCGAAGCTTTCTCGTATGAGCCTCAACGCGCCTCGCAGGATCACCGTGCTCCGCCATGCCAAGGCCGACTGGCCGGAGGTCGCCGACCATGAGCGCCCGCTCGCCGACCGCGGTCGCCACCAGGCGCCGGCCGCCGGGCAGTGGCTGGCCGACTCGGGGATCAACCCCGACTTCGTGCTCTGCTCCAGCTCGGTGCGCACCCGGGAGACCTGGAAGCTCGCCTCGCACGAGCTGCCCAAGCGCAGCCGCAAGACGGTCTTCGAGGATCGGGTCTACGACGCGACCGCGGGCGAGATCATCGCGGTGCTGCAGGAGACCCCGGACCAGTTCGCCGACCTGATCCTGATCGGGCACAACCCGGGGGTGCAGAACCTGGTCGAGGTGCTGGCCGGGGACGAGAGCATGGGCGACGAGCTCGCCCGGCTGCGCCAGGGCGGGTTTCCGACCGCCGGGATCGCGGTGTTCTCCCTCGACGGTTCCTGGAAGTCGGTCGAACCCGGGGCGGCCAAGCTGGTCTCGTTCTACGTGCCGCCGCAGGACTGACGCCGCAGTGCCGCAGTACTGACATCGCAGCCGGTGTGGTGGGCCCGGTACGTGGTGCGCGTACCGGGCCCACCACCCGCGCGTCGAGAAGGGGCTCCTACTCCGGCGGCGTCCCGTGCAGCTCGTCCGCCGCCTCCACCTCTTCGCGGGTGATCCCCAGCAGGTAGAGCACGGTGTCCAGGAACGGCACGTTGACCGCGGTGTCGGCGGCCTCGCGGACCACCGGCTTGGCGTTGAAGGCCACGCCGAGTCCGGCCGCGTTCAGCATGTCCAGGTCGTTGGCACCGTCGCCGATCGCCACGGTCTGCTCCAGCGGCACCTTGGCCTGGTCGGCGAAGCGGGCCAGCCAGCGGGCCTTGCCGGCCCGGTCGACGATCTCCCCGGTGACCCGCCCGGTGAACCGGCCGTCCTCGACCTCCAGCGTGTTCGCCGCCGCGAAGTCCAGCCCGAGCAACTCCACCAGGTAGTCGGTGACCTGGGTGAACCCGCCGGAGACGATGCCCACCTGGTAGCCGAGCCGCTGCAAGGTGCGGATCAGGGTGCGCGCCCCCGGTGTGAGCCGCACCTCCGAGCGCACCTTCTCCACCACCCCCGCGTCCAGCCCGGCGAGCAGCGCCACCCGGGCCCGCAGGGATTCGGCGAAGTCCAGCTCGCCGCGCATCGCCGCCGCGGTCACCTCGGCGACCTCGGCCTCGCAGCCCGCGTGGGCCGCGAACAGCTCGATCACCTCGTCCTGGATCAGGGTGGAGTCCACGTCCATCACCACCAGGCGCTTGGCCCGCCGCTCCAGGCCCGCCGAGACCACCGCGATGTCCACCCGCTGCGCGGCCGCCTCCACCGCGAGCGCGGCCCGCAGCCGCTCGGTGGCCACGCCGGAGACGGCCAGCTCGACCGCGGTCACCGGGTACTTGGCCAGCCGGAAGACGCGGTCGATGTTGCCGCCCTCGCAGGTCACCTGCCGGGTCAGCGCCGAGACGGCCGCCGCGGTGAGCGGGTGGCCGAGCACCGTGACGTGTGAACGGCCCTCGGCGCGCGGCCGGTTGTCGCCGGTGCCGGAGATGATCTCGGCCTGGAGCCTGGTGTCCTCGGCCCACCGGTGCACGGTGGCGCGCAGCGCACCCTCGGCCCCCAGCGCCCCGCCGGCCGGCGGGGTGATCAGAGCACAGAGCGTTATCCGGCCACGGGTGACCACCTGCTCGATGTCGATCACGTCGACGTCGAACGCGGCCAGCGTGGCGAAGAGTCCGGTGGTGATGCCCGGACGGTCCTTGCCGAACACCTTGACCAGCAGAGTGCGCTCGTCGTCGGCAGTCCGGGGCTGCGGGGGAGTGCTGTTCATGGTGCTGCCCACGCTACCTGGCCGCACCCCGCGCACTCGGGCGCGTCCGTCCTCTGGACGTCCGTTGTTCACCGGCGATTCGCCGCGCGATCCGGCACGAGATCCGCACGAGATCCGCACGAGCTCGGGCGCGTGATCCGGCTCGTCGTCCGGCACCCGGGGCGGCGGGGAGCAGCCGCTGTCACCGCGCGGGCGGCGGATGGTTGCCGCCAGGTCACAGTCCACGGGGCTGGCTTTTCGCCATCGGGACCGAGCTGGAATGATTACCCCCCGTCAGACGCGATATTCCTCACTCCCCGTCTGCGGGGAAGCCATCGGGGGACCGAGAGAGCGGGGCAGGCGGACAGTGCCGCAACTCGTACTAGAGATCAACGGCCAGCAGCGGACCCTGGAGCCGGGGCGGGCCTACACCATCGGACGGGATCCCCAGGCGGACTTCCCGTTCGACGACGCCAGGGTCTCCTGGCGGCACGCCACCATCTCGTTCAACGGCGCCGCTTGGCAGCTGGAGGACCATGGCAGCACCAACGGCACCTACCTCGGTGGCGGCCGGACCCTGCACGCGCAGTTGGTGCCCGGCACGGTGCTGAACCTGGGCAACGCCGAGAACGGGCCGCGCCTGGCCTTCTCGGCCCCGGCCGCGATGCAGGCCGGCGTGCCCGCGCAGGCCGCGCCGGTCCAGGCCGCGCCGGTCGCCGCGGTGCAGCCCGGCCCCGCGGCGGGCTGGCACGACGCCGAGACCAACCGGCACGCGGCCTCGCCGCAGGCGCCGTTCCAGCAGCAGGCCCCGGCCCAGGCGCCGTACCAGCCGCAGCCGTTCCCGTCGCAGCAGCAGGGCCAGCCCTACCCGCCGCAGCCCTACCAGCAGCAGGGCCAGCCGTACCAGGGCCAGCCGCAGCACGGGCAGCCGCAGCAGGGCCAGCCGTACCAGGGTCAGCCACAGCCCGGTCAGGCGCAGCACGGACGGGCCCAGCACGGACAGCCGCCGTACCAGCAGCCGTTCGTGCCGGCCCAGGCCGGCGGCGAGCGCAACCCCACGATGATCCGCAACCTCACCGCGGGCATGCGGACCATCCGGATCGGTCGGGCGCTCGAGAACGACATCGTCGTCTCCGACCTCCAGGTCTCCCGCCACCACGCGGAGCTGCGCCAACTGCCCGACGGCCGCTACGAGATCGTCGACCTCGGTTCGCACAACGGGATCTTCGTCAACGGTATTCCGGCGCAGCGTCAGCTGCTCGGCCCACAGGACCGCCTGACGGTCGGGCACTCCTCGTTCCAACTGGTCGGCGACCAGCTGCAGGAGTTCATCGACAACGGCCCGGTCTCCTTCTCCGCCCACCACCTGACCGTCGAGGTCGAGCACAAGGGCGCCAAGAAGATCCTGCTCAACGACGTCAGCTTCGGGGTGCCGGAGAAGTCGCTGGTCGCGGTGATCGGCCCGTCCGGTTCCGGCAAGTCCACCCTGCTGCGCGCGCTCACCGGCTACCGTCCGGCCGACCGCGGCGAGGTGCTCTACGACGGCCGCAACCTCTACAAGCAGTTCGCCGAACTGCGCCAGCGCATCGGTCTGGTGCCGCAGTCGGAGATCCTGCACAAGCAGCTGACCGTCCGCACCGGCCTCAAGTACGCGGCCCAGCTGCGCTTCCCCGGTGACACCGAGGCGGCCGAGCGCGAGCGCCGGATCGACGAGGTGCTCTACGAGCTGCGCCTGGACAAGCGTGCCGACAACCGGATCACCGCACTCTCCGGTGGCCAGCAGAAGCGCGTCTCGGTCGCGTTGGAGCTGCTCACCAAGCCCTCGCTGATCTTCCTGGACGAGCCCACCTCGGGCCTGGACCCGGGCATGGACCGCGAGGTCATGCAGATGCTGCGTGGCCTGGCCGACGACGGCCGGACCGTCCTGGTGGTCACCCACTCGGTGGCCGAACTCGCGCTCTGCGACCGGCTGCTGGTGATGGCCCCCGGCGGCTCGGTGGCCTACTTCGGTCCGCCGGCCGAGGCCCTGCACTTCTTCGGCTACGAGACCTGGGCGGACGTCTTCCAGGCCTTCGAGAACTACCCGGACCACGACTGGGCCGGCCGCTACAAGGGCTCGGTGCACTACCAGCAGTACTCGGCGGACGTGGACGCGGTCGCCGTGCAGCAGGCGCCGGTCAACCACCAGCCGCTGAGCAGCCCGCCCAAGCCGCAGAGCTGGGGCTCGCAGTTGTGGACGCTGATCCGCCGCTACCTGTCGGTGATCGCCTCCGACCGCGTCTTCCTGGGCCTGTCGGTGCTGCTGCCGCTGGTGCTCGGCCTGGTCTCCACAGTGGTCCCGGCCACCCACGGCCTGGCCCCCAACCCGCTGGGCGGCTCCAACAACGCGGCCGGCACCATCATGCTGGTGCTCGCCATCGGGGCCTGCTTCTCCGGGGCGGCCAACTCGGTCCGTGAGTTGATCAAGGAACGGGCGATCTACGAACGAGAACGCGCCACCGGTCTGTCCCGGTCGGCGTACCTGGTCTCGAAGATCATCGTGCTCGGCGCGTTCAGCCTGCTGCAGGGCACGATCATCGCAGCGGTCGGCTTCTTCCCCCGCAAGCTGCCGGCCCACGGCCTGATCTTCAGCAACTCGCCGGCCATCGAGATGGCGATCGGCATCATCCTGCTGAGCTTCACCTCGATGATGTTCGGCCTGGTGATCTCCTCGCTGGTGAAGACCGCCGAGACGACCATGCCGCTGCTGGTGATGTTCGCGATCATCCAGGTGGTCTTCACCGGCTGCCTCTTCCAGCTGTTCGACAAGGTCGGACTGGCCCAGTTCGCCTGGCTGATGCCGGCCCGCTGGGGCGTCGCCGTGGTCGGCACCACGCTGGACCTGGGCCACATCATGGTGCTCGACCCCACTCACATGAGCGCGCATGACGGACTGTGGGCGCACAGCGCGCTGCAGTGGTTCATCGACTCGTTCATGCTGCTGGTCCTCTCCACCGCGATGGCCTTCCTGGTGCTGCGGCTGCTGCGCCGCCATGAGCCGGAGGTCATGCAGAAGGGCTGACGATCCTTCATCAGGGCTGACGGGTCAGGGCTGACGGCGCCCTCGTCGCAGGCCAGTGCGGGCGGTCCCCCGAACGGGGGTACCGCCCGCACTCGTATCTCATCCATGAGATATCGTCTCGCCCATGGCAGATGACTACCTTTCGCGCATCGGCAAGCTCATCCGTGACGCCCGCAAGCACCGCGGCTGGACCCAGGCGGAGCTGGGCACGGCACTCGGCACCAGCCAGAGCGCGGTCAACCGGATCGAGAACGGCGGGCAGAACATCAGCCTTGAGATGATCGCCCGGATCAGTGAGGCGCTGGACAGCGAGATCGTCTCGCTCGGCTACGCCGGACCGATGCACCTGCGGGTGGTCGGCGGCCGTCGCCTGTCCGGCAGCATCGACGTCAAGACCAGCAAGAACGCCTGCGTCGCGCTGCTCTGCGCCTCGCTGCTGACCACCGGCCGCACCACCCTGCGCCGGGTGGCCCGGATCGAGGAGGTCTACCGCCTGCTGGAGGTGCTGAACAGCATCGGCGTGAAGACCCGCTGGATCAACGACGGCGCCGACCTGGAGATCACCCCGCCCGCCGAGCTGGACCTGGACGCCATGGACCAGGCCGCGGCCCGCCGCACCCGCTCGATCATCATGTTCCTCGGCCCGCTGATGCACCGGGTGGACCGCTTCAAGCTCCCCTACGCCGGCGGCTGCGACCTCGGCACCCGCACCGTCGAGCCGCACATGGCAGCGCTGCGCCGCTTCGGCCTCGAGGTCACCGCCACCACCGGCGTCTACCACGCCGAGGTCGACCGCCAGGTCGGTCCCGACCGCCCGATCGTGCTGACCGAGCGCGGCGACACCGTGACCGAGAACGCGCTGCTGGCCGCCGCCCGGCACGACGGCGTCTCGGTGATCCGCAACGCCAGCCCCAACTACATGGTCCAGGACCTCTGCTTCTTCCTGGAGCGACTCGGCGTCGAGATCGAGGGCATCGGCACCACCACCCTCACCGTGCGCGGCCGGCCCGTGATCGACTGCGACGTCGACTACGCGCCCTCCGAGGACCCGGTCGAGGCGATGAGCCTGCTGGCCGCCGCCGTCGTCACCGAGTCCGAACTGACGGTCCGCCGGGCGCCGGTGGAGTTCCTGGAGATCGAGCTCGCCGTCCTGGAGGAGATGGGCCTGGACTACGACCGCAGTCCCGAGTACGCCGCCGACAACGGCCGCACCCGGCTGGTCGACCTGACGGTCCGCCCGTCCAAGCTGCGCGCGCCGATCGACAAGATCCACCCGATGCCCTTCCCCGGCATCAACATCGACAACGTCCCGTTCTTCGCGGCCATCGCCGCCACCGCGCAGGGCTCCACACTGATCCACGACTGGGTCTACGACAACCGGGCCATCTACCTGACCGAGCTGACCCGGCTCGGCGCCCACGTCCAGCTGATGGACCCGCACCGGGTCCTGGTCGAAGGCCCGACCCGCTGGCGCGCCGCCGAGATGATGTGCCCGCCCGCGCTGCGCCCGGCCGTGGTGGTGCTGCTGGCGATGCTGGCGACCGAGGGGACGTCGGTGCTGCGCAACGTGTACGTGATCAACCGCGGTTACGAGGACCTGGCGGACCGGCTGAACTCGATCGGGGCGCAGATCGAGACGTTCCGCGACATCTGAGCGGCGCTCCGCGTCGCGGGCCCGGCCGATCCTCATGGCGATCGGCCGGGCCGCGGTGTTTTCGGGGCAGACGGATATCAGCGGCGGGCCGTCGCGCGCAGGCTCTACGCTGCTGACGATCCGTTCCTGTTCGTCCGATCTCCTGAGGTCACTTGCCCATGCGCTGGTCCCAGATGCACATCCCCACCCTCCGCGAGACCCCCGCGGACGCTGACGCGCCGAGTCACCGCCTGCTGCTGCGCGCCGGGTACGTCAAGCAGCTGATGGCGGGTCACTACTCGCTGCTGCCGCTCGCGGTGCGGGTGCGGGCCAAGGTGATGGGGATCATCCGCGAGGAGATGAACGCGATCGGCGCGCAGGAGTTCCTGCTCCCGACCTTGCATCCGGCGGAGGTCTGGCAGCGCAGCGGGCGTTGGACGATCATGGGCGAGGAGATGTTCCGGCTCAAGGACCGCAAGGGCGCCCAGCTCGCCCTCGGCATGACGCACGAGGAGATCTTCGCCACGCTCGCCGCCGACCTCAGCTCCTACCGCCAACTGCCGCAGATCTGGTACCAGTTCCAGACCAAGTTCCGCGATGAGCCGCGCCCCAAGGCCGGTCTGCTGCGGACCCGCGAGTTCACCATGAAGGACGCCTACTCCTTCGACCTCGCGAGCGACGGCCTGGACACCGCCTTCGAACGCCAACGTGCCGCCTACCTGCGGATCTTCGCCCGGCTCGGCATTCCCGCGATCCCGGTCGAGGCGTCCAGCGGCACCATGGGCGGGTCGACCTCGACGGAGTTCATGTGCCCGGCGGAGGTGGGTGAGGACCTCGTCGTCCACTGTCCCGCCTGCGGGTACGCGGCGAACATCGAGAAGGCGACTTCTCGACTGTCGGCGCTGGAGGACGCCTCGGGCGCGGCGGAGCTCGAGCGCTTCGACACCCCGGGCGTGCGGACCATCGAGGACCTGGCGACCGGTTTCGGTGCGGCGGCGGAGCGGCAGATCAAGACGCTGGTGTACGTGCTGGACGAGCGGCTCACGTTGGTGCTGTTGCGCGGCGACCACGCGCTGGCCGAGCAGAAGTTGATCGACGCCACCGGCGCGAACGCGGTGCGGCCGGCCCGCCCCGAGGAGATCCAGGCTGCGCTCGGCGCGCTGCCCGGGAGCCTCGGCGCCGTCGGTGTCTCCTCGCTTCCGGTGCTCGCCGACGAGGCACTGCGCGGACGGCGGGCGATGTTCACGGGCGCGAACGTCGACGGCGTGCACCTGCGGGGCGTGGACGTCGAGCGGGACATCACGGTCGGGCAGTGGGCCGAGCTGCGCGAGGTGGCGGCCGGCGAGCCGTGCGTCTCGTGCGGTGCGCCCTTGCAGGTGCGGAAGGCGATCGAGGTCGGCCACATCTTCAAGCTCGGCTACAAGTACAGCGAGGCGTTCGGCCTGATCGTCCAGGATGCGGCCGGCGCCCCCGTCAACCTCATCATGGGCAGCTACGGCATCGGCGTCGAGCGCGCGATGGCCGCTGCCATCGAGTGCCACCACGACGAGAAGGGCATCACCTGGCCGCTCTCGATCGCCCCGTTCGCGGTGGCGGTGGTGATCGCCCAGCCCAAGGACGCGGAGACGGCGAAGGCGGGCGAGGACGTCTACCGGCAGTTGCTCGCGGCCGGCGTCGAGGTGATCGTGGACGACCGCGACGAGCGGCTCGGCGTGAAGTTCGCCGATGTCGAGCTGGTCGGCATCCCGCTGCGGGTGACGGTCGGCAAGCGCGGGCTGGCCGAGGGCGTCGTGGAACTGACCTCCCGGGCGACGGGGGAGACGGAGCGGGTGCCGGTGGGCGAGATCGCGGAGCGGGTGCGGAAGGCGGTGACGTCCGCAACCGAGTTGGGCGCGACCTTCGTCGGCGGCACCATGCTGGGCGGCCGGGCCTTCCCCGCGTACTGAGCGCATCACAGGTCGCGTCGCCGCACCAGCAGCAGTGGCAGCAGCACCGCGACCAGCGGCCAGATCAGGTACGTCAGCCAGGAGCCGGTGATCGTCGCCGGATAGGGGCCGAACAGCTGCTGGCGGCCGCCGATGAAGGCCAGGCGCTCCCAGGCGGCGATCGGCATCAGGTTGTGGAGGTCGCAGATCCAGCGCTTGTCGGGGGAGTTGAAGAGGTTCGGCAGGAGCAGCAGAACCCCGACGGTGGCGATCACCGTGGTTGCGCTGTGCTTGATCAGGGCGCCCAGGCCGAAGCCGATCAGCGCGCAGACCACCGGGAAGAGGGCGGAGGCGATGACGCAGCGCAGCGCGCCCGGTTGGCTGATCGAGATCCCGATGTGACGGTGCGACAGGATCGCCTGGGTCAGCCAGAACGAGCCGAAGGCCATCACCGCCCCCGCGACCAGCATCAGCCCGGTCAGCACCGCCACCTTGGCCGCGAGCACCGAGCGGCGGGCCGGGACGGCGGCGAAGGTGGTTCTGATCATGCCCGTGCTGTACTCGCCGACGATCGCGATGGCGCCGATGCCGCCGGCCGCGAGGGCCACGATCCAGGCGGAGTTGTTGGTGAAGGCGTCCCGCATGGCCCAGTACGGGACGAACCAGTAGTTCTTCACCTCCGCCGAGTAGTTGGGGTAGTTGGCCAGGTCCGACCGGGCGGCGTTGGCGTTGGCGGCCAGGATGGCCAGCACGGTGGCGGCCAGCGCCCAGTGGATCGAGCGCAGCGACCAGAGCTTGGTCCACTCGGCGGCCAGCAGGTCGCGGAAGCGGGCACGCGGCTCGGCGACAGCGGCTGCAGCTGTGGCGGCGGGGGACAGGGAGTCAACGGTGATGGTCATGTGCGGTCTCCGGCGAGGTATTCGACACTGTCGGCGGTGAGTTCCATGAAGGCCTGTTCCAACGAGGCGGTGCGGGTGGCGAGTTCGGTGAGCCGGATCCGGTGCTGGAAGGCGAGCTCGCCCACCCGCTCGGCGTCCAGTCCGGTGATGGTCAACTGGTCGGGGCCGCCGTCCGGCCGGACCACCGCCCCGGCGGCGGTGAGCAGCGCGGTCAGCGCGTCGGCCTCGGGCGTCCGGACGGCCACGCCCGGCGCAGTGCCGCGCGCCGCGAACTCCGCGATGCTGGCGTCCGCGAGCAGCGCACCGCGGCCGATCACGATCAGCCGGTCGGCGGTGCTCTGCATCTCGCTCATCAGATGGCTGGAGACGAAGACCGTGCGGCCCTCGGCGGCCAGCCGCCGGCAGAGCCCGCGCACCCAGAGCACGCCCTCCGGGTCGAGGCCGTTGAACGGTTCGTCGAAGAGCAGCACCGGCGGGTCGCCGAGCAGTGCGGCGGCGATCCCGAGCCGCTGGCGCATGCCCAGCGAGAAGCCGCCGATCCGCCGGTTCGCCGCGCTGCCCAACCCCACCTCCCGCAGCACCTCGTCGACCCGCCCGCGCGGGATCCGGTTGCTCTGGGCGAGCGCCGTGAGGTGAGCCCGGGCGCTGCGGCCGCCGTGCACGTCGCCCGCGTCGAGCAGCGCGCCGACCTGTCGCAGGCCGCGCGGATTGCCGGCGAACGGGCGGCCGTTGACGGTGGCGGTGCCGCTGGTCGGCGCGTTCAGGCCGAGCAGCAGGCGCAGCGTGGTGCTCTTGCCGGCGCCGTTGGGGCCGAGGAAGCCGGTCACGTGGCCGGGGCGCACGGTGAAGGTCAGGCCGTTGACGGCGGTGGTGCCGCCGTAACGCTTCGTCAGTTCGTTGATTTCGATCACGTTGAGAACAGTGCCGGGCGGCAGGCCCGTCGCACATGCGGCTGCGGGCTAGAGTCGGTGCCGCCGACCTGGCCCCGAGGATTACGCCCGTGGGCCGATGCCCGGGCCGGCCGGAACTGAATACGATCACCGCGTGGACGACACTCCCGCTCTCCCGTTGCTCAAGCGTGTGCCTCCGGCGGTCCGGACGGCCCTCGTCTGGACGGCCGTGGCCCTGTACCCGCTGGTGCTGGTCGCCGCGGTGCGCCTGGCCCAGACGGCGCACGGCGCGCCGCACTCGTTCGGACCGGTGCCGGCACCGGTCGGCGGCGCGAGTGTCCAGGCCGCCTACCCCGTCCTCGCCACGCTGCTGCCCGTCGGCCTGCTGGGCCGACGGCCGCTGCTCGCCCTGGCGTCGATGACGGCGGGCGCCTTCCTCGCGGAGGTGTCGCTGGCGGACTGGCCCTTCCTGATAGTGGCGGAGAGCCTGCTGTTGGGCGCCGCGGTCTGCTTCGTCGCGTTCCGCCACCCGCGCCGGACCTCCGCCGTGGCTGCCGGGTTGACCTGTGCCGGGCTGCTGAGTGCCGCTCCGATCTGGCTGCGCCAGTTCGCGCTGGGCGTGCCCGCCGCCGCGGTCCTGGTCCTGCTGATCCTCACCGCCTGGCTGATCGGCAACTCGGTTCGCCAGCACCGCGAGTACGCCGATTCGCTGCGCGCGCGCAACGCCGCCCAGGCGGTGACGGCCGAACGGCTGGAGATCGCCCGCGAGTTGCACGACCTGGTGGCGCACAGCATCGGCATCATCGCGATCCAGGCCGGGGTGGGCAGCCGGGTGATGGACACCCAGCCGGAGGAGGCGCGCAACGCCCTGCGCGCGATCGAGGCGACCAGCCGCGAGACGCTGGCCGGGCTGCGGCGCACGCTCGGCTCGCTCCGCCGCCCGGTGACCGGCCTGGAGCCGGGCCTGGAGCCGGCGGCGCAGGCCGCGCCGCGCGGGCCGGCCCCGATGCTGGCGGACGTCGAGCGGCTGGCCGAGGCAACGGGCGCCACCGGGCTCGCGGTCGAAGTGCGCTGGCGGGGGGAGCGGCGTGTGCTCGCGTCCGAGATCGAGCTCTCCGCCTTCCGGATCATCCAGGAGGCGGTGACCAACGTGGTGCGGCATGCCGGGACGCGGCGGTGCGAGGTGCTGATCGACTATCAGGAGGCGCTGCTGTCGATCGAGATCGGCGACCGGGGGCGGGGCGGGGACGCGCTGGGAGCTGGCGGCGGCAGCGGGTTCGGCCTGATCGGGATGCGCGAGCGGGTGGCGCTGCTGCACGGCGAGTTCAGTGCCGGGCCGCGCCCCGGAGGTGGCTTCCGGGTGGCGGCGCGGCTGCCGGTCCCGGTGACGGCGGCGGAGGTGGTGGTCCGATGACGGTGCGCGTGCTGCTGGTCGACGACCAGCCCCTGGTGCGGGCCGGCCTGCGGGTGCTCGCGGCCGACACCCCCGACCTCGTGGTGGTCGGTGAGGCGGGCAACGGCACCGAGGCGGTGCGGCTGACCCGCGAGGAGCAACCCGACGTGGTGGTGATGGACATCCGGATGCCCGGGATGGACGGCATCGAGGCCACCCGGATCATCACCGGAGACGGCGGCCCGGTGCGGGTCCTGATGCTGACCACCTTCGATGACGACGACTACGTGTACGCCGCACTGCGCGCCGGCGCGAGCGGCTTCCTGGTCAAGGACATGGCGCTGGAGGACATCCTCGGCGGCATCCGGGTGGTCGCCGCCGGGGACGCGCTGATCGCCCCCGCGGTCACCCGGCGGCTGATCGAGGAGTTCGTCAGCCGCCCGGAGCACCGCCCTGCCCCACCCCCGCGCCCGCAGGCGGTCGAGGGCATCACCGAGCGGGAACTGGAGGTGCTGGCCCTGGTCGGGCGGGGCCGGTCCAACAGCGAGATCGCGATCGAGCTCTACATCAGTGTGGCGACCGTCAAGGCCCATGTGGCGCGGCTGCTCAGCAAACTGGCGGCCAGGGACCGGGTGCAGCTGGTGATCACGGCGTACGAGCTGGGGGTGGTCAGGACGGGTCGCCCGGAGGCCTGAAACCCGCGTCCGCGCACCGCCGATTCGCGGTTCGCGGCAGCCGTGGCCACCAGGCGCGGTGCCCCCGGTGCCCCGACCCCGGACCTACGCCCCCCGCCCTACCCCCGCCCCGCCCTGGGCCCCACGCCGGCGGCGGGGCGCGGCGCTACCGTGGGCCCATGGGGACCACGCAGCACCAGCCCGCCGTCGGCGGCGCCACCGCCCACCCGCTCGATGACGCCTGCGTCGATGGCCTGGAGGCCCTCAGCGAAGCCGTCCTCGCCATGAGCGGCCACCTGGAGGTGCGCGAGGTGCTCCGGCGGATCACCGCCTCCGCGCGTTCGCTCCTCGGCGCCGAGTACGCGGCGCTCGGCGTCCCCGACGACCACGGGGGCTTCGCGCAGTTCGTGGTGGACGGGGTGAGCGACGAGCAGTGGAAGGCGATCGGACCGCTGCCGCGCCAGCACGGGGTGCTCGCCACGATGCTGCACGACCCGGCGCCCACCCGGCTCGCCGATGTCCGCAAGGCGCCCGCGTTCGAGGGGTGGCCCGACGCGCATCCGGAGCTGGGCGACTTCCTCGGGATGCCGATCCGCGACGACGACGAGATCCTCGGCGCGATCTTCCTGGCCAACAAGGCGGGCGGCTTCACCGACCACGACGAGCGGCTGCTGCGGATCCTGGCCGCGCACGCCTCGATCGCGCTCGCCAACGCCCGCCTCTACGAGCGCAGCCGCGAACTCACCCTGGCCGGCGAGCGGGCCCGGATCGCACACGACCTGCACGATGCCGTCTCGCAGAAGCTGTTCAGCCTGCGCCTGACCGCCAAGGCCGCCGCCAAGCTGCTCGACCGCGACCCGGCCCGGGCCCGCGTCGAGCTCACCGAGGTGGCGAAGCTGGCCGCCGAGGCGGCGGACGAACTGCGCGACGTGGTCGTGGAGCTGAGGCCGGCGGCGCTCGACGAGGACGGGCTGGTGGCAACCCTGGCCTCCCAGGCACAGGTGCTGGACCGGGCGCACACCGCCACCGTCGCCTTCGACACCGACGGCGGGGTGCGCACCCTGCCGCCCGCCCAGGAGGCGGCAGTGCTGCGGATCGCCCAGGAGGCGCTGCACAACGCGCTGCGCCACGCCGAGCCGACGAAGGTGTCGGTGACACTGCGCGGCACCGAGACCCGAGGAGCCGTGCTCACCGTCGCCGACGACGGGCGCGGCTTCGACCCGGACGCGGTCCGCGAGGCCGGGCGCCACCTCGGGCTGGTCTCGATGCGTGACCGCGCGCAGAGTGTCGGCGGACGGCTCACCCTCACCTCGGCCGCGGGACGCGGTACGGTCATCGAACTGGAGGTCCCCGGTGCCTGAGAGTCCGTCAACACCCATCCGCGTCCTGCTGGTCGACGACCACCAGGTGGTCCGCCGCGGCCTGCGCACCTTCCTGGAGGTCCAGGACGACATCGAGGTGGTCGGCGAGGCCGCGGACGGCGCCGAGGGCGTGACAAAGGCCCAGGAACTGGCCCCGCACGTGGTCCTGATGGACCTCAAGATGCCCGGCGTGGACGGCCTCGAGGCGCTCAAGCGACTCAAGGCCGAGGGCAACCCGGCCCGGGTGCTGATCGTCACCAGCTTCACCGAACACCGCACCGTGGTCCCGGCGCTGCGCGCGGGCGCCGCCGGCTACGTGTACAAGGACGTCGACCCCGAGGCGCTGGCCGGCGCGATCCGCTCGGTGCACGCCGGACACGTGCTCCTCCAGCCCGAGCTGGCCGGCGCCCTGCTCGCCGACGACGCCCCACGCGCCCCACAGGGCCGGGGCGGGACCCTGACGGAGCGCGAGCGCGAGGTGCTCGGCCACATCGCCGACGGCCGCTCCAACCGGGAGATCGCCCGCAGCCTCAACCTCTCCGAGAAGACGGTCAAGACACACGTCTCCAACATCCTCATGAAACTCGACCTCGCCGACCGCACCCAGGCCGCCCTCTGGGCCGTCCGCCACGGCGACCTGGCGTAGGTCAGTGACAGGCGGACGGCGCCCTACGCCGCGCCGCGCTCACTGCTGCGCGACGTTCGCGCCTGTGATGACTCCGTTCTGGACGGTGTAGCTGCCCACGAAGAGGTGGTGGCTGCCGTCCGTCTGCGTGGCGTCGAGCTGGACGGTCACCGTGCCGCCTTGGACGCCGGTGACGGTCAGGGTGTCGAGAGAGGTCGTCGAGAAGCCGGCGACGAAGGACTGGTAGTCGTGGGCCAGGTTCTTGCCGCCGAGCGCCCACGCCGTGGCGAAGTCGTGTGCGTTGACGGCGGCGAAGTAGTTCGTCACCACCTGCTGGGGGTCCGTTGCTGACGACGTGCCGGGTGTGGCGGCTGCGCCGGGTGAGCCCGGAGCCGTCGCGGGCGGGGCGCTGCTCGGGACGGAGGTCGCGGTCGCGCCGGAGGAAGCGGGAACGTTCCACTGCCCGGTCTGCTGGGCGAAGCCGGAGGCCAGCGTGAACTGGACCTTCGCCACGGTGGAGGTGTCCGGGACCTGGAAGGTGATGAAGCCCAATGCGGTGCCGCCGGGGGCGATGTGAACGCCGGCCGGGAACGCGGGCCCTGCCGTGGTGGTGTCCGTGATCGCTGCGTTGAAGCCCTGCCCGCTCGTGTCGATCAACTGGGCGCCGTTGGACGGGCTGTCCGAGTAGCCGGTCGTCCCGATGTTGTTCAGCCGGAACTGGACCGCCACGAAGTGCTGCCCGGGGCTCGGGCTGGAGAACTGGTCCGCCGGCTGGGCCGGGTCCACCACCTGGGTCACCGTCACCGCCATCCGCGCGCCGGCCTCCGTCCCCGCCAGCTCCAGGGTGTCACCCACCTGCGCCTGCGCGGCCGCGCTCGACGTCGACGTCGAACCGGGTGCGGAGGCCGAGGCTGTGGCGCGGGCGGAGGAGACCGGTGTGGTGGTGACCGTTCCGGAGGAGCAGCCGGCGGCGACCGCGCCTAACGCGGCCGCGCACAGCGACGCGGCGATCACGGCAGGGCAGTGGCGCACGGCCATCGCCTCCTGAGTTGGGCTGGACCCACCCCTTCAGTACCAGGCTATGGGGCGTGCACCCCGCCCGCTCTCCCAATCAGGCGAGGCGCACGAGCCCATGGCAGGACGGGCCGACGGGCCTACTCCCGCTCGTCCACCAGCGCGTTGTACGCCGCCACCTGCGCCCGGCGCGCCGTGCGGCGCAGGGGTGTCAGTACCGCCGCCCGGGCCGCCATCTCGGCGGCGCTCACCGCCGCGCCGTGGCTCTCGGCGGCGATCGCCAGGAGTGCCGACACTTGCCGCGCCGACTCCAGCACCCGCACCGCGCGCGGTGGGTAGCCGGGGGCCAGCAGCTTGCTGTGCCCGCGTCGGCGGTACTGCTCCAGGGCCTTCAGCGCTTCCGGGCCGGCTCCGGCCACGTCCAGCCGCGAGAGCAGGACGGTCGCCTCGCGCAGCCCGTCGGCCAGTTCGCGCTCGGCCTCGGACAGCGAGGGGACGTCGGCCGGCGGTGCCTCGTGCACCTCGTGGCAGCGCCAGAGCACGGTGGCCGACTGGTCGCCGGGCGGGCCGTACACCTCGATCTCGGGGACGAAGCCGACCGGCACCCCGACCGCCAGCACCGCCTCGCCCACCGTCAGCGCCGCGACGTTGAACGCGGCGGGCCCGGTCAGCCCCAGCGGGTGCCCCTCGGACGGCAGTGCCAGGCGCAGCCCCTTGACGCCGAGCACCCGTAGCCGTCCGAGCGCCCAGCTCAGCGCGTGCTGCTCGCCCTCGACATCGCCGGGCAGCCCGACCACCCGGTGCCGCTCGTCCTCGCCGACCACCTCCTCCACCACGTGGTCCGGTGGCGCGAAGCCGGCCAGCAGCGAGTTGCCCCAGGCGGTCAGCCGCGCGGATCGCGGCTCGGCGAAGGGATCGACGGACGGATTCTGGGCAGGAGTCAGCGGCATCCCGCCAGCCTACGGACAACGCGGCCACCCGCGTGGCGTAGGTTTGCCCTGTGCTGCGAGCAGCCGCACCCCCTCCCTGCCCACCCGGCCGGCGGAGTAGGCTGCCCGCCGGCACCGACTTGTCGACATGAGTGGACCGCACCCCGAGGTCTCCTACGCGCAGGACCCCGCTGCGCAGGGCCCCGGACGGCCGAAGAAACTGTAATGGGGAAGGCGTTGGGCATGAGCGACGTGCTGGAGCTGGTTGACGTTTCCGTGGTCCGTGATGGCCGCGCACTGATCAGCCAGGTCTCCTGGTCGATCGCCGAGGGCGAGCGCTGGGTGATCCTCGGGCCCAACGGTGCCGGCAAGACCACGCTGCTCCAGGTCGCCGCCAGCTACCTGCACCCCACCAGCGGCACGGTCGCGGTGCTCGGCGAGAAGCTCGGCTCGGTCGACGTCTTCGAGCTGCGCCAGCGGATCGGCCTGGCCGGCGCCTCGATGCTGGAGCGGATCCCGCGCGAGCAGACCGTACTGCAGACGGTGCTGACCGCCGCCTACGGCATGACGGCCACCTGGCAGGAGACCTACGAGACCACCGACACGTCACGGGCCCTGCTGCTGCTCGACCGGCTCGGCATGGGCGGCTACGACGACCGCCGCTTCGGCACCCTCTCCGAGGGCGAGCGCAAGCGAACCCTGATCGCCCGCGCCCTGATGATCGACCCCGAGCTGCTGCTGCTCGACGAGCCCGCGGCCGGCCTGGACCTCGGCGGCCGCGAGGACCTGGTGCGCCGGCTCGGCGCGCTGGCCCAGGACGAGTACGCGCCCGCGATGGCGATGGTCACCCATCACGTCGAGGAGATCGCGCCCGGCTTCACCCACGTGCTGATGATCCGTCAGGGCAAGGTGCTCACGGCCGGCCCGATCGACACCGAGCTGACGGCGCGCAACCTCTCGCTCTGCTTCGGCCTGCCGCTCACCCTGGAGCGCCACGGTGACCGCTGGTCGGCCCAGGGCCTGCCGCTCGGCTGACCCCGGCGCGACCCCCTCGCCCGACCCGGGTGCCCGATCGCGTGGGCGACCACGGGGAATTGGTCAGAACGACTGACCGGTTTCCGCCCATCCACCTGCGGGAACCCACCCTCAGGACTTCGTTTCCTCCCTAGGATGGGCCTGTGGACAGCTGGTTGTGGTGGCTCCTGGTCGCCGTCGGTCTGGGCATACCGCTGGCGATCACGGTGCTGCCGGAGTTCGGGCTGTTCGCGCTCGGCGCCGTCGGCGCCGCGATCGTCGCCGGGGTCGGGGCGGGTGTGGTCTGGCAGTTCGTCACCTTCCTCGTCGTCTCGGTCGCCATGCTGGTGGTGGTCAGGCCGATCGCCTACCGCAAGCTCGACCGGGGGCCGCGGGTCCGGATGGGGATCGAGGCGCTGCCGGGAGCCCGGGCGACGGTGCAGGAGCGGGTGGACCACGAGGGCGGGCGGATCAAGCTCAACGGCGAGATCTGGTCGGCCCGGGCGCTGCACCCGGACCGGGTCTACGAGCCCGGCCAACAGGTGGATGTCGTCGAAATCCAGGGCGCTACCGCCCTGGTCGACTAGTCGGCCGTCCCGGCCCACCAGTCGTCCGAGTCATGCAGGTTGTCCAGGGGAGACACTGTGGAACCCGTCCTCATCGTGTTGATCGTTCTGGTTGTGGTGGCGTTCATCGCGCTGATCCGGACGATCCAGGTGATCCCGCAGGCGAGTGCGGCGATCGTGGAGCGGTTCGGCCGATACACCCGCACGCTCAACGCGGGCCTGAACATCGTGGTGCCGTTCATCGACACCATCCGCAACCGGATCGACCTGCGCGAGCAGGTCGTGCCGTTCCCGCCGCAGCCGGTGATCACCCAGGACAACCTGGTGGTGAACATCGACACCGTCATCTACTACCAGGTGACCGACGCCCGAGCGGCCACCTACGAGGTGGCCAGCTTCATCCAGGCCATCGAGCAGCTCACGGTCACCACGCTGCGCAACATCATCGGCTCGATGGACCTGGAGTCCACCCTGACCTCCCGTGAGGTGATCAACGCGGGGCTGCGCGGGGTGCTGGACGAGGCCACCGGCAAGTGGGGGATCCGGGTCAACCGGGTCGAGCTGAAGGCGATCGAGCCGCCGACCTCCATCCAGGACTCGATGGAGAAGCAGATGCGCGCAGAGCGGGACAAGCGCGCGGCCGTGCTCACCGCCGAGGGCCAGCGGCAGGCGGCGATCCTGCGCGCCGAAGGTGAGAAGCAGGCCGCGGTGCTCAGTGCCGAAGGTGAGGCGCAGGCCGCGGTGCTCAAGGCCGACGGTGAGGCGGCGGCGATCCGCACCGTCTTCGAGGCGATCCACGACGGCGACGCGGACCAGAAGCTGCTCGCCTACCAGTACCTGCAGACGCTGCCGCAGCTGGCCCAGGGCGACGCCAACAAGCTCTGGATCATCCCCAGCGAGGTGGGCGACGCGCTCAAGGGCATCGGCGGCGCCTTCGGCGGGATGGGCGGGCAGGGCGGCGGCCAGGGCGCGGGGTCGAGCGTCGGCCCGAACCTGACCAAGCAGCCGGTGGCGGACGGCAACGGCAGCCGTTCGGTCGGTCCGGCCAACGGCCCGCGCCCGGTGGACACCGACCAGACCGGCTCGGCCCGCCCCCGGGTCACCCCGCCTCGGGAGTACCCGCAGATCGACCCGGAGTGATCGGCTCGGACTGACCGGCCGGAGTCATCGGCCTGGAGTCATCGGCTCGGACTGACCGGCCCAGGTTGATCGGTCCGGGCCGCGAGGTGCCCAAGTCGTCTCAGGTCTCGTCTCTCATCATGGAACCGGCTGGGCGCTCGGCCCACCGTCCGGCATGATCGCGAGCGCCGCCACCCTGACGGGGGCGGACACGCGAGAGTAGGGACGAGTCAATGACTCCATGGGAAGGACTGGCGGTCTTCGCGGCCGGCATGGGCGCGGGAACCATCAACGTCATCGTGGGGTCGGGAACGCTGATCACGTTCCCGGTCCTGCTGGCGATCGGGTTGCCCCCGGTCACCGCCAATGTCTCCAACACGCTGGGCCTGGTGCCCGGTTCGGTCAGTGGTGCGATCGGCTACCGGCGCGAACTCGCGGACCAGAAGGGGCGGCTGATCCGGCTCGGTGCCGCCGCACTGCTCGGCGGCCTGCTCGGTGCCTTCCTGCTCACCAAGCTGCCCAGCAAGGCCTTCGACGCGATCGTGCCGGTGCTGATCCTGCTGGCCCTGGTCCTGGTGGTGATCCAGCCGCGGGTGGCCCGCGCGGTGGCGGCGCGCGGCGGCGAGGTCACGCACCCGGACGGCAGCCCGCTGCTCGTGGCCGGGATCTTCTGCTCCGCCGTCTACGGCGGCTACTTCGGCGCCGCGCAGGGTGTGCTGATGCTCGCGCTGATGGGCATGCTGCTCCGCGACGACCTGCAGCGGATGAACGCGGTCAAGAACGTGCTCGCGCTGATCGTCAACGCCGTCGCCGCGATCTTCTTCATGTTCACCGCCTCGATGGACTGGCTGGCGGCCCTGCTGATCGCGGTCGGCTCGGCGCTCGGTGGCGTGATCGGCGCCAAGGTCGGCCGCAGACTGCCGCCGGCCGCGCTGCGCGGGCTGATCGTGGTGGTCGGTCTCGCCGCCGTGACCAAGCTGCTGCTGACCTGACGCAGCGTCAGTCGCTAGCATCGGTTGCTCCGGGGGGACCCATCCGAGCTGGAGCGACGCGATGAGCAGCAGCCCCCTCCTCACCGAGGACGAGATCACCACCGGACTGGCCCGACTGACCGGCTGGCGCCGCCAGGGCGAGGCGATCACCCGGACCGCCGACGCCACCGACTTCCCGGCCGCGATCCGCGTGGTCGTGGCGGTCGCCGAGGCCGCCGAGGCGATGAACCACCACCCCGACATCGACATCCGCTGGCGCACCCTGACCTTCACGCTCGCCACCCACAGCGCGGGCGGCGTGACCGACCTGGACCTCCAACTGGCGGCCAGGATCGACCAGGCGCTCACCCAGCAGGGCTGACGGTTCGGTCGACGGACCCGACGGTTCGGTCACCGCACCTGAGAGTTCGGTCACCAGACCTGACGGTTCGTCGACCGAACTGACCGAGCCGACCGAACCGACCGATCTGACCGAGCTGAACCGACCGAACTGAACCGACCCAACTGACCGAACCGCGCCCCCCGGTCGGCCATGGCGGCCCCCGTGACCGCCTTGGCCGACCGGTGCGCGCGGGCGGCGTGAGATGCTGGCCGTTCGGTGTACGCAGTCGGGACGGACGGAACGCATGGCTCAGGACTACCCCCCAGCCTCCGACCAGGGGTACCCCCAGGAGGGCGGCGGGACCGATCCCGGCGGCTACGACTACCAGCAGACCTGGTACCCGACCGAGCAACAGCCCTACGGCACGCCCCAGCAGCAACCGCAGCAGCACACCTACCCGCAGCAGCAGCCGTACCCGGGCGAGCAGGTGTACGCCACGGAGCAGACGTACGCGACGGACCAGGCGTACCCCGCCGAGCAGACGTACCCGGCCGAGCAACCCTGGCAGTGGCCGGACCAGCAGCAGTACCAGCCGACCGCAGAGTTCGGCTACCAGACCGACGCCACAGGGGCGTATCCGGCGGCCCCTGAGGAACCGCCCTACGCCGACCCGTTCGCCACGGCCACCATGCCGCCGGTGCCCGCTCTCGACGGCGAGCCCGACGTCGCCGCACTCGACGCCGCCGCAGCCGAGAGCGCCTCAGGCTCCGCCGGCGCCGTGTCCGACGCCGCCGCCGGCGGCTCGCTGCTCGACCGCGCCCGCACCGCCGCCCAGGGCGCCCTCGGTACGGTGCTCGCCACCGAGGGCGCCCCGGGCGGCCGGACCCTGTTGATCCGGGTCGCCGCCGGCGTCGCCGCCCTCGGCGTCCTGGTCACCGCCGGTGTGGTCGCCACCAGCGGCGGCAGCACGCATCACGCCGCCCCCTCGGCCCCCGTCGCCGACCCGGGATTCGCGGTCGCCCACAACAAGATCTGGGCCGCCCAGCCCGCCACCGCCCCGCCGGCCGGCACCGACGACACGCTGGTCGGCAGCTGGCTGCTCCCCACCGCCATGGTCCGCGCCGACGGCAGCGGCGTGCACGCCTACGACCTGGCGACCGGCAAGCCCACCTGGAACCTCGACGCCCCCACCGCCGGCGTCACCCCGTGCGATCTTTCGCCCACCGTCAACTCCGCCGGCATCGGCGGCGTGCTCTTCCACACCCAGGCCGACCCGAAGAGCCCCTGCGCCCTGCTCGCCGCCGTCGACACCAAGGCCGGCAAGGTCGCCTGGACCAAGCCGCTCTCCGGCACCAACCCGTACACGGCCCAGGTCGCCGTCACCGACGACAAGGTGATCGCGGTCGGTGACGACAAGGTGAGCGCCTGGTCGGCCGCCAACGGCCAGGACGCCTGGCAGTACGCCGGGCAGGGCAAGTTCTGCACGCTCTCCGGCAGCGCCGCCGGCGCCACCGTGCTGGTGCACAGCGCCTGCGTCGACAGCAGCCCCACCGACCAGGCCGTCGCCCTGGGCGCGGCCGACGGCAAGGTGCTCTGGGCCAAGGGCCTGCCCAGCCAGCCCAAGACCGCCACCGTGCTCTCCGCCGAGCCGGCCGTGATGCTCACCACCGGCGACCAGCCGACCGACGACAAGCTGCTCGCCTGGGGCCAGACCGGCGACCCGGCCGTCACCATCCCGGTCACCGACCCGAACGGCGGTGGCCGGCTGAACGTTGCCCAGGGCACCTTCGACCCGCTGCCGGGTGTCTTCTTCCAGGGCCACACCATGGTCACGACCGTGGCCGTGCCCGGCGGTGCGACCTCGGTGGTCGCCTACGACCTGAGCAGCGGAAAGCAGCTCTGGCACACCGGTGTCAGCGAGAAGGGCTCGGTGGCCGCGGTCGGCCTGGACGGCGGCTCGCTGGTGTTGGCGGCCGAGGAGCGCCTGGACCAGCCCGCCCACCTGAGCCGCTTCGCCCTGACGAGCGGTCAGGAGAGCGTCGGCGGCGGCTTCCCGCACAACACCGGTTCGCTGCTCACCTCGGGCCGGGTGCTGATCGGCGACGACCGGGTGATCGCCGTACCCGGCCACTCGGCCACCTTCGGCACCGCGAGCGCCTACCAGGCCAAGGGCTGACCCGGGGCGCACCGCCCGTGATCAACCCGGTGGGCCGGCCTGTCCCCCGATCAGGCCGGCCCACCGGACCGCTCAGCCGAGCCCCCAGCGCGATCCCCCAGCGCGCTCGCCTCGGCCCGCTCCGCTCAGGCGACGGCGACCGCCCCGCCGGCCGCCAGAGCGCCGCTCACCGAGCCGCCGCTCAGCTGTGCCGCGCGCGGCAGCCAGGCGGCCAATTCGCCGGCCTCCCCGGCCCGCAGGCCCAGCGCCAGCATCAGCGAGGCCTCCGGCGTCGGCTCGAAGGGCCGACGCAGCAGGGTCATCCCGGCCTGCTCCGGCGTCCGGTCGGCCTTGCGCTGGTTGTCCTCGGCGCACGCGGCCACCGTGTTCAGCCAGCTGTCGGCACCGCCGCGCGACCTCGGCACCAGGTGGTCCACCGTGGTCGCCCGCCGCCCGCAGTAGGCGCACACGTGCTGGTCCCGGACCAGCACGCCCCGCCGCGACCACGGCGCCCGTTGTCGGAACGGCACCCGCACGTACCGTTGGAGTCTGATCACCCGCGGCACCGGCACGGACACACCGGTGGCCCGCATCACGCGCAGCGGATGTGCCTGCTCCACCACGGCCTTGTCCTGGAGTACCAGCACCACCGCACGCTGCAGGGACACCGTCGACAGCGGCTCGTAGCTCGCGTTCAGCACCAGTGTGTTGCGCATTCCGGACACCTTCCAGGCCGTCGCCGCCGCCGTGGCGGACCCAACCACTCTGACCGCCAAGCCCCTTGCCCGACAACGCAATTTCCCCGCTCAGCGGCCACCCCGTGGCCGCGCGTGGGGCGCCGGCGACACCCCGGGCTACGCTCGGCATCGTGCCTACCGATGCGCCCATGAACGCGCCGACCGCCGCGCCCGACCACGCAGCCACCGCGCCCGCCGCGCCGGGGGAGCGTCCCGCACCGCTGCCGCGCTCGTTCTTCGACCGACCCGCCAGCGAGGTCGCCCCCGAACTGCTCGGCCGGCGGCTGAGCTGCACCCTCCCCACCGGCACCGTCGAACTCCGGCTGACCGAGGTCGAGGCCTACACGGGACCCGACGACCCCGCCTCGCACGCCTTCCGCGGGCCGACCGCGCGCAACGCCGTGATGTTCGGCCCGCCCGGCCACGCGTACGTCTACTTCACCTACGGCATGCACTACTGCCTCAACCTGGTCTGCGGTCCTGCCCTGCACCCCGGCGGAGTCCTGCTGCGGGCCGGCGAGGTGACCGGGGGAGTGGAGCAGGCCCGCAGGCGCCGCCCCACCAGCCGCCGGGACCACGATCTCGCCCAGGGACCGGCCCGCCTCGCCATGGCCCTCGGCGTCGACCGGAGCCAGGACGGCGAGGATGTGGTCGACGGCCCCGTAATCCGCCTACTGCCCGGCACGCCGCCACCGGCCGAACTGATCCGCAGCGGACCGCGCACGGGCGTCTCCACCGCCGGCGACATCCCCTGGCGGTTCTGGATCCACGGCGATCCGTCCGTCAGCCCGTACCGGGCACACACCCCGCGCCGCCGGTCCGCGAGTAAAACCGGCTAGCGCGAACCGCGTACCCTCAGACACGCTGGGAGCCTCACGAACCTGATCGCCGGACCCGTCACCAGCAGCGGCCCGGCCCGACCGAGGAGAAGCGTGACCGTGACGGACATCGTCGACGAGCTGCGGTGGCGTGGGCTGATCGCCCTGTCCACCGACGAGGACGCATTGCGCAAGGCGTTCGCGGACGGCCCGGTCACCTTCTATTGCGGGTTCGACCCGACCGCGCCGAGCCTGCACCTCGGCAACCTGGTGCAGCTGCTCACCATGCGCCGGATCCAGAACGCCGGGAACTTCCCGCTCGGCCTGGTCGGCGGCGCGACGGGTCTGATCGGCGATCCCAAGCCGACCGCCGAGCGGGTGCTGAACGCCCCTGAGACGGTAGCCGGCTGGGTGGACCGGGTCCGCAGCCAGGTCGAGCGCTTCCTCGACTTCGAGGGCGAGTTCGCGGCCCGGATCGTCAACAACCTCGACTGGACCTCCGAGCTGTCCGCGATCAGCCTGCTGCGCGACATCGGCAAGTACTTCCGGGTCAACAGCATGATCGCCAAGGAGGCCGTCGCCCGGCGGCTCAACTCCGACGCGGGCATCAGCTACACCGAGTTCAGCTACCAGATCCTCCAGGGCAACGACTTCCTGGAGCTCAACCGCCGCTACGGCTGCACCTTGCAGACCGGCGGCAGTGACCAGTGGGGCAACCTCACGGCCGGCACCGAGCTGATCCGCAAGGCGGACGGCAACTCCGTGCACGCGGTGGCCACTCCGCTGATCGTCAAGGCGGACGGCACCAAGTTCGGCAAGACGGAGACCGGCACGATCTGGCTCGACCCCACGCTGACCACGCCGTACGCCTTCTACCAGTTCTGGCTGAACGCGGACGACCGGGACGTCTCCAACTTCCTGCGGATCTTCAGCTTCCGCTCGAAGGAGGAGATCGAGGAACTGGAGCGGGAGACCGTCGATCGCCCGCAGGCCCGCCTCGCCCAGCGTGCACTGGCCGAGGAGTTGACCACGCTGGTCCACGGCGCCGAGCAGTACGAGCGCGTGGTCGCCGCCTCCAAGGCCCTGTTCGGCCAGGGCGACCTCGCCGATCTGGAGCCGGAGACGCTGGCCTCCGCGCTGAGCGAGGTGCCCAAGGCCGCGGTGACGGAGCTGCTCCCGATCGCCGACCTGCTGGTCGCGGTGGGCCTGGCCCCCAGCCGCTCGGCCGCCCGACGCACGCTGAAGGAGGGCGGGGCGTACCTCAACAACACCAAGCTGGCCGACGAGGACGCCGTGCCGACCACGGCCGACGTGCTGCACGGCCGCTGGCTGGTGCTCCGTCGTGGCAAGCGGAACCTTGCCGCTGTCGAGCTCGGAAACTGACGCCCTGTCATCTGGGACGGTGCTGGGAACGCGTCAGGTGGCTTGAAGTGCACGGTACTTGAGCTGCGAGAACCACCTAGAGGGGCCAGATCTGGTCAGATCTGGCCCCTCGGTGTTTGACGGGGCTGCCTGGCTGGCCTAAGGTAGACCGAGTCGCCTGAACCGGACGGACGCAAGGGGCAGCCGAGAGGCCGGCCCGAACCCGTTCGGAGCGACCATCACATTTACTGATTTCCAACCTCGCTTACTTCCTTCTGGAATTTGTGTGGTCCGGACCATGTCCGGAAATACGGTAGAGTGGCGGTCGCCGCAGAAAAGGCGGACCTGGCCAGCCAGGAAGTCGGAAAAGGCACTGAGCCGGATCTGATAAGCTGGAAACACGAAAGAACGAAGCGCCCGGAGAGCTTGCGAGAGCGGCTTGAAGGAAGTGTCCGTTCCTTGAGAACTCAACAGCGTGCCAAAAGTCAACGCCAGATATGTTGACATCCCCGGCCTCGGTCATTTGATCGGGGTTGGAGATTCCTTTTGAAGTAAAACACTAGCGAGGACGCAGTGCACGAGGTCACCCTATTCCGGTGGTTGTCGTGCCGCTCAACGCGGGTGTGGACCCGGGCTTTTAATTAAGCACTGCCGGGAAGACATTCACGGAGAGTTTGATCCTGGCTCAGGACGAACGCTGGCGGCGTGCTTAACACATGCAAGTCGAACGGTGAAGCCCTTCGGGGTGGATC